>DUBL01000165.1 GCA_012960345.1 Gammaproteobacteria bacterium | reverse complement strand
TATTGATACCCAGATTCGACATACTGTCGATCAAGAGATGAAGACATCATACATCAATTATGCAATGTCAGTCATCATTGGACGAGCATTACCCGAAGTACGAGATGGACTGAAGCCCGTGCAACGCCGAATTGTTTACGCCATGTCTGAACTGGGCCTAAATGTGACGGCCAAATATAAGAAGTCTGCTCGCACAATCGGGGATGTCTTGGGAAAATTTCATCCGCATGGTGATACTGCATGCTATGAGGCTATGGTGTTGATGGCACAGCCATTCAGTTTGCGTTATCCCTTAGTCGATGGCCAGGGAAATTGGGGGTCTCAAGATGACCCCAAATCGTTTGCGGCGATGCGCTATACGGAAGCCCGTTTGTCCCGATTTACCCAGGTTTTGTTATCCGAACTCGGCCAAGGAACCGCCGAGTGGGTGCCGAATTTCGATGGTACGTTGTTTGAACCTACCCGATTGCCGGCACGCTTGCCGACGGTATTGTTGAACGGAGCTTCTGGAATCGCAGTGGGGATGGCAACAGACCTCTTACCCCACAATCTTCGAGAAGTAGTGAGTGCGTGTGTGCGATTACTGGAAAACAGTCGTACCAGTATTGACCAATTATGTGAGCACATTCAGGGCCCTGATTTCCCTACGGCCGCGGAAATTGTTACGCCAAGGGAAGAAATCGTTGAAATTTATCGTACGGGTACAGGTTCGGTTAGACATCGGGCGGTGTGGGAGCCCGAAGAGGGAAACATTCTAATTTCGGCGTTGCCCTACCAGGTCTCTGGTGAGCGGGTCATCGAACAGGTTGCCGCGCAGATGGCGGCCAATAAATTGCCCATGGTGGATGATATTCGTGATGAGTCAGACCATGAAAATCCGGTTCGGATCGTGATTGAACCGCGCTCCAACCGAGTGGATAGAACCGCTTTGATGCAACACTTGTTCGTCAGCACTGTCCTTGAACAGAGTTACCGAGTCAATATGAATGTGATTGGGCTCGATGGGCGGCCCCGAGTTTTCGACCTGAAGGCCCTGATTGCCGATTGGCTTAAATTCCGGCTCGAAACGGTCCGTCGCCGACTGCAGTATCGTTTGGATCGCGTCGTGACACGATTGCATGTGCTCGAAGGGCTGATGGCTGTCTATCTCAATATCGATGCTGTTATTCGGATAATTCGCAAAGAAGATGACGCAGCGGCGGTCTTGAGAAAACGTTTTCGATTGAGCGAAGAACAAGTTGAGGCGATTCTAGACATTAGGCTAAGACAACTCGCTAAGTTGGAGGAAATCAAGATCAGAGCCGAGCAGGAAGCGCTCGAATTGGAGAAAAAAGAGTTATCTAAAATATTGAAGTCACAGACGCGTCTCAAGACCGTGGTTCGAAATGAACTGCTGGCGGATGCGGAGGCGTTTGGTGACGAACGCCGTTCGCCGCTAGTTGAGCGGGAGGCTGCTCAGGCGATGTCAGAGTCGGTCCTGATCCCCTCAGAGCCCTTGACTGTGGTGTTGTCTCAGAAGGGGTGGATACGGGCGGCAAAAGGTCACGATGTCGAGCCGCGTGATTTGAATTATCGCTCTGGGGATGAGTTTCTCCACGCAGTTCTTGGGCGAAGTAACGAAACCTTACTCTGTCTTGATTCGACCGGCCGCACCTATTCGCTGGCGCCGCATATGTTGCCATCGGCCCGTAGCCTGGGGGAGCCGGTGTCCAAGGATTTGAAGCCGCCCGAGGGGGTTACATTCAGTGGCTTGTTAGCTGGTGGTGAGTCGACGGAATATCTCCTGTTGACTGATGCGGGATATGGGTTCGTAGCTCCAATGGGAGAGCTCGTGACCCGTAATCGTTCCGGTAAGGCCGTCTTAACGGCACGAAATGTGGCGGTGTTGCCCCCGCAGCGGGTTTATGATTATGAGGATGATTGGGTCGCCGCGATTACCAGCGCAGGGCGGATGCTGGTTTTAGCGTTAGCAGATATGCCGCGTTTGTCACGCGGAAAGGGTGTCAAACTCATCAACATCCCTACTGCACGCTACCGTGCGCAGGAGGAGCGACTCGTCGATGCTGTTGTTTTTCGCGAGGGTGATGTACTAAAGATTCATGCAGGCAAGCAGCACATGCGCCTAAAGCCCGCTGATATTGATGTGTATCTCGGCGCGAGAGCTCAGCGCGGACGGGCGTTACCAAAAGGGTATCGGCGGCCTGAGGCGATTAACGTTGCGACGGACTAAAGGCGTTGTGTCCTCGGCTTGGTTTGACCGAGCGGTAACTAACTAGAAGGGGAGGATGAGGTCACTTTGCAATGACAACAGCTGGTCGCGAAAGAGTGATTTAATCTGATCGAGTTTGGTCTCAGTGGTCGCTTCAAATCGAAAGATAACCGTTGGAGTGGTGTTGGAGGCGCGGGCAAGACCAAAGCCATCCTCAAAATCGACCCGAATGCCGTCAATGTGGCTGACCGCACCATCAGGGAAGTCAGCGTTGGCCACCAGTTCATGCATCAAGTCGTGATGCGCGCCTTCATTCATTTCTAGGCGCAGTTCCGGCGTATTGAGAGTGTCTGGCAATTCTCGAAAAATAGTCTCTGGGGAACTCTTTTCTTTAGCCAGAAGTTCGCAAAGACGAGCACCGACATAGAGGGCATCATCGAAGCCATACCAGCGGTCGTTAAAGAAAATGTGCCCACTCATCTCACCAGCAAGGGGAGCGCCGCTCTCGCGTAATTTCGCTTTGATCAACGAGTGCCCGGTTTTCCACATGGTTGGAATGCCGCCACTCTCCACGATAGCCTGTCGCAGTAGTTGGGTGCACTTAACGTCAAAAATGATTTCCGCGTTGGGATGTCGAGTCAATACATCCTTCGCGAACAGGATTAACTGACGGTCTGGCCAGATAATGCGACCATCTGGAGAAACGACCCCAAGGCGGTCGCCATCACCATCAAATGCGAGACCAAACTCTGCGTCTTCCTTTTGAACGGTTGTAATCAGATCAGTCAAGTTCTCAGGGCGAATGGGGTCTGGATGGTGATTGGGGAATGTGCCATCGACGGTTGAGTAGAGGTCGATCACCTCACAACCCAGTGCGCGAAAGAGTCTGGGCACCAACGCGCCAGCGACGCCGTTACCGCAGTCGGTCACAATTTTGAGTGGGCGTGCAAGTTCAATGGTGCTCGTTATTCGGTTTAGGTACGCCTCGACAACATCAGTTTCTCGGCGGTTGCCACTGCCGTGTTCCAGTTCTCCTGTTTCAATCCGATGACGAAGGTGTTGAATGCGTTCGCCAAAAAGTGTTTCACCGCCCACCATAATCTTGAGCCCGTTATATTCGGGCGGATTATGACTGCCGGTGACCGATATCGCTGAGCCGATATTGAGGTGATGGCTGGCAAAGTAGGTGCACGGCGTTGCCACCATGCCGATATCAACAACATCGCAACCACCGGCGCGGATGCCGTCGGAGAGGGCACTAACGAGTCTTGGTCCGGAGAGTCGACCGTCCCGGCCCACGATCACCGTATCGCCTTGGCGCGCGAGCGTGTCGCTCGCGACGGCTTGGCCAATCTGTTGGACCGTTGTTTCAGTTAGGCTGTGGTCAACGATACCGCGGATATCGTAGGCCTTAAATATTTCTGTCGCCGGCGTTGTCATGCGATGCGTCAGCGCCACTGCTTTTGCAAAGTTTTAAGTGCGGCGGCCCCGGGGTTCAAGGTGTCGAAGGAGAGATCAACCAACGGTGTTTGGGTTGTGCTACTGAGGGTGAGCATGTCGGGTGCTGTTTCATCAACAAAGAGCAGGCCAGTCACAATTTGGCCTTTGTTCTGGTGCTCACGGAGGTAGGCCACCACCGAGTCCCGGTCAAAGGGATCATAGTCTGGGTCGACGGTGCGCAGGTGAATTTGACTTCCGTCGTGCAGAGTGACCGGTGTGACGTGTGTATCTACGCTGGCTGTTATTTCATCGCGTATGGGGACGAAATCAGCATACACTGCAGTTTGTTCGAATTCCCGAGTATGCAGATAACTTTTGGTCGAACCTTCATGATCGTTGAAGGTCACACAAGGTGAGATGACGTCGAGCAGCGCGAAACCTCGGTGAAGGATGGCCGCTTTGATCAGCGGCACGAGAGTTGTCTTATCACCGGAAAAACCGCGGGCGACAAAGGAGCAACCAAAATTGATGGCAGTGAGTACCGGATCGATAGGTGGAATTTCGTTGGTGCCACCGCCCTTGCGGGCCGGGCTGCCGACATCGGCCGAAGCAGAAAACTGGCCTTTGGTCAGACCGTAGACGCCATTGTTTTCGATTACATAGAACATGTCGACATTGCGTCGGATTGCATGACAAAACTGGCCAAGGCCAATGGAGAGCGAATCACCATCCCCTGAGATGCCGATGTAGTGGAGATCGCGATTGGCCGCGCTTGCGCCGGTCGCAATCGACGGCATGCGTCCATGCACTGAATTAAATCCGTGTGCGGGCCGCAGGAAGTAGGTCGGCGTTTTGCTTGAACAGCCAATGCCGGACAACTTAGCAACGCGATGAGGTTCAATGGCGAGTTCGTAGTAGGCTTGGACAATGGCGCTGGACACGGAATCGTGACCGCAACCCGCGCACAAGGTGGACATAGCACCTTCGTAGTCTTGTATCGTAAGCCCAACGGCGTTGGTATCCAGGCCTGGGTGGTTGATGCGGGGTTTCTTGATAAAGCTCACGCGGCTTTTCCTTGTTTGATTTCTTCCAAGATGACATCAATGATATCCACCGATGATAGGGGTTCGCCACCGTAATACAGCACGGGCACCAGTCGATCTGCCGCGATGCCGGTTTCGGTCATCAACAGTGAGCGCAGTTGGGCATCTCGGTTCTGTTCCACGACGAAAACGCGTGGGTGTGAATCGATAAATGAGCGCACGTCATCGCAAAAAGGAAATGCCCGAATCCGCAGGTAGTCGCTGGCCAATCCTTTTTCTGCGAGGCGATCACGGGTTTCCTGAATGGCACCGTGGCAACTGCCGAGCGAAACGATTGCCACATCAGCATTAGGTGTGCGCTCAATAATGGGTCCAGGCACCAAGGTGGCAGCCGTATCAAACTTTCTGCGCAGTCGATCCATCACTTCAATGTATTCGTCTGAACGCTCGGTATAGGCGCCGGCCTGATTGTGTCCGGAGCCACGGATCAGGTAGGCGCCGCGTGGATGATCACCGGGCAGTGACCGATAACAGATGCCGTCGCCATCGACATCCAGGTAGCGCTGAAAGCGCTCCAGATCTCTGAGTTCATTAGCCCGGTAAACCTTGCCGTAATCTGGACGATAGGTGTCATCCCATCGCAGTTCCGGGCACGGCCAGTCGTTCATGCCAATATCAAGATCGGAAAGCACAATTACAGGCGTTTGTAAGCGGTCCGCCAAGTCAAAAGCTGTGACAGCCAATTCAAAACATTCTGCAGGGTCAGAGGGAAACAGTAGGACGTGCCGTGTATCGCCATGCGATGCATAAGCTGCAGAAAGAATATCGCTTTGCTGCGTGCGTGTGGGCATTCCGGTCGAAGGGCCGACTCGTTGTATGTCGAACAAGACTAACGGTATTTCAGTGAAATAAGCCAAGCCCAGGAATTCGGACATCAAAGAAATACCAGGACCGCTGGTTGACGTAAATGCACGGGCACCGTTCCAGGCCGCTCCGAGCGCCATGCCGATGGCCGCCAGCTCATCTTCGGCTTGGATGATGCAGTAATTTTGTGTGCCGCTTTCTGTGTCGGTTCGAAAGCGTTTGCAGAAGTCAGTAAATGCGTCAAAAAGGGAGGTGGACGGTGTAATCGGATACCAACTGCCGACGGTCGCACCAGCGTAGACGCAGCCGAGCGCGGCGGCAGTATTGCCGTCGATCATAATGTGGCCGGCGGTCTTATCGAGACGGCTAAGGCGCATGGACAGCGGGCAATTAAATTGCTCGCGAGCATAGTTATAACCGATTTGAATTGCTGTGAGGTTCGAGTCGATTAGTGCCTGTTTATTGGAAAATGTTTCCTCGAGTAACTGTTTTAACGTGTCCAGATCTATCTCAAGCAGGGCGGCCAAGGCGCCAACGTAGGTGACGTTGCGCATCAGAATGCGAGTACGGGCACCGGTAAAGGCATTATTGGCCAGTTCTGAGAGGGGAATAGGTAGTACGGTGACATCCGTCCTGGTATGCAGTTCTTCACGTCGCCGGGTCGAATCGTAGATAAAGACCCCGCCGGACTGGACGCTGATCAGGTCGTCGCTATAGGTCTGCGCGTTCATGGCGACCATGATGTCAATGTGGCCCGAACGGGATAAATAAGCATCTTTAGTGACACGAATTTCGTACCACGTTGGTAGCCCTTGAATGTTTGAGGGAAAATAGTTTTTTCCGACGACGGGAATACCCATGCGAAAAATGGCCTTCATGAGTAAGCTATTGGCGCTGGCTGAGCCAGTGCCGTTCACCGTGGCAATTCGAATAACGAAATCGTTTACGCGGTCTTGTGTTGCCATGTTGCTGTTTCTTCGTCAGCTGCGTAGGGGATCAATAGTGTGGACTTGCGCATGTCCCAAGCACCGGTTGGGCACCGTTCCGCGCAAAGAGAACAGTGCACACAGATGTTCTCATCTTTGACCATCACCCGGCCAGTTTGTGGCAGTGTGGCAGAAACATACAGCGGTTGGTCGGGGTTTTGAGCCGGTACAGTGAGCGCTGCCCGCAAGGTCGGTTCATCGGTGTTCTCAGTAATGGTTAAGCAACGGACTGGACAGACATCAATACAGGCGTCGCATTCAATACAAAGGTCAGTAGTGAAGACCGTTTGAATGTCACAGTTCAGACAGCGTTCAACTTCGATTGTTGTTTGTTCAGCAGAAAAGCCCAACTCAACTTCAATATTCAGTTGATTGAATCGTTCCTTGAGATCGACGTGGCGCATCTGGCGACGGTTGGCTCCCTCGTAGTCATTGCTGAAAGACCACTCATGAATGCTCATTTTGGTGCTGACGAGATTCATACCAAAGGGTAGACGATCATCGATGGCTTCATTTAGGCAGTGCTTGTGGATCGAAATTGCTGCCTGATGGCCATGTTCCACCGCCCAGATAATGTTTTCAGGTCCGAATGCCGCGTCACCACCAAAGAAAACGCCAGCGCGTGTTGACTGGTAGGTCGTTCGGTCGACTACTGGCTGATCCCATTGATCGAAATCGAGGCCGATATCTCGTTCGATCCATGGAAAGGCAGTTTCCTGACCGATTGCTAGAATCACGTCATCACAAGGAAAAAATTCCTCGCCGATCAGTTCCTGCTGGAGTTTTCCCTCATCGTCAACATGGTACTCAAACACGTCGAACTGCATACCGACCAGTTGGCCATCATTGATAACGAACTCACGGGGTGAATGATTGACCACGATCTCAACTTGTTCTTCCTCGGCATCGTCAAGTTCCCATTCGGACGCCTTGAAATAACCGCGAGGCTTTCTTGCCATGACCTTGACCTGTTTGCCGCCCAGTCGGAGCGAGGTACGACAGCAATCCATCGCCGTGTTCCCGACCCCAATGATGAGTACTTGCTCACCAATTTTCTTTGTGTGCTCGAAGGCGACCGATTCCAGCCAGTCGATACCGATATGAATGCGGTCGCTCTCGTAGCGTCCGGGGATTTCGAGATTTTTCCCTCGCGGCGCTCCAGTACCAATAAAAACAGCGTCGTAGCTTTCTTCCAATAGCGTTGCCAGGCTGTCGACACGCTGATCCAGTCTGAGATCAACCCCCATATCAATAATCGTATTGAGTTCGTTATCAAGCACGGTTTGGGGCAAACGAAATGCGGGTATGTTGGTTCGCATCAGGCCACCGGTGCGGTCAAGTTGTTCGTAGACAACCACCTCGTAGCCAAGCGGTAGCAGGTCGTTTGCTACGGTGAGTGAGGCGCAACCTGCCCCAATGCAGGCGATTCGTTTGCCGTTCTTTTCGAGCGGAATGGGTGGCAAGAGGGGTCGAACGTCATCGCTAAGATCGGCGGTGACCCGTTTCAGGCGACAGATCGCAACCGGCTTGTCTTCCACTCGCCGGCGCCGGCAGGCCGGCTCGCACGGACGGTCGCAGACGCGCCCGAGTATCGAAGGAAAGACATTAGAGGCTCGGTTCAGGAGGTAGGCGTCCGTATAGCGGCCTTGTGCGATCATACGGATGTATTCCGGGACATCCGTGTGCGCCGGGCAAGCCCACTGGCAGTCTACGACCCGATGGTAAAAGTCTGGGTCTAACGTATCGGTGGGTCGCATTGGTTATGCAGCGGTAGCAGCGTGTTCTTAAAAGATCGATGATCAGATGTTCAACAACAGTCTAGCCGGGTCTTCAAGGGTTTCTTTGACGCTTACCAGAAATCCCACTGCATCGCGGCCATCAACCAGGCGGTGATCATAGGACAGTGCCAGGTACATCATCGGTCGAATGACGACTTCACCATCCATGGCAATGGGGCGTTGCTGTATTTTGTGCATACCAAGAATGCCGCTTTGTGGGGGATTGAGAATCGGTGTGGATAAAAGCGAGCCGAATACGCCGCCGTTGGTAATGGTAAATGTTCCACCAGTCAGTTCTTCTATTGCAAGAGTCCCGTTCTTAGCTTTATCGCCGAATTCGGCAATCTCTTGTTCTATCTCAGAAAAGCGCTTGGCATTGGCATTCCGCAACACGGGTACGACCAGGCCGCGGGGCGAGGATACCGCAATTCCGATGTCAAAGTGATCCTGGTAGAGCACGTCAGTGCCGTCGATCTGGGCGTTGACTAATGGGAAAGCTTGTAGTGCTTCGACACACGCACGGACAAAAAACGACATATAACCCAGACGCACGGTGTAACGAGCCTCAAAGGCCTCACTGTAGCGTTTCCGTAATGCCATTACCTCAGATAGGTCAACCTCATTAAAGGTCGACAGGATAGCAGCACTGTGTTGTGCATCTAGCAAGCGATTGGCGATGGTTTGCCGTAGTCGGCTCATGGGTTTACGTCGGATATTACGTTCGCCAAGGGATTGGGTACTCACGGTCGAAGTCGCTTGGGCAGTGGGTGCCGCGGTCGGGACAGTTGGGGCGGTTGGCTGGGGTGATTCCAAGCTTTTCGATGGTTCGGGGGTCGGCGCTGTCTGGAGTGGTGTTGTCTCGGCTGCGGGTTCCGGAGTTGGACTTTCAGTTGCTATTTGACCGGCTTCAAACAAACCCAAAATTTCTTCGCTGGTCACAACAGTCCCGGTTGGGCAACGAATTTCGACCAATTTGCCATCGGCCGGTGCGGGAACCTCAAGAACGACCTTGTCAGTTTCCAGTTCAACGATGATGTCATCGCGGTGGAGTGGCTGATCGATGTCAACGCGCCAATCGAGCACAGTCGCTTCAGCGACAGATTCTGGCAGGACGGGGACTCGAAGCTCGTGGGTCATGGGCTTAGTTGCTGGGGTTATGCTGTGGGGTTGTTGCCTGGCTCGGGTCAGTGCCAAGGGCCTGCTTGACCAACGTATCTTGTTGTTCAACATGTAAGCGGTAAAAGCCGACTGCCGGCGCCGCAGCCGATTCTCTGCCAGCATAAACCAGCATCTGGTCTGCACCCAGACAGTTTTGCAAATGATGCCGTATCTGGTACCAGCTGCCCTGATTCCTCGGTTCTTCCTGGCACCAAACCACTGTGTGAGCGTTAGCGTAGTTTGACAACATATCGCGAAGTTGTGCCAATGGAAATGGGTGTAGTTGTTCGATACGCAAAAGGGCAGTTGTTTCGAAAGGTAGTGTTTGTTGTGCTTTGAAAAGGTCGAAATAGACTTTGCCCGAGGATAGCACTACTCGCTCGACGTTCACTGGGTCGAGACTTTGTTGATCGTTGATGACGGCCTGAAACTCACCGCTAGTCAGGTCGGATAGTGAACTGACAGATAGTTTATGTCGTAGCAGGCTTTTCGGGGTCATTAATATCAGCGGTCGCCGCAGTGGTCTGATCATCTGGCGACGAAGGACGTGGAAAAATTGCGCGGGTGTTGTTGGTACACAGACCTGGATATTCTGTTCAGCACACAGCTGGAGATAGCGTTCTAATCGAGCAGATGAGTGCTCGGGCCCCTGGCCTTCGTAGCCGTGAGGCAGAAACAAGGTCAGGCCGCACAAACGGCCCCATTTCGATTCGCCGCTGCTGATGAACTGATCAATGACCACCTGCGCTCCGTTGGCAAAGTCGCCGAACTGGGCTTCCCAAATAACCAGCGTGCGGGGCTCAGTGGTGGCATAGCCATATTCAAACGCCAGCACTGCCTCTTCCGACAGTAGGGAGTTGATGACAAGGAACTGGTTTGGGTCAGTGCCAATGGAACGCAATGGAACCAGTGATTCGCGTGCGTTCACGTTTTTTATGACCGCGTGGCGATGAGAAAACGTTCCACGTCCAGAATCCTGTCCAGACAGCCGCACAGAGTATCCGTCTTCAATGAGACTGGCATAGGCAATGGTCTCGGCAAAACCCCAATCGATGGGCTGTGTGCCTGTCGCCATGCCATCGCGGTCGTGAAACAGCTTCGCGATCCTCGGATGGATGGTGAACTCGGGAGGTGTTTCTTGTAGTTGTGCATTGAGACGCCCAATACGCGCGTTGGAAACGCGGGTGTCGCTCGCGTCCGTCCAGTGACTGTTGAGATAGGGACTCCAATCAACACCGTCTAATGGACCGTTGCCTGTTCTGACATGGGTTGCCACGATTTTTCCGGCATCTAGTGCAGCACGGTAATCCAGCAACATTTGTTCACTCTGGGTGCCGTCAATAATGTCATCCGCTGTAAGGCGCTCGGCATACTGTTCTCGCACGGTAGCCAGTTTATCGATGCGGGCATACATCGTGGGTTGCGTTACGCTGGGTTCGTCGGCTTCGTTGTGACCAAGACGCCGGTAGCCAATCAGATCGATGACCACATCTTTATCAAAAGTCGTGCGAAAGTCGTAGGCTAGTCGAACCGCAAACAGCACCGCATCAGGATCATCACCGTTAATGTGAAGAATGGGCGCTTGCACCATTTTGGCGACTTCCGTGCAATAAAGTGTCGATCGGGCATCCAGCGGATTGCTGGTGGTGAACCCAATCTGGTTGTTGACAATAATGTGAATTGAGCCACCGGTTGAAAAGCCTCGGGTACTCGACATATTAAGGGTTTCCATGACGACGCCCTGTCCAGCAAAAGCGGCGTCGCCGTGAATCAGAACAGGTATCACACGCTGCTTGCCCTCGTCTCGACGGCGATCCATCGTTTCGATACTGGCGGCAATATAGCGTTCTTGGCGTGCTCGGACTGATCCTTCGACCACTGGACCGATAATCTCGAGGTGGGATGGATTAAACGCGAGTGCCAGGTGGACGCCCCCCCCAGGGGTATCTACGTCCGACGAAAATCCCTGGTGGTACTTGACGTCACCTGTGTCCGTGTTGCCGCTGGCGCTGGTATAGCGGCCCTCAAACTCATCAAATAATTCTGCAGGAGATTTCCCGAGAATGTTAGCGAGAACATTGAGTCGGCCACGGTGTGACATTCCGATGACGACTTCACGCACGCCGTTGGCACCGGCACGTTGAATGAGTTCTGATAACAAAGGTATCAGTGTTTCTCCGCCTTCTAACGAGAAGCGTTTTTGACCGACGTAACGAGAGTGCAGATAACGCTCAAGTCCCTCGGCAGCTGATAGTTGTCTCAGTATTTCGCAACGTACCTCGGCACTCTCCAGGGGGCGCACAGGCATCGTTTCAAGACGTGCCTGTAGCCATCGTTTCTCCTCCATCCGCGAAATGTGCATGTATTCGATGCCGATGGGTCCGCAGTAAACTGTGTCGCAAAAATCAATAATGTCGCGAAGGGTCATCTTCTGACGCACGGACAGAGAGCCGGTGTCAAAGAGTGTATCGAGGTCTTCGTCGGAGAGGCCTTGAAAACCAAGATCGAAGTCGTCGGGTGGGTTAGTGATTTCCAGTTGCAGCGGATCATTCCGCGCAATCAGATGTCCGCGGCTGCGATAAGCATTGATTAAGCGGAGCACGGCCGATTGTTTTCGTGCCTCTGCAGTACCCCATTGTTCATCGTGATACGTATAGCCGTTGGCGCTTGGCAAACCGTCACGATTTGTTGTGATCGATTCGGATCTCAGAGTGTCGAACGTTTGGCGCCAATCAGCGGCGACAGCCTGTGGGTCGTTTTCGTAGCTCTCGTATAAAGAGTCAAGATAGGCCGCATTGGTGCCGGTGAGATAGCTCTGATACGGCGGCCAACGGCCTCTATCATCGGTGCGCATTGGCCAAACTTGTCCGTGGCTGCGGGAGGGTCAGAACAGAATCGGTGATGGTGCTGAGAGTATAAGGAAAATCTCTGTCTTACCCAACAGCCAAGAGGGCACTGGTATCCGGCAGTCAGCTTCGGCCAGTGTGTCCAAATCCGCCACTATCGCGGTCGCTGACGTCGAAGGAGTCAACAAGCTCAAACTTAGCCTGAGTAACGGGCACGAAGACCATCTGCGCAATACGATCTCCTGGCTCGATGACAAAGATCTGATCGCTGCGATTCCAGCACGACACCATGACCTCTCCTTGATAATCACTGTCAATTAGACCGACGAGATTCCCAAGCACAATACCGTGTTTGTGGCCAAGGCCTGATCGCGGCAGCAGGATCGCGGCCAGGCTGGGGTCGGCAATATGCACAGCCAATCCGGTAGGTATTAGGCAGCACTGGCCAGGTTCAATGGTTAACGCTTCCTTCAGGCAGGCTCTTAGGTCAAGGCCTGCTGACCCGCTGGTAGCATAAGCGGGTAGCCCGAATTCACCCTGCAGGCGTGCGTCAAGTATCTTGAGTTGAATGCTTTGCACGATAGTGTCGGGAAATTTCGATGATGAGTTTTTGTGCCAATGCGCTCTTTGTGTCTCGACCGAGATCCAGATCGCTCTTTGCGTCAATGAGCAGCAGATGATTATGGTCGCTGCCGAACGGGTTGTTGTCACGGGTGACTGAATTGGCCACGATCAGGTCCAGCCCCTTGGCTAACAATTTTTCCCGTGCGTTGTCTCGGGTCGCTTCCGTCTCAGCAGCAAAGCCGACTGTAAATGGGCCATCAGTTTTGGCGGCGACGCTGGCTAGGATATCTGGATTGCGGACAAGATCAAGACGCATCGTTTCTTCGCGTTTTTTCAATTTCTTGCGACTGGTTTCCGCCGGCCGGTAGTCGCTGACCGCCGCAACACCGATAAAGATATCGGCAGTATCGATTTGTGACTCTACTTTAGCCAACATTTCATTGGCAGTTTTCACTGAGTGAATGGTGGCGCCCGGGGGCGGCAGTTCGGAACTGGGTCCAGACACTAGAATGACATCGGCCCCCGCGTCAATCGCCGCGCTCGCTACGGCATAACCCATCTTGCCAGAACTATGATTGGTCAGGGCGCGAACAGGGTCTAATGGCTCCCAAGTCGGTCCGGCTGTGATGACGACCCTGACACCATGGAGAACCCCGGTTGATGGAGTCTCATTCAGGCATGAGACGATGTCGGTGGGTGCGATCATGCGACCTTCACCCGTTTCCCCACACGCTTGTAGGCCACTGTCGGGTCCAAGGATGTGGACGTTGCGGTGACTCAGAATGTCAATGTTAGCGCGGGTAGCAGGATGGTCCCACATGACTCGATTCATGGCCGGTGCTACGCTTAGGGGCGCTTCGGTTGCGAGGCACAAGGTAGTCAGTAGGTCATTGGCCAGTCCTGCCGCAAGACGTGCGATGAAGTCTGCGGTCGCCGGCGCAATGATGACGTGGTCCGCCCAGCGGGCAAGTTCTATATGACCCATACCGGCCTCGGCCTGGGAATCCAGCAGTGCGTCACGAACCGGGTGACCACTCACCGCCTGTAGGGTGAGTGGTGTAATAAACTCCCGCGCTGCCCGGGTCATAACGACCCGCACGATAGCATGCTGATCGACCAGTCGCCGAACCAGTTCGGCGCTCTTATATGCTGCAATCCCGCCAGTGACTCCAACGAGAACGTGTTTGCCCGCTAGCGAAGACATAGATCGAAGTGTAACGGTTACACGCCAAAGGTTGAAATAGCTTGTTTCCTGGCTTGGGGTATTTTGCAAAAACGTCGAGATCTGGTATAAAACGTGCCCCCGAGAGCGCTATTTCCAATCGGATCGTAACAATGTCGAAAATCTGCCAAATCACTGGCAAGACCACTATGTTTGGGAACAATGTCTCCCATGCGAATAATCGGACGAAGAGGACATTTAAGCCTAACGTCCACAATCGGCGATTTTGGGTGGAAACCGAAAATCGGTGGATTCGCTTGACCGTCTCACGGCAAGGATTGAGAACCATCGATAAAAAAGGTATTGATGCTGTTCTCAAAGACATCCGCGGTCGTGGAGTCAAGGTTTGAATCAGCAGGAGACACCCTTATGCGCGACAAGATAAAACTCGTTTCAAGTGCTGGAACCGGGCACTACTACACCACGAGTAAGAATAAACGGACTACGCCGGATAAGATTGAAATGAAAAAATTTGACCCGGTTGTGCGCAAGCACGTGATCTATAAGGAAGCTAAGATCAGGTAGGTTGGTTGGTTGTTGCCTTTGCGCATCGAGTTTGGTTATACCCTTACTAGGCGATAGGTACGCAATCTTTCAGAGAATCCTTCCAGAGCCTGGATTCCTGAGTGTTCTGCTGCGCGACACCAATCTTCCAGTTGATGCACAAGCACGTCGCTGGAGTCCGTTGATCGCGTCCAAATTTGTTGAAGTTGTTGTTTCATTTGATAAACGGTTTGTAGTTTCGGCGATAGGGACAGGGCTTTTTGTAGTTGGTTGTCCGCGCGCGGGTTAAGGCCAAGAGTTTCGGTACGCATCAGATGGCCGGCCTGCCGCATCAGTTGTCGCCTTTCTCGATGAAACATGCGTAACCGTTCTTCATGCACCACATTGGAAACAACGTGCTGTGCATATTCCGCTAGGATCTCAAAGCGATTTACAAGAAATGCCTGCAATGTTGCATTGTCGCATTGGCGCGTAGCAAGACGCTCTTCCATGATGGGTTGAATGCGGTGAATCTTCGTCATACGCAGTTGATTCAATAGTTTGATGTAAATCCAACCCAGATCGATTTCAAACCAGCGGGTGGAAAATCGGGCGGACTGTGGGAAAGCGTGATGATTGTTATGTAATTCCTCGCCACCGACCAGCAGGCCCCAGGGCACAATATTGCGGCTCGCATCCGTGACCTCGTAGTTTCTATAGCCGAAATAATGACCGAGTCCATTAATCACTCCGGCTGCCCAGAACGGTATCCAGATCAATTGCACAGCGTAAATGATCGCGCCGGCGAGAGGTCCAAAAAGGATTAGGTCAATCGCTAACATCAATGCGAGACCCAAATTTGGAAAACGCTTATAGAGGCCGCGTTCAATGCGGTCATTCGGTGCGTCGAAACCATACTTGCGCAGTGTTTTGGAATCTCGAGCGGCACGTTGATATAGTAGTAGTCCGCCAAAAAGAACGGAGAGAATGCCAACTTGTTGCGGACTGTGAGGATCGTCACAACTTTCGACTCTGGCATGATGCTTGCGATGTACGGCAATCCATTCCTGGGTAATGATGCCGGTTGTTAACCAGAGCCAAGCCCGAAATAAATGACTCAACGCGGGGTGCATTGAAAGAGCGCGATGAGCTTTGTGTCGATGCAGGTATAGCGTGACAGAAATGATCGAAAGGTGGGTCAGTAGGAAAGCGGCCAGTGTGTTTCCCCACCAGGGGAGGTGCAGCATATTTGTTTAGTCCACGGGGGTTGGGAGAGCGATCACGGGGTTCAACGAGCCCGGAATGTGATGCGCCCCTTGCTTAGATCATAGGGCGTGAGTTGTACGGTGACGCGATCGCCTCGTAGGATACGAATATAGTGTTTGCGCATTTTCCCCGAGATATGGGCGGTGACGACATGGCCGTTGTCTAGTTCGACCCGAAACTGTGTGTTGGGCAGGTTCTCAAGAACCGTGCCTTCCATCTCAATATGTTCTTCTTTTGCCACTGCGGTTTGCGCTTCCTCATTTAACTGTGAATATAGGCAAAGTATAACGAACCGGGCGGGGATCATCTAGCGGTGGCTCACGCGCATCATGCTGGGTAGCCGTCGTCACTGTTCTAATGCATATGATCGATTGCACGAGTAGGTTTGGAAGCGGAAACGCGGTGAGGGGGTTACGGAGGCTTTACCAGGCTGCTGGAAACGTTACCCGCACGGCAAGCCCTGGCCTGTTGTCTGAAAGCGAAATCGTTGCGCTGTGTACGTTGGTTACGGCCCGCACCAGGCTCAGACCGAGTCCGTTGCCCGGAGTCGAGCGGCTTTGATCCAGTCGATGGAAGCGCTGAAAGACTCTTTCGTGTTGGGGTTCCGGAATGCCCGGGCCTTGATCGCTAATTTCAAAAAATGGTTTTGGCCCCAGGTCGGTGTCTAGAACGACGTGGCTTTCCAAGGGGGCATACTTAATTGCGTTGTCGATCAGATTGCTGAATGCTTGAAACAACATGTCCCGGTCACCGGCAATCATGACGGCTTGGTTAGTGGGGCAAGACAGAGTCAGGTTCTTCTCTGCCGCTAGAGGTTCGTACAGATCTATCAGGTCGCGGGCCAAAATAGCGAGGTTAACGTGTTCAGTCGGTTGGATATGCGGAGTGGCCTCGATTCGCGCAATCCGAAGCACCACATTGAACATGGTCAACAACTGGTCGGATTCGCGTAGAGCGACGTCAAGATCGTGACGGGTGGCAAGATCTTCCTGACTTGACTGAACAAGCGATTCCAGGCGTGCCCGTAGGCGGGCCAGGGGGGTTTTCATGTCATGGGCGATATTGTCGGATACCCTGTGAATATCGTCGAGAAGTGTTTCTATTTTGTCGAGCATTCGGTTGAGATTCCGCGCCAGTTGATCAAATTCATCATTGTCGCCACTCAACAGTACCCGCTGACTAAGATCCCCATCCATAATGTGTTGGCTTGTATCATTAATGACATCCAGGCGGCGTAACATTCGGCCACTCATGACAATCCCTCCGGCAATACCAAGAACCAACGTCAAAACAAGACCCCAGGAGAGTGACTGGATGATGCGAGTTTTCGCGACCTGCAGAGTTTCGGTATCACGACCGACAAGCAGATGGAAGCCACCCCGCAACAGAAAGGGTCTAGCGCGGGCCATATGTAGCTCGTTGCCTGCAGTCCCCGCGTCTTCTAGTGTGAAATCGATCCAGCCACCGTTCTCGTTTCCTTTCGGCCAACCGCTGATGTTCCCGACAAGCGGTTGATACGCTGGATTGGTCAGAAGAAAGATGGTGGTGCCGGTGGGATGCTGCCGCTGAACGCGTTCCACGATGAGTTGTCTAAGTGCACGGATACCGCCTTTTTCGTAGTGCTCGGCAAGCGCCTGAATCTCAGTTTCGATGGCGGCGTCGGTCTGTGTCGCCATGTAAGTTGCAGTTGACCAATAGATAAACCCGAATATCACGATGACAGATAAGGAAAATAGACCTACGTACCAAATGACAAGTTTGAACGTGGTGCTGGGGAAGAATCTAGCGATGTTCACTGATCACGTATCCCGCGCCTCTAACAGTGTGTAGCAAGGGTGAATCAAAGTCTCGATCGATTTTTGATCGAAGTCGGGATATGTGAACGTCGATCACGTTAGTTTGGGGGTCAAAATGGTAGTCCCATACGGTTTCAAGTAGCATGGTTCGAGTCACTACCTGGTCAGCGTGCTGTACCAAGTAGAGCAGTAGTCGGTACTCGCGGGGTTGTAGTGAGATCAACTGATTTGCCCGTCGTACTTCGCGAGACAGTAGATCAACAGTCAGATCTCCCACCTGGAGTTTTGTTGTTATCGGTCCCTGTTGGGTGCGTCGCTGCAGCGCTTCGACTCTAGCAAGCAATTCACTAAAGGCAAACGGTTTGGCGAGGTAGTCATCCCCCCCGGCTTTTAATCCAGCGACTCGATCATCGGTGTCACCCAGTGCGCTAAGAATAAGGATGGGCAGTCGCTGATTTTTCTCTCGCAGGGCTTTGATCAGTGAAATGCCATCGCGGCCAGGCAGCATCCGATCAACGATGATTACGTCGTAATGCTCTGTGAGTGCTAGGCCAAGGCCATCGTTGCCATTGTCCGTGTGATCCACGACGTGCATCGACTCAGCCAGGCCGCGCCGCACATGTTGTGCTGTATCCGGGTCATCTTCAATCAATAATATTCGCATCGAGGCAGTCAATAAATCCCACGCAGGCAATGTCCGAAATTCTAACCAGTTGGCGAGGAACCGAGTAGTGCTCGGTCCTCGCCAACATTATTTTCAGGCAAGGTTAAACGGGACAAAGCGAGTAGCGTGTTGCCGGAGAATTAGAAAGACCATGGCGCGCTGGCCGGTGTCCCGCGCACGCGCGATTTGAGTGATGACATCGCCAGGTGTGATGACGACGGTTCTGCCGATCCGTACGATCACATCACCGGCCTTGAGTCCCTTGCGCTCTCCGGGACTGTTCGGTGCGACATGCTGGATCAAGACTCCTTTGGTGCTGGCGTCTATTTGATGCTGACGCCGGGCGTCGTCGTCTATGCTCGTAAGCTCGATTCCCCATCGTTCCAGCTTTTCGGTTAATGCCGGCACACTGGAGGCCACGTTCATATCAGCCGGCATTAAGGTCACAGTTGCCGTTAAACGGAGGTTTTGGGTTTCGCGCCAGACCACTAGATCTACTTCAGTGCCCGGTGGAGTTCGAACAACTTGATGTTGCAATTGTCGTGGGCGGTGAGTCTCTATGTCATTGAAACTAATTATGATATCTCCAATCTCAATCCCCGCGCGGGCGGCCGGGCCGTCGGGATTAACGGCGGATACCAGGACACCACTGGTCTCATTATGGTTAAAGCTTTCCGCGATGGCAGGTGTGACAGACTGAATCTGAATGCCAAGCCATGCACGGCGCATCTCTCCGTATGACTCAAGGTGCGCGACGATGTCGGTCACCACGTTGGCGGGGATGGCAAAGCCTATACCTACATTTCCACCGTTCGGTGAGAAGATCGCGGTATTAACACCAATGACTTCGCCCTTGGTGTTGAACAAGGGTCCCCCGGAGTTGCCTCGATTGATGGAAGCATCCACTTGAATGTAGTCGTCGTAGGGGCCGGAATTAATATTGCGACCTCTGGCGGAAATAATGCCGGAGGTTGTTGTACCACCCAGGCCGAAGGGATTGCCGATAGCAAGTACCCAGTCACCGACTCGCGCTAGGGTAGAGTCCCCAAATTGGACGTAAGGGAAAGGTTGATCATTCGTCGCATTGATTTTCAGTAGGGCGAGATCTGTCTTATCGTCTTCGCCCTGAAGCAATGCAGGGAACGAGCGACCATCATCGAGAACCACAGTGATTTCGCTGGCATCTTCGATTACATGCCGATTGGTGACAATGAGTCCCTCTGGAGTGATGAGAAATCCTGATCCCAGTGAACGCCTCGCACGGTCTCTAGGGTGAGTCGGTTTTGAATCGAAGAATCGGCGCAGAAAATTGTCCATCTCTAAAGAGCCGCCTGGCCATCGTGGTGACGCGGAGCGCGGATCCAGGGCCGATCGGCCACTCGGCACTGCGTGGGCCCGTGACTTTGT
>DUBL01000164.1 GCA_012960345.1 Gammaproteobacteria bacterium | reverse complement strand
GATCGAATGGGGATGCGTCTTGATGGCCCGCGGCTGACACACACGCGTGGCTTCAACATCACCTCTGACGGCACCGCACCCGGAGCAATCCAGGTGCCGGGCGACGGGTTCCCTATCGTTTTGATGGCTGACCGACAGACCACCGGTGGCTACCCCAAGATCGGCTGCGTGATCTCATCAGACCTGGCCACAGTAGCTCGCCTTCGCCCAGGCAACACCATTCGCTTTGAACTGGCTTCACTCGAAAAAGCCGCGACCGCGCGAATTGATCTGGAAAACTGGTTCGCCAAGTTACCTTCCAGTATCGAGTCCTTCACCCCTTCGGGTATTATCGACACGACCGCATTAAACACAGAAAACCTGATCAGTGGTGTGGTAGGTCCTGATGACTCTATCGAACCCCATACATAGTCTGACCGAGTCAAGTGTACGAAGCATCTGACATACCCATTTATCTAAGTCAAAAAAAACGATGAGTAAACATGGCATCGGCGTTTCGTCTCTGAGAAAAGAAGACGATCGTTACCTGCGTGGGCGAGGAGAATTTGTCGGCGACATTCAATTGCCCGGACTCCGGCATGTCGCCTTCCTCAGAAGCCCGATTGCGCATGGTCGACTTGGCAATATCGTCATCCCCGATGCAGTGCGAAAGCAGGTTTTTCTCGCTACCGACCTCAAACAGGTAGCGCCTATCCGTGCGCGTTCGGCACTGCCCGGTTTCAAAGCTTCCGATCAACCGGTACTCGCGACAACCAAGGTACGCCACGTCGGCGAATTAATTGCCATGTGCGTCGCCGATACCCGCGCACAAGCCGAAGACATCGCCGATGCTATCGAAATCGAGATAGCCGAACTGCCTGTCGTCAGCGATATGTTAGCGGGGCGCGAAGACGGCAGCGCGCTGGTACACGAAGAGTGGGGCGACAACCTATTTCTCACCACTGAATTTGAACAGGATATCAGCCCGATTGTTGCGCGCGCCACGGCGTCGGTCACGCGCACGTTTCGAACCGCGCGCCAATCGATGAGCCCTCTCGAAGGTCGAGGAGTCGTGACCACCTGGGACCACCGGCTTGAACAACTACTGGTGTATAGCTCGACGCAACAACCGCATATCGTACGTACCGGCCTGTCCGAATGCCTAGGCATCGAACACGCCCGCATACGAGTCGTTGCACCCGATGTTGGCGGCGCATTCGGTTATAAAGGCATTCTCCTACCCGAAGAAATCTGCCTGGCCTGGGCAACCATGCAACTCGGGTATCCGCTCAAGTGGTTGGAGGACAGGCGGGAAAATCTTACCGCATCCACCAACTGCCGCGAACACCATTACACGATTACCGCCTACGGTGACGCGTCTGGCAAGCTATTGGCGATTGATGCAGAAGCAACCGTGGACTCCGGTGCTTATTCATCGTACCCCTTCTCGGCGTGCCTGGAAGCCGCACAGGTGGTCAGCATACTGCCCGGTTTGTATGACCTCGAAGGTTATCGCTGCCGTACCTATGCCGTCGCCACCAATAAGCCACCTATCCTGCCTTATCGGGGCGTCGCGCGTGCCGGCGTTTGCTTCGCGCTTGAACTGATGGTGGATGCGCTGGCAAGAGAACTTGCGTTGGAACCCACGGAGGTACGCTTCCGGAGCCTCGTTGGTCCTCAGCAAATGCCGTTTGACAACATTACCCGCAAACATTTTGACAGCGGCGATTACCCCGAATCCCTACGCCAGGCGATTACCAAGATTGATCTCGACGCTGTTCGCGCCCGGCAAAAAGTCCCCGAACCCGATGGGCGCCGAGTCGGTGTGGGTTTTGCGATGTACTCAGAACAGGCCGCCCATGGGACTACCGTCTATGCCGGCTGGGGGATTCCAATGGTGCCCGGACACGAGCAATGCACGGCCCGGATAACGCCCGACGGAGGTCTTGAACTTCGTATTGGCGCCCACTCTCACGGCCAGGGCATGGAAACCACACTCGCCCAAGTGGCCAATGAGATCTTGGGCATCCCGCTCGAGAAGACTCGCCTGGTGCATGGTGATACCGCATTTACACCCTACTCGACAGGCACCTGGGGTTCACGTTCGATGGTCATGTCGGGCGGTGCGGTGGCCGCCGCGTGCGATGAATTAGCGCAGCGGATATTGCGCATCGGCGCCAACCTACTGCAATGCACCCTAGATGCGGCCCAGCTGAATAACGGCGTCGTCGAAGGGCCAACGGGCAGCATCGATGTCAGCCAAATTGCACACACCTGGTATCTCAAACCGCAGGACCTGGGCGAGGGCGTCGATCCCAGCGGCCTGGAAGTCACCGCCGGATATAAACCCGAACGAGATTCCGGCACATTCAGTTATGCCACCCACGCCGTTGTCGTCGCGGTTGATCCGTACACGGGTGAAGTCGAATTGCTCGATTACGTCATCGCGGAGGATGGTGGTGTACTGGTCAACCCCATGATCGTTGACGGTCAGATCCTGGGCGGCCTTGCCCAGGGCATCGGCACGGCACTGTTAGAGGAAATGCCCTATAGCCCGGAAGGACAACCGCTGGCTTCAACCCTATCCGAATACCTGCTACCCGGAGCAACCGAGGTGCCCGACGCCAGCATTCTCCATATGCAAACGCCCTCACCCTACACACGTTTTGGCGTTAAGGGAATCGGTGAAGGTGGCTGTATTGCGCCACCAGGTGCTATTACTAACGCGATCAACGACGCGCTCTACCCACTGGGAGCCGAGTTAAACGTGCTGCCAGTCACGCCGCGGCGTATCGTCGAAGCGATCGCATCCGCCGTCCCGCGCGCACCGAAAAATCACGCCTGATGAAACCTGCAGCCTTCGAATACGAACGTGCTTACACCGTTGATGAAGCACTGGTGTTGCTTTCTCAATCCACTGACGCGCGGCTACTGGCGGGGGGACAGACCCTCGGCCCCATGCTCAACCTGCGGCTGGTTCAGCCACAACTTCTGGTCGACATCACGCGCATCAAAGCGTTGGTACGCTCAGAAATTAATGCAAACACCGTGACGCTCGGCGCCTGTATTTCCCATGCTGCGATCGAAGACCTACGCGTTCCTGATGCCACACACGGATATTTAGCGCGCGTCGCGAGCGGTATTGCCTATCGTGCCGTGCGCAACCGCGGCACCATCGGAGGAAGCCTCGCCAATGCCGACCCAACCGCGGATTGGCTGTCGTGTTTCACCGCGCTTGAAGCGCAGATTCTTATCTCCGGCCCCAACGGACAGCGAACGAGTTTCATCGATGAATTTGTCACGGGTGC
>DUBL01000163.1 GCA_012960345.1 Gammaproteobacteria bacterium | reverse complement strand
CCGATGCTGACGACATCAGTGACTACCGGCGTTTTGAAGAACAGATCACCTATCTTGACCAAACCGGTTCAGTCGGACTTGTGCGCACCTTGCTGGAAATAATCAATGCAAACGGCGCAACTATTAGTGGATGCACTGGTGAAACATCGTTGGTAACCAGTGCACCCCGTTGGTGGTTCCTATGGCGCAATATTGGCAGCCATGCATCGGCTGCCATGCGCAAAAGTGTGCTCTTAGAACACAATTTAAACTATCGACCGGGAATGGATGGGGTGGAAGATTTCGACCTATGGTCGCGAATGCTTTGCCACACCGGATTTGGCGTGATTGACAAACCACTCGTTAAATACCGAGTGCATCCAACCAGCCTGATGCAAACTTCTGATAAAACAGTCCAACAATCCCGTTTTGCCCTGGTTATCAGGGAGGGATTTGAGGCAATTGGCATGCAGATTACCGCTTCGGTAGCAAAAGAGATCGCTATTCTGTCCGGCCAGACTCTGATTAATCCAGTGCAACATCGATATGTTCATCTTGTCGATCAACTGCACTTCATCGCACAGACCGCATCGCGCTGTCTGGGGAAACAGGGGCAACACGCACCGGCCCGTATGCGCGCCGCACAGTTCCTTGAATGGGCCTGCTACGTTGCGCCCACATCTCCCACTTACGCGCTGCGTCTCTTATCAGAAGCGATGCGCTACCATCCGCGAATCGTGTTTTCTCGCCAAACCGTCATACTCCTCGCCAACCTGATCAGGCGTACTCGGACAATAGATTAATACTGGCACTCAACGACCACGTAAGCGACAAAAGAAATAACGCCATGCACATAATGCTCATCGGCGGTGGCGGATTTATCGGTCGCGCGCTAACCCAGCGGTTTTTGAACTCTGACAACACTTTGATCACCTGGTGTACAGCCAGCGATGTGTCTACCCCCCCTGGCAACATTCACATAGTGAATGATCTTCTTGAGCAATCAGCGCATGAGCAAGACGCATTACTTAGGGATGTGGACGTCGTCTTCTACCTCGCTTCGAACACGACGCCGTCAACCGGGACTACCGACTTAGCGCACGAAATTGAGATTAACTTACTGCCTTTTTCGAGATATCTCACTGCGCTCATCCGTCAACCAACTCTTCGCCTGATTTACCTTTCTTCGGGTGGATCAATTTACGATCCCGCGAACCCATTGCCCGCGACAGAGAGTGCGGCTCTTTGCGCACAGTCCTGTTATGCCACTGGCAAGATCGCCATGGAAACCTTTCTTACCAATGCTTATCGACACCGCCCCACTGATCTGATGATTCTGCGACCGTCCAATATTTATGGGCCCGGCCAGCCTTATAAAATCTCATTTGGGTTCATTCGGTCAGCGCTCCAATGTATTCTCGATGGTCGGGAAATCCCACTCTGGGGCGATGGAAAAGCGGTTCGAGATTATCTGTTTATCGACGACTTCACGACGTTCTGTCACCAGGCCCTGTCACTTAAGTGGCCCGACACGATCTACAACATCGGTTCCGGAAAGGGATCAAGCTTAATCGATATTTGCGATGTCGTGGAATCAGTCACAGGACAGTCCTTAGCCCGCGCGCATCCGCCTGGAACAACGCCAGCAGTTCGGCATAACATCCTCAACGTGAGTCATGTGAATCATGATTTCGGCTGGCAAGCGCAGGTGACGCTGACACAGGGTATCGGCAAAACCTGGGAATGGCTGCGATCGCGCTAGCTATCGCGCCCGTTGCAAACACTGTTGAGTCCCCGTGATCTATTGCTGGCGGCGCTGGTTCCACTGACCTGGGGGGTGGGCTTTACGATTGCCAAAGCAGGGCTTGAAGAATTTCCACCGGTGTTTCTGATGGGACTTCGATTCTCCCTAGCTGCGGCCGTGCTCGTGTGGTTTGTTCCCATCCCCCGTGGGTACTTACTGAAGGTATTCTGGATAGCAATGGTGGGCTTTTGCCTTCAGTACGGACTGACGTTTACCGGCCTGTCAATGATCGACGCATCGCTCGCTGTCATTGTGATCCAACTCGAAGTGCCCTTCGCCGTTTTAATCGCCGCATTTATCTTTCGAGAAAAACCCGGGTGGCAACGACTGGCCGGAATGCTCATCGCCTTTGCCGGGGTGGCATTGATTGCTGGGCAACCCACCCTCAAGGGACAACTGTTCGCTGTTTTTCTGACCGGTAGCGGGGCCATGATTTGGGCCGTCGGCCAAGTCATGGTGAAACAACTGGCCGGAGCGGTGGCGCCACTGTCTCTTATTGCCTGGATCGGTTGTTTCGCAGGACCGCAAATGTTGCTCGGCTCCTTCCTGATAGAGACCGGGCAACTCGACGCACTCAGGTCAGCAAGCTGGATTGGTTGGGGATCAGTTGTCTACCTCGGAATTGTCATGACGGCAATAGGCTATGGTATTTGGTATCGTGTCCTGTCCAAACATTCGATTACTCAGGTTATGCCCGTGCTGTTACTGACACCTGTCTTTACTATCATGACCAGTATCGGCTTTCTTGGGGAACAACCCTCCGTCGCTGTTTTAGCCGGTGGAGTCATTGTCATCGGGGGCGTTGCAATGATTGTTTTTTCGCGTGCCGTGCCAACCAACAACACATCAGGAACTTGATCAACAGGTATTGATATTCGGCCCATGACTGCTCGCCAACACCCACGCCCATCCCCTGAGACTGTCGATGTATGGTCAATCTCACTGACCCCTGCCATGTCGTCCTCCAACAGATCCACCAGCGTGCTCAGCACTGCTGAAATAGCACGTGCCGAGCGCTTCGTCCAACCAAAAGATCGACAACGTTTTATCTCCGCCCGCACCGCATTGCGCGGAATACTGGGCTCCTATCTTGGTCTACCGCCAGCGGCTATTTCCTTTCGAATCAACGCTCATGGCAAGCCCTACTTACACCCTGCACCTGCACCTGCAATGTTGCAATTCAACCTATCGCATTCAGGAGACTGGGCACTCTGCGCAGTCACCACCGCAGGCGAAGTCGGGGTCGACATTGAGCGGGTCCGCCCCCGGGCCCAAGCGTACCGCTTAAAAGTTGCCCAACGTTTTTTCTCCGCCCATGAGTATCACGCCATCAACTCAGCGGGCCCCACCGGCATCGACTCGGCGTTCTTTTCCGGCTGGACGCGCAAAGAGGCGTATATCAAGTGTCATGGCAAGGGATTGGCGATCCCTCTGGCCACGTTTACGGTCAGTATCGGTGCCGCGACCCCGGCCGCATTGATCCAATCGGACTGGAACCCAGTCGA
>DUBL01000162.1:3379-19934 GCA_012960345.1 Gammaproteobacteria bacterium | reverse complement strand
TCACCCAACATAGCGAGGCTGGCCGACACCCCACCCATGGTGGGGTGTGTCAGCACGCAGACAAACGGTAGTCCCGCGGCTTTTAGCAGATTGATGGCGGCCGTCGTTTTTGCCAGTTGCATAAGAGACAAAATAGCCTCCTGCATGCGCGCGCCCCCACTGGCAGTGAAACAAACCAAGGGTGACGACTCATCCATTGCGCGATGAACCGCCCGCACAAATCGCTCTCCAACAACCGACCCCATCGACCCACCCATAAAACCAAATTCAAAAGCCGCGGCGACCACCGGAATCTCTGCCACAGCGCCCGCCGCTACGAGCAATGCCTCATTTTCACCACTCTGGCGAGCGGCATCGGCCAACCGCTCCCGATATCGCTTGTTGTCCCTAAAGCGGATGGGATCAACTGGACGCAACTTCTCACCCACCTCATCCAACGTTTCGGTTTCAAACAAATCCAAGAGTCGCGCCCTGGCACCCAAGGCCATATGATGATCACACTTCGGACACACCATTAGATGCCGTGATAACTCAGCGGCGTATAGCACCGCGTTGCAGTGATGGCATTTTTGCCATAACCCCTCGGGCACACCACGCTTCACCAGGCGAGCCCTGTGTTTGATCTTCGGCGGCAACAGACGATCTAGCCAATTCAATGCCATGACAGGTCTCGATTACGCATGGACACCGCCGACGCTCGCATCGTGGTCACGCACCGCACGAGCAAATCTGGAAACTTTGTTAGCGTCCTTAACACCCGGGGAGGTCTCAACCCCAGAACTCACGTCCACCGCATACGCCCCCGACAAACGAATCGCTTCCGACACCGTTTGTTCAGTGAGTCCACCGGCCAGAATCACCGGGACCTGCGCGACTTCTCGCGCTAGGTGCCAAGGAAACGAACGACCGGTTCCCCCATACAGTGCGGCATCATGGGTATCGAGCAACACAGCGCCCGCGTCTGGATGCCCAACACAACGCGTCACCAACGAATCTTGGTCGCTGACTCGCAGGGTTTTAATGTAGGGCACCCCGAAGCTGTTGCAAAAAGCGGCCGATTCATCACCATGAAACTGGAGCACGCTAACCGCCACGCGCTGCAATACTGCATCGACCTGCTCTACGCTCGGATTGACAAATACGGCAATGACGTCAGTTAAGGGCGGCACCTGAGCCGCAATGGCTGCGGCAGCTGTAATCTCGACAAAGCGAGGCGAGGGAGGGTAAAAAATCAATCCGAGGCCATCCGCACCCACGGCCACGACTTGGTCTGCATCCTGGGGTCTGGTAATCCCGCAAATTTTTAGTCGAGTGCGCACGCACTAGGTTCCCGGTGAAAGTCGATGTGATCAGGCGCCGAACTCGATGCATCGCTTGGCTCAAAATCTACCGTGCGATGTTACCAGAAGCGACAAGGATTCATCCGCGGAATCCCTGTGTAAGTGTCCGGATAGATTGCGTTAACGAGATAAAGCCCAGCGGCCGGCGCAGTTATCCCTCCCTGAGTGCGGTCTCGGCTTTGAAGAACAGACTCGGCCCAGCCCACCTCTTTCTCGCCCGCGCCGATGGCAAGCAAGACACCTACGATATTGCGCACCATACGTTGAAGAAACGCATCGGCCAACAAATCAAACCAGATCCAACCATCGAGTTGCTGAACGTCGAGCCGACGCAGTTCACGAACTGGACTATGGGCCTGACAGGATGCCGCACGGTAAGCGCTAAAGTCGTGGCGTCCCAGCAACGTCTGCGCAGCACTGCGCATACGCGTCAAATTAAATGTTCGATAATCCCAGGTCACCAACGGGCTAAGGTAAGTCGGGCGAACCGTTCGATTACATAGGACATAACGGTAAGAACGCGCAATGGCCGAATACCGGGCATGGAACTTAAGGTCGACCGGTTGGACCCAGGACAAAGTAACGCCGGTGGGCAAACGAGTATTGGTGCCGCGTAGCCACGCCCGAAGCGAGCGAGGTTGAGCGGAATCGAAATGAATAACTTGTCCTATGCCATGCACGCCGGTGTCAGTGCGACCAGCGGCGATCACTCGAATCGGATGATCGGCTACATACGATAAGGCCGACTCGACAACCTCCTGCACGGAGGATTGACCGCACTGATATTGCCAGCCATGAAATTGGCTACCATCATATTCCACACCTGCTGCGTAGCGAGAACCCGCTAGACTCATCTTTCACAACCCCCGTGACTGCCACTGTCTGTGCGATAGGTGCTGTAGAATCAGGGTCCGATCACACGGCTAACTTGATCCACCCGACGGGCCAGTATAGCGATCCTGGCGCGGGCCTTTTGAGACTTAACCGGAGACCACGCATGAACACCACGCTCGACCCCTCCCCCGAGACTTATCGTGGCGGGCCCGATGAGGATGGACATTTCGGTATTTTCGGCGGCCGTTTTGTTGCAGAAACCCTCATGCCGCTGGTTCTTGAGGTTGAAAAAGCCTATGACGCGGCCAGAAAAGATCCGGGGTTTCAGGCTGATTTTGATCGCTATGCCAAAGATTACATTGGGCGGCCCAGCCCGTTGTACTTCGCTGAGAGCCTGACCCGCGAACTCGGTGGTGCTCGCATTTATTTCAAACGGGACGAGCTTAACCACACCGGAGCCCACAAGATCAATAACACCCTGGGCCAAATTCTATTAGCACGCAGGATGGGCAAAGGTCGCATCATTGCCGAAACCGGCGCGGGTCAACACGGTGTGGCCACGGCAACGGTCTGCGCGCTGTTTGATCTGCCATGCGTGGTGTACATGGGCGCAACTGATATTGAACGTCAAGCGCCCAACGTCTTCCGTATGAAGCTACTCGGTGCCGAAGTGATTCCGGTGCACAGTGGAACAGCCACCCTAAAAGATGCTATGAATGACGCATTGCGTGATTGGGTCGCCAATGTCGAGGACACCTTTTACATTATCGGTACTGTCGCTGGACCGCACCCTTATCCGGCAATGGTTCGGGATTTCCAAAGCGTCATTGGTACAGAAACTCGGGAACAACTGATGGCGGCTGAAGGACGTCTGCCGGACTCACTGGTGGCGTGTATTGGCGGTGGATCCAACGCGATGGGCCTTTTCCATCCCTTTCTAGACGATGAGGTTCAGTTAATCGGGGTTGAGGCAGCCGGCCACGGTATCGATACTGACAAACACGCCGCCTCATTAACCGGCGGGGTACCGGGCGTGCTCCATGGAAACAGAACCTACTTGTTACAGGATAACGACGGGCAAATTATTGATGCCCACTCTATCTCCGCCGGCCTTGACTATCCCGGTATCGGACCGGAACACGCCTGGCTTCACGAAATGCGACGCGTGGATTACGTTTCCATTACCGATGCCGAAGCACTTGAAGCCTTTCAGGTCTGTTGCCGTTGTGAAGGCATCATTCCGGCTCTCGAGCCTGCCCACGCATTGGCGCACGTCATGAAATTTGCGCCGCAACAAACGGCCGATCACCTGCTGGTAATGAATATGTGTGGCCGCGGTGACAAAGATGTGTTCACGGTCGCCTCGGCCCTGGGTGTCGCGCTGTGAACGAAATCCGCAGTGTGGAGAGAGCCTCCCGACTTTCCAGGCGATTCGAACAAGTGCGTGCCAACGGGCGCGGAGCGCTGGTCACCTTCATCACCGCGGGGGATCCCAATCCATCGGCATCTGCCGATTTGTTGCAACGCCTACCGGCCGCGGGTGCTGACATTGTTGAGGTCGGAATGCCCTTCTCGGACCCTATGGCCGATGGACCGTCTATTCAGGCGGCCAGTCAACGGGCCCTGGCAAGTGGCATGACGCTTGCTAGAACCCTGGCCATGGTGAGTGACTTTCGCGCCAACGACAGCGATACGCCGTTAGTGTTGATGGGATACTTCAACCCGATCTACCGCTATGGTCCAACACGTTTTGTCGAGGACGCGCTTAGCGCCGGCGTTGACGGTTTGATCATCGTCGACCTACCACCTGAAGAAGACCAAGAACTCTGTCACCCGGCACTCACCGCCGGGCTCCACTGGATTCGGCTGGTTACACCCACCACAGACGAAGACCGTATGAACACGGTACTCAAGAATACCAGCGGTTTTGTCTACTATGTGTCCATCGCCGGCATCACCGGAACTCGGGCTGCCGCAACCGACACCATCGAATCCGCGACCAAGAGAATACGGGAAAAAACATCGCTGCCTATTGCCGTGGGATTTGGCATTCGGACACGCGCGCAGGTGGGAGAAATCATCCAGGTGGCCGATGCGGCGGTGGTCGGCTCCGCCCTGGTCGATCGTATCGCAGATGGAATCGCCGAACAGCACACCGATGACGTGATTGTCGAGTCAGTTACCAACCTTGTCAGCGACCTCGCAAAAGGCCTTGCCGTCGGTTAGGCGCCACGCTCCGATGTGATAGCTCCGCCAGAGCGGGGGGTATGAATGCTAGGTTCAAGCTGTCAGTTCTTTACGCAGGACGTCAGCGACTTCCTTTTGGGCAATACTTCCCTGTTGGTCAATCTCATCCAGTAACTCGATGGCCGCCGCCTGATCACCGATCTCGACATAGGCCCGAGCCAAATCTAATTTCCCCTCAATATCCCCCTCATCGGCCCCGGTAGAGTCTAAAGACTCCGCTAACGCATCACCGCCCTCGTCCGAGAGTGGACCATCAACGGAAAACTCGATGGTGTCAAACGCATCTTCGCCATCATCTGAGGGCTCGGCCTCGCTTGGCTCGGGCGCCTCTGGGACTTCGATCACTGCTTGGGCGGGATCGAAGTCCAGCATCATGCCATCCGCATCCCCAACCGTCTCCACCTGCCCGTCAGACGTCCCAGGGGTGGACTCGGCGGAAGCGGACTCCGCGCTAGCGTCCAAGTCAACGGGCGCCGTGGGTGTTTCGGTCGTGTCTTTCTCTGCGCTCACTTGCTCAGCAACCATCGCTGCCGCGGGTGGCTCAAGTCCCGCCGCCTGACTCGGAGCGGTACTCGTGTCTCCAAACATGGAATCCAGTTCTGCATCGAGATCCAGGCCAGGCAGCGCGGCCGTTACATCGCCACCCTCATCAGACCCAAGCGCAGCGCCACTGGCGGGTGAATCCCCTTTACCGAACAAGGGGTTATCCGGGCTCAGGCTTCGTCCAAATTTCGCGATAGCCGTCCACTCGGCAGAACGCGTTTCGACCAAACCACTGACTTCTTGTGCCAGCGCTTCGAAGGCCGCCGCATCCCCCTGTTGAGCCAGCACCTCCAGCAGTTTCACTTTGAATTCGATTCGCTCTGGGTTCGCTCGAATAGCAGAGCGCAGAACTTCGATTGCTTGTTCGACTCGACCGTACGCCGCGTACAAGTCGGCCTCAGCCACCGGATCCACCTCATCGGTGGTAACGGACACTCCCCTGGCCGCTTCCGCCTGGGCGACAAAACCGCTGCCAATGCTGTCCTGAGAGAAAGTCTCAGCATCACCTTCTGCGTGTTGATCGCTACCGGCTTCTTGCTCTGCGGCGTCGCCATCAGGCCACAACATTTCATCGTCATCGTACGCATCCGCCTCACGCCGCTGTCGAACGCGCCACACTACGAGCAAAATGAGAAGGGTCGCGATCGCTAACAACCACGTCACCGGCACTGAGACCCCAGCGACGCTGAGATTGCCACCCACTTCCCAATCCGATAACCCGTGTAACCCGCCGGCCAACGCCGCGCCCACCAACGGAACCGTAGCCGCACGATCAGCCCACTGCGCCAGCAGACCGCGTGGCCCCTCGGGTATCACGATTTTTTCCTGCGCCCCCTCCACTACGGTCGAAACGGCTAGCGCAGTGGTGGTTTTATCACTCGCCCCCACTCCGCTCTGTTTGGCCGAGTCATCAGCGCCAACCACAACAGGGCTGGTATCGTTTGTCGTTGCGGGGCTCGTGGTTGTAGGCGTCGTGGGCGTCGTGGGCGTCGTTGTGGGCGCAGCGACGGCCGCGACCACTTTATCGTCTTGTGCTGCTTCCTGACGGGCCTTTGCCTGCTGTTCGGCAAGCGCTAACCCCGCCTCACGAAGCGCTAACAGTCGAGTAGTTGTCGCCACCTGCTGCTCGAGTAACGTAGTGGTTTGGCTAATCTGCTGCTCCAACAATGCCATGCGATCTTTAAGATTTTGATTTTGCGACTGGCTAGACAACAAGGCTTCTTCGACCAAGGTCAGTTGATCCTGTACGCCCTCCAATCCCACGCCCGGTGTGCCTTCAGGCACCACGGAACTCGCAGCCGACGCAGTTGAAATGACACCGCCCGAGGAACTCGAGGCCAGCACTTCATCCCGTTCCGCCTTGCCTTGAATAATTCGCAGCACATAACGATCCCCCTCGACTACCGCTGATGGCATCACATCGCTCGGAGTTTCGTCGCTTTGCACTGACTTGTCCGCAGACGACACTTTGGCCGCGCTGGGTGATTCAGTATCGGCTGCTGTTTCGCTGACGAGTTCACCCGTCGGGGTGGTGTCCGCTGGGGCAGAGTCACGCTCTGGCGTTGCCAATGCGACCTGCCGCACCCAGACTCGATCCTTTGTCGGCTCGTCTCGCGCCGTATTGTCCGCACTCGCCGGCGCGCTAGCGGTTTTGCCTTTCTGCTCCGTAGCAGCGGTTCGGTAAGCCGCCCATTCAGCCACCTGGCGACGGTAAGTCTCAATGGCCACCGCGCCCGAAATACTTGAGAAGGTGGCCAGATCAGGCACCGTCAGCGAAGCGCCCTGACGGACCAGATTCATATTCCCTCGAATAAAAGCGTCCGGATTCTGCTTCAACAGGCCCAACATACGCTGGTAGACATTGATATCCGATGGCAAGTCGAGCCGTTGCGCGATATCGGCTAGCGTTTCACCCCTTTTGACCGGGCCGTACTCATTGCCCGGGGCATAACCTGCCGAGTTGATGGCCGACAGCACAGGCGTGCGCGTTTCGCTAATGGCTTGATCCGTCTCGGTCACCCCCGTCTCGGCGATCCCCGTCTCGGCGGCCCCCGTCTCGACGGTTCCCGCGTCGGCAACGCTGACCACTACCCCCACAGCAGCATACTCAGGCGGATCAAGCAGTGCCGTGTATTCCCGAATAATGCGACCGCTCGCCCACTCAAAGGAAATCAAAAAATTCACGTAAGGTGTTGATACCGACTCAGTCGAACGAATAGTGATCTGGGCTTCACCACTGCCAACCGTTTCTGTTTCGAATACGAAAGTGTCGAGGATATTCGAACGATCGATCTCTGCCCGCTGAAAATCAGAACGCGTGCCAAGAGTTACCTTGATCGTCTCGAGATCTTCCGCTGCCACAGATAACAATTCAATGATGCCCTCGAAAGGTTCATCCAGTGCAGACCTAACATCCAGTTTCCCCAGTCCCACGCCCCACGCTGAACCACTGAGGAGCAAAGCCGCTCCAGCCCCACAAAACCAGCGCGAAATGCGCGACCTTGCGCGCTCGGCTACCGGGCGTCGTTCGTCGGTGACGGGACTCATGGCACTATTTGTGTTCATCCTCTACTCAGCAAGTGTTCCGCAATCTGGACGCTATTGAGCGCGGCCCCCTTACGGATATTGTCTGATACCACCCATAGATTTAGGCCATTGTCGCACGAAAGATCTCCACGAATGCGTCCAACGTAAACACCATCGGTTCCTGCCCCAGCCGTGACTGGCGTTGGGTAATCAAACGGTTCTGCCTCATCGATCACCACCACACCCGGAGCCGCTTGTAACAATAAACGCGCCTCCTTGGCGCTGATCGGCGCTCGCGCCTCTACATGTACCGCCTCGGAATGCCCATAAAAGACCGGAATCCGCACCGCCGTCGGATTGATTTCAATGGTCTTGTCCTCAAGGATCTTCTGCGTTTCCCACACCATTTTCATCTCTTCATAAGTGTAGCCATTGTCCTGCAACGGTCCGATCGCCGGCAGCGCATTAAACGCGATCTGTTTGGAATGGACCCCCGGTTTGGCCGGCTGGCCATTCAACAGGGCGGCGGTTTGGCCGGCGAGTTCCTCGACGGCCCGTTTGCCAGCACCCGACACCGCCTGATAAGTCGAAACAGTCACGCGACGAAGCCCGACTGCATCGTACAACGGCTTCAACGCCACCACCATCTGAATGGTCGAACAATTTGGATTAGCAATGATCCCCGAATGGTCGGCCAAGGCGTGCGAGTTGACTTCAGGCACGACCAACGGAATGTGGTCATCGTTTCGAAAATGCGATGTGTTGTCGATCACGACGCAACCTTTCTCAACCGCACGCGGCGCAAACTCGGCGGAAACATGGCCACCGGCTGAGAAAAACGCAATGTCGACTTTGGCAAAGTCAAATTCGTCGAGACGTTCAACATCGACCGCGCGTTTTCGAAACAACACCGTATTACCCGCGGAACGTTCGCTTGCTAACGCATAAAGATGCTCAACGGGAAAGGACCGCTCGCTGAGAATCTCAAGCAGCGCTTCCCCAACTGCGCCGGTGGCCCCCACCACCGCTACGTTTACCGGTGCATCCATTCGATAGTTTTCAATTTAAAACAGAATGAGGCTCTGCTAGCAGCTATTAGCTGAAGCACAGCGATGCCAACTCACATTTTCCCAGACGACAAACACTAGGCAGGGAACAGCCATGGCGCTTCCTCGCGTCGACGCGTTTCGTAACTTCGAATGTCGGCGTCGTGTTTCAAGGTCAAATCGATATCATCTAACCCATTCACCAGGCAATGCTTTTTGAAACCGTCAACCTCAAAGGCCAACGACTCCCCGTCACCAAGGCTCACCACCTGCGCATCAAGATCGGTCCTAACCTGAAATCCAGGCTCTTCGCTCACTCGTTCGAACAACCGGTCAATGGCCGACTCTTCCATCGTGATCGGCAACAACCCATTTTTGAAACAGTTATTGAAGAAAATATCCGCGAAACTTGGTGCGATGACCACACGAATTCCAAAATCGCGTAACGCCCATACCGCATGCTCGCGCGACGAACCGCAACCAAAATTACGCCGCCCGATCATTACTTGTGCATTCCGGTAGTCTGCCTGGTTCAAAACGAAGTCAGGATTCTCTGCTCGGTTGCTGCAATCCTGACCCGGTTCACCATGATCAAGATAACGCCACTCGTCAAACAGGTTATCACCAAACCCTGTACGCTCAATAGATTTAAGAAACTGTTTCGGAATAATAGCGTCGGTATCCACATTCGCCTGATCGATGGGCACCACCACGCCGTCAAACGTAACGAAGGGCTCCCATGCAGATTGCGCTGTGTTCTTCATGTCATTAGATCCAAGGACTGAGTGTTGACAAAGTGCCCATTAACCGCCGCTGCAGCCGCCATCGCCGGCGATACCAGGTGAGTGCGGCCCCCCTGACCCTGGCGCCCTTCGAAATTTCGGTTAGAGGTCGCTGCGCAGCGCTCGCCCGGCTCAAGCCGATCGGCATTCATGGCGAGACACATCGAGCACCCCGGCTCACGCCATTCGAAGCCCGCATCCAGGAATACTCGGTCCAGTCCCTCCGCCTCGGCCTGTGCCTTGACCAGCCCCGATCCGGGAACCACCATCGCAAGCTTAATGCCATCGGCCACTTGTTTGCCTTGGGCCACCGCCGCCGCTGCGCGTAGATCCTCGATCCGTCCATTGGTACACGACCCGATAAAGACCTTATCGAGCGTTATCTCCTCAATCGGCATACCCGGCTGAAGATCCATATATTCCAGCGCCCTCTGCCAGCCTGACTTTCGCAACGGATCTGCTTCGCTCGCCGGATTCGGCACGCAACCGTCGACTGCCACGACCATCTCTGGTGACGTTCCCCAGGTAACCTGTGGCAGGATCTTCGTCGCGTCGAGTTCGATATCTTTGTCAAACACCGCGTCATCATCGGACACTAATTCACGCCAGGCGTCTTCCGCCAGTGCCCACAAATCACCGCTTGGCGCATAGGGTCGACCGATCACATAATCAAGTGTGGTCTGATCAACCGCCACGATGCCCGAACGCGCACCCCCTTCTATCGCCATGTTGCATAAGGTCATGCGACCTTCCATGCTTAATGAACGGATAGCTTCTCCAGCAAACTCGATCGCACAGCCGGTCCCGCCCGCCGTGCCAATGTGTCCGATGATCGCGAGGACCAGATCTTTGGCTGTGACTCCCACTGACACCGCCCCTTCAACCCGCACCCGCATGTTGTTCATTTTTCGCGTTACCAGGCACTGCGTTGCGAGGACGTGCTCAACTTCAGAGGTGCCGATGCCAAACGCCAGCGCGCCAAACGCACCGTGGGTTGCCGTATGAGAATCCCCACAAACAATCGTCATCCCGGGCAAGGTAGCACCCTGTTCCGGACCGATCACATGCACAATGCCCTGGCGAGGATCGTGCATGTCGAATTCAGTGATACCGAATTCCTTGCAATTCCGGCTTAGCGTCTCGACCTGAATTCTTGATACCGGATCGGTGATCCCAGCACTGCGGTTCGTGGTCGGTACGTTGTGTTCTGCGACAGCCAAATTACTATCTATGCGCCAGGGCTGCCGTGCGGCATCACGCAAGCCCGCAAAGGCTTGCGGTGAGGTGACTTCGTGGAGCAGGTGCCGATCGATATAAATCAGCGTGGTACCATCATCTTTTGTGTGAACCACGTGTTCCTGCCACAGCTTATCGTAAAGGGTTTGACCTGCCATGCGTTTGATTTCCCTATCGCTCTACCGACCGAGTGATCGCGCTTCAGTTTAACATAGCCCTCCGAGTGACCCCACTACACATAGCGTGACAAAACACCGATTCAATTTCGAAATGCAACACCCCCCGATCACTTTTCGCACCTTGATTTACGGACTTGGCGATGCCCTCGGCGAAGTCCATCTGCCGTTGGACCAGCAGGCAACCGAGCCCTGTGCCTTGATCGCCAGTTCGGCACTGCACCTCACCCTGGCGCGCGACACTGCCCGCCGCATTTACAAGGCCAATGGCTGTCGCCACCTGGGCTCGCCGATTGATGCGGATCTAACCCTCGATGCCTTAGGGCGATTACGCAACACCTTAGCGCACGCGTCTACCTGTGATGTCGATCAAATGCGCTTTATCGATGATCTCGCCGGAGCAACGGTTAATCTACTTGACATCACTGCCGAGCCCGCGACCTAGCCACTCCACACTCCACACTCAACAAAGGCCTCACGCCGCAGCACCAGGACCAGCACCAACAACAACAAAACCTCAGGCCACACTGCCGGGGATCAACGGACCGCGGTCGACTTGTTCTATCCCCAATTGCCGTTGTCGAAGGAGCAAGTCCATTAACACCAAGAGCAGCATGGCCTCTGCGATGGGTACCGCCCGAATCCCCACGCACGGGTCATGACGGCCGGTGGTCTTCACCTCTTCGACGCCCCCGGCGCGGTTGATCGTCTTGGCCGCAGTCGGAATGCTCGATGTCGGCTTGAGCGCGATACGAACATCTATGTCTTGCCCGGTCGAAATCCCGCCCAACATCCCACCGGCATGATTCGAAGTGAAGCCGCTCGGCGTGATCTCATCGCGGTGTTCCGTACCGCGCTGCCCCACGCTGGCAAAGCCACTGCCAATCTCAACACCCTTAACCGCGTTAATCGACATCATGGCACCGGCTATGGCCGCGTCCAGTTTATCGAAAACCGGTTCTCCAATTCCCGGCGGCACGCCTCGCGCAACCACTCGTACCTGCGCACCAATAGAATCACCTGCGCGCCGAGTCTCATCGATCAATGCCTCTAACGCGTCGATTTTTCCCGCGTCGGGGCAGAAAAATAGATTTCTATCGATCTCTTTCCAGTCAACTTTCTCAACGTGAATCGAACCCATCCGTTCCAGATAACCCTGTACGACAATGCCCTCGATTTCGCGTAAGTATTTGCGCGCGACAGCACCGGCTGCAACCCGCATCGCCGTCTCTCGAGCCGACGCGCGACCGCTACCGCGATAATCACGGAGGCCGTATTTCCTGAGATAAGTGTAATCCGCATGCCCCGGCCTGAAGACGTCCTTAATCGCCTCATAGTCACGTGAACGTTGGTCGGTGTTCTTCACCAACAAGGCGATAGGAACGCCGGTTGTCTTGCCCTCGAACACGCCCGAGACAATCTCCACCTCGTCGGCCTCTCGCCGTTGCGTCGTTACGTGGGATTGACCCGGCCGTCGCCGATCCATGTCCGGCTGGATGTCGGCCGTGCTGAGTGTGAGTCCGGGCGGACAGCCGTCAATAATGCAACCCAATACTGGCCCGTGGCTCTCACCAAACGTGGTCAGTCGGAATGCTTCGCCGATTGTGTTTCCTGCCATGACACGATGCTCCAGTTAGGCGCGCGGTAGCGTCACCCCCGTCTGACCCTGGTACTTACCCGACCGATCTTTATACGACACCTCGCACTCTTCAGTCGCTTCAAAGAAGATCACCTGCGCCACCCCCTCATTCGCGTAGATCTTGGCCGGTAACGGGGTGGTGTTTGAGAACTCAAGCGTCACGTAGCCTTCCCACTCGGGCTCAAACGGCGTCACGTTAACGATGATACCGCAGCGTGCATAGGTCGACTTACCGAGGCAAATCGTTAAGACGTTCCGAGGAATGCGAAAGTATTCAACCGTGCGCGCTAAGGCAAACGAGTTCGGTGGAATGATGCACACGTCCCCTTCGAATTCTACAAAACTGCTTTCGTCAAACGCCTTGGGGTCCACCACGGCAGAATTAATGTTGGTGAAAATTTTAAATTCACGTGAACAACGAATGTCATAGCCATAGCTTGAGGTCCCGTATGACACGATCGGTCGACCCTCCACGCTCGAGACCTGCTCGGCTTCGAATGGCTCGATCATGGCATCGGCCAATGCCATTTCCCGAATCCAGCGATCTGACTTGATGCTCATGTCGAGTACCGCTCAGTTGTTTTCGATCACGATAGAGGGAAACACGTCACTGTAGTTGCGTTTGCGCACCGCCAGTTTACCCCCGACTCGCCGCGCAACCTGCCGATAGATATCGGCAATCGCACCATCGGGATCAGCCACCACCGTGGGCCTCCCCGCATCGGCATCTGCCCGAATTCTCGAATCAAGTGGAATATTCCCGAGATGCTCCACGTCATAGTCATCGGCCATGCGCTTTCCCCCACCGGCGCCAAAAATATGTTCTTCGTGACCACATTCACTGCAAATATGCGTACTCATATTTTCTATAACGCCCAGTACCGGAATCTCGACTTTCTCAAACATCTTCAAACCTTTGCGTGCATCGAGCAACGCGATGTTCTGAGGCGTGGTCACGATAACGGCCCCCGACACCGGGACTTTCTGGGCCAGTGTCAATTGGATGTCACCCGTTCCAGGGGGTAAATCAACCACCAGGTAATCCAGATCCTTCCAACGTGTGTCATTGAGCAACTGTTCAAGTGCCTGCGTCACCATAGGCCCACGCCAGATCATGGGAGAGTCTTCATCAATCAGAAATCCAATCGACATGACCTGCACCTGGTAGCTCACCAGCGGCTCCAGAGTCTTGCCATCGACCGATTCGGGTCGCTGATTGACCCCTAACATTCTGGGCTGGCTTGGGCCATAAATATCGGCATCGAGAATGCCTACCGTCGCCCCTTCCGATGACAATGCGAGCGCAAGATTTACCGCCACCGTTGACTTACCCACGCCGCCTTTACCCGAAGCAATGGCAATAATGTTTCGAACGCCATTGATCGGTGTCACCCCTTTTTGCACCTCATGGGCGACCACATCGGTATCAATGTCAATGGCGAGATCGCCGAGCCCGTCGAGATCAGCCAGGGCAGCGGTGACCTGCTCTTTCAAGACACCGTGCCAGCTTTTCGCCGGATAGCCCAGCGTCAGACGGACCTTCACATCCACTCCATCGACACTGATATCGGTGACCGATTTCCCAGCGACCAGATCTGAGTCTGTGTGCGGGTCTATAACCGTCGCAAGCCTGCGCGTGACGACCTCTTTGTTGATCTCACCCAATGCCTTCTCCTGAGGAACGTTCGAAACGCGACCAAACTACGTGGCCCGTGTGTGTTGACCCCTCGCCAGAGGCCTCGAGCCCTGCGCGCCTGGAAGCCCCGTAAGCAATGGCCGACAGGGGATGGGCTACGCACGGGGGATGCTATCACACCACTCAGCGATCGGCCCTTGGGTTCGTTATACTTTGGCTCATCCAATGACGCGCAAAATCAAACCCCGCGTCAACGATCAATTGCGTGCTTACGCTCGCTAATGAAAGACGTCATGAAGCACCCCGCCGACCCATTCCGATATCCTTGCTATGACTCGACAGATTCTCGTTACTAGCGCGCTGCCCTACGCCAACGGTTCGATTCATCTCGGGCATCTTGTGGAGTATGTCCAGACCGATATCTGGGTCCGAGCGATGCGTCTTGCCGGTCACCAGGTTTACTACGTGTGTGCTGATGACGCCCACGGCACACCCATCATGCTTAAAGCACGCGAAGAGGGACTATCGCCTGAAGCCCTGATTGAGCGCGTGGGTAAGGAACACCGAAGGGACTTCGCGGACTTTCATGTGGCATTTAATCATTATCACTCCACCCATTCCGTGGAGAATCGCCACTTCTCCGAGCACATCTATCGCTCACTCCGAGCAGGCGGGCATATCGACCAACGCACGATCTCCCAGGCGTGGGATCCGATCGAAGGTCTGTTTCTGCCCGACCGCTTCATTCGCGGCACCTGTCCCCGCTGCAAGGCGCTCGATCAGTACGGAGACAATTGCGAAAGTTGCGGCGCCACTTATGAGCCCACCGACCTGATTGATGCCGTCTCAGCGTTGTCCGGCACGCCGCCGCAAACCCGCGAGTCGGTGCACTTCTTCGTCAAACTCAGCCACTTCGAGCCCCTGTTGCTCGAGTGGACAGGCTCCGGTCGACTGCAATCCGAGGTCACCAATAAGTTGCAGGAATGGTTTGACACCGGCCTCATGGATTGGGACATCTCGCGAGACGCCCCCTACTTTGGTTTTGAAATTCCAGACCAGCCTGGGAAATATTTCTACGTCTGGCTCGACGCCCCCATTGGCTATATGGCCAGCTTTAAACACCTGTGTGATCGAGACGGCTTGGACTTCGATGCCTTCTGGGGTCGCGATTCCAAGGCCGAGCTGTATCATTTTATCGGCAAGGACATTCTTTATTTCCACACCCTGTTCTGGCCCGCCATGCTCAGCGCCGGCGGCTTTCGCACTCCGAGCGCGGTCTACGCGCATGGTTTCCTCACGGTCAACGGACAAAAGATGTCCAAGTCACGCGGCACATTCATTACTGCCCGGGCCTACTTGAATCACTTCGATCCAGACTATCTGCGTTACTACTTTGCTGCCAAATTGAACAACCGAGTCGAAGACATTGACTTGAATCTGGAAGACTTTGTTCAACGAGTCAATTCCGACCTTGTTGGAAAACTGGTCAATATTGCCAGCCGCTGCGCGGGTTTTATTGAGAAATCTTTCAACTCGCGCCTCGGCCCCCGATTGGATGACCCAGAACTTTACCAACGCTTCGCGAGTTATCGCCAAACGGTGGCCGAACGTTATGAATCTCGGGAATTCAGCCGCGCCATTCGTGAAATTATGACGCTGGCTGACGAAGCCAACCAATACATCAATGATCGTCAACCGTGGGTGTTGGCGCGGGAGGAGGATCGCGCTGACGAGCTCCATGCCATCTGCAGCCAGGGCATTAATTTGTTTCGCGTATTGGCAAGTTATCTTGCACCCACCGTGCCGGCGCTGACCGAGCGCATCGAGCGCTTTCTCAAAACGACGATTAGTCAACCCGGTGACTGGGAACAACTCGCCGAGCCCCTATTGGATCACGATATTTCAACTTTTGAGCCGCTGCTCAAGCGAATCGAAACACAGGCGATAGACGCTATGACCGACGATGCCAACCAGCCCCCCACCCCTGGCGAGCCGCCAGTCACCATGCCCGATCATGAGCCCTTTGAAAGCGAGATTACGATTGATGATTTTTCCAAGGTTGATCTTCGCGTAGCGCGTGTCGTTCATGCCCAGCAGGTGGAAGGGGCCGACAAGTTATTACAATTGACGCTCGACCTTGGCGGCACGGAACGCAATGTCTTCGCCGGTATCAAGTCGGCATACGAGCCAGAGGCATTGATCGGGCGCCTGGTGATCGTGGTCGCTAACCTTGCGCCTCGAAAAATGCGTTTCGGCGTCTCCGAAGGCATGGTACTGGCCGCCGGACCCGGGGGCGATGACATCTGGCTACTGTCGCCAGATGCGGGCGCGGCTCCTGGCTCTCGAGTTCGCTGAATCGGTTACTGACCGATTCGCCCGTGTCGATTACGCCTGTGGCAACAACATCTGTAGCAACAACACCTATGGCAACAGCGCCTGTGGCGACCGCCCCTACCCACACCGCCTGTTTGATCTCCCCGAGGACATCGCCCCTTTCCCTTACCTTGACCTCTCGGCGTTACGGTGTGCAACAACTCAACTGGCCAAGGG
>DUBL01000162.1:0-3310 GCA_012960345.1 Gammaproteobacteria bacterium | reverse complement strand
GCTACACGTGGAGCCCCCTCCACCATTGAACAACCCTACCGACCCCGATCGCCCTGTGTGCACACCGAAAGCCTTCATCATATGAGCCCTGGCGTTTCCATCGTGGCCATCGATGCCTTGCTTCCCCAAACTCAGTGCACAAAATGCGGCTATCCCTCGTGCCTGGACTACGCGAGGGAGCTTGCCGAAGGGAAGAGCGACATCAATCGCTGCCCACCCGGGGGAATGCACTCCATCAACGCGCTGGCAGATTTGCTTGGCACACCCGCCAAACCGCTGGACCCCAGTTGCGGGCAGAGCGACGGGTGGATTTACGCCCATATTAACGAGGCGCAATGCATCGGTTGCACCCTTTGTATTGCCGCCTGCCCCGTCGATGCCATCGTTGGGTCCGGCAAACTGATGCACACCATCATCAAAAACGAATGCACGGGCTGCGAGTTATGCCTGCCGCCGTGCCCGGTCGATTGCATCACGTTAGCGCCGTGTGCCCCGTTTGAAGGACCCAGCCCGTGGCCTGATCTGGCACCGGAGAAAGCCGAGCGCGCCCGAGTGCGCGTCACCAACCGCAAAGAGCGCCTCGGCACGCCTGCCCCGACCGCGGTGTCGCCTGGACACGCCACACTAGAGAGCCGCCGGGCGGAGATTGCCGCCAGCGTCAAGCGCCGACGGAATCAACGACAACGCGCCGATCCGTCACGGCCCCAGTGAGTCCGTATAAGATTAACCGGCTCTATCAGGCGCTGAGCGCCTCGATCACCGCGCCCGTGACCGAATTGGTCTACGCCTCACCTTTTGAGTTACTCATCGCCGTTATTCTTTCTGCCCAGGCCACCGACACCTCAGTTAATCAGGCCACTCGCGGATTATTCGCCAAGGCCAACACGCCCGAAGCCCTACTGGCGTTGGGGCTTGTGCGGGTGCGTGCTCACATCAAGCGCATCGGGCTTTTTAACACCAAAGCCAAGAACATCATTAATACCTGTCGCCTACTGATCAAGGAACACGATAGCGAGGTACCGCGCACTCGCGCTGCGCTCGAGAGCCTGCCGGGGGTGGGACGAAAAACCGCCAACGTGATATTAAACACTGCCTTTGGCCAGCCGACCATTGCGGTCGATACGCACGTCTTTCGAGTGTCTAACCGCACCGGTCTCGCGCCAGGAAAAACCGTCGGGGCAGTAGAAGCCTCCCTGATGAAGGCCACACCCAAACGCTACCTCACTAACGCTCATCACCTCTTAATTCTGCATGGGCGTTACACCTGTACCGCTCGGCGCCCGAACTGTCCTGCCTGTGCCTTGAAACGTTATTGCGACTTCCCCGAGAAAACCGATGACTAGCAGAGCGCTGACCAATCCCCAACAGGAGGACCTCGCGGTCCGCACAGTCCATTCCCCATGGGTCAATGACCAAGCGCCAAGCGCATCGTTTGACCACGCGCTTAGGCAACATGGGCTGTCGCCCCTTCGCCGAAGCGATACCGTGGACCTGCAGCTGAATCTCGGGTATTTGTGCAATCAGGCCTGCACCCATTGTCATGTCGATGCCGGCCCCAAACGCACGGAGTTGATGACTCAAGAAACCATGAACCGCATCCTTTCCTGGTGCAAGCAACACGGCATCCGCCGAGTGGACCTGACCGGTGGAGCCCCGGAACTCAACCCGCATTTTCGTTATCTCGGTGAGGCGCTGACACGCTCCGGCATCGCCATCACCAGCCGCTGTAACCTGACCATCCTGTCGGAGCCAGGCCAGGGCGACCTGGGTGAATGGTACGCGAATCATCGAGTGCGACTGGTGTGCTCTTTGCCTTGTTATACCCAGCACACGGTGGACCAACAACGGGGCCGCGGTGTCTATGAACGGAGTATCGCTGGCCTTAAAGCGCTCAACCAGTTGGGCTATGGTGACGATCAGTCGCTGGTGCTTGATCTGGTTTACAACCCGAGCGGGGCCTACCTTCCGCCTAGTCAAGCCAGCCTTGAGGCGCAGTATCGTGAGCGCCTGATGGATGAACACGGGATTGTGTTCGATCGCCTTTTAACATTAACCAACCTGCCCATTAACCGCTTTGCCCACCAACTAAAGCGCAGCGGGGACTATGCACGCTATCTCGCTCTGCTAGAGCAACACTTCAACCCCGACACGGTGCCGGCCCTGATGTGTCGAACCACCTTGAGCGTTAACTGGCAAGGCCGAGTATTTGACTGTGACTTTAATCAGTTAGCTGGCGTGCCGTTGGGCGCTCGGCCAAGCACTTACCTGTGGGACCTGTATCCCACCGAGCTATTCGGCCGGCGCATTGCGGTGCGTTCCCACTGTTTAGGGTGCACTGCCGGAGCCGGCAGCAGCTGTGCGGGCGCACTCGTGCCCTAAATACTTATCCCGCGCGTTGACGTGCCACCTCATAGAGCAAGACACCCACGGCGACGGACACATTCAGACTACCAAAAGTACTCGAGGTCGGAATACGAACCATCGAGTCACATTGTTTGCGCGTGATCGGACGAATGCCGCGTTCTTCCCCGCCCACCACCAGCGCCGTCGGTAGATTGAAATCGACCTCGCCGAGTGGCGTTTGAGACGACTCATCCGCGCCGATCAACCAGATGCCGTATTTTTTAAGTGCCATCAGCGCGCGCGACCAGTTTGATACCTGAAACAGAGGCACCTGACTCGCGCCACCCGCTGCGACGCGAGTGACCGTTGCGGTGATATCAGCCCCCCGACCCTTCGGCATCACCAACGCATCTGCACCCAAGGCTGCCGCGCTTCGCCAACACGCACCAAGGTTACGAGGATCCTGCAAACCATCTACCACCAGTAGTAGCGGCAACGTACTTAAATTATCCAGGTGCATGAGTAGCTCGTTCAATCCTGGCGCCATGGGCCCCTCGGCACGGCATAACGCCACCATGCCCTGGTGTTTTGCGCCCTGAGTCTTTTCATCGAGCACTTTTTTCTCTACATAGTGCACTTCGCTGCCGTTAGCCGCTGCCAGGTCACAAAGTGCCTGCCGGCGCGCATTGCGCAGGGACTGATCGCAATAGAGGCTGACGATGCGCCCCTCGACCGCGATCGCCGCTTCGATGGCCCTGAGACCGCATTCCAATGAATTTGAGTTCAAACCAAGTGATTCCCGCGAAGACCAATTGACAAAGAAGGGAGCCTAACAGTATCGTGCGCCCCGTGATGCCAGGGGCAGGCCTTGCCTACCCGAGCATCACATCACATCCCGATGCCGAGGTGGCGGAATTGGTAGACGCGCTAGCTTCAGGTGCTAGTGGGGGTAACCCCGTGGAGGTTC
>DUBL01000161.1 GCA_012960345.1 Gammaproteobacteria bacterium | reverse complement strand
TACCTGACGGTGAAACGGCTTCTTGAAGAATACGTGGCGGGCTACATCATGGCCGATGAAACCTACGACCGGGGCTTTGCCCAGTCGCGCCAGAAGCCTGTTGATAGCGCTAAGATTATGCGCCTGGATGATCACAAACCAGGGTGACTATGAGGGTGACCTTGCCATAGCGATACCTATCGGTATCCAGATCAGCAGCCACAGATAATTGACCTTGGTGACGATCTCATCTCCATCCAGCGCCGTTGCCGCCAACCCAAAGGCAAGCAGCATTGCACTCAATAATCGTAGACTCGATTCTTTGTTCTGGTGCAGCGAAGATATCGATTTCAAAATCATTGCCAGATAAGTCAGCAGGCCAAGGACACCCCCATAGTAGAGCGTGGCAACAAAAACGCTGTGAGGATGTTTGATCAGAAGCTCAGGTAATTGGAAGGTCGAGTCAGTGGCCATGCCGACACCAATCCAAATATTCCCGGCTATCGTGCGAGAAATGAACTCGGTCCATATTTCAGGCCTGAAACTAAGCGCGCGTTTAAACAACAGTTCCGAACCAAGAAACAGATACGCAGTCAGTGCAAGGACCGCCAGCGTGAACACCACACCAAGCATTTGAATCTTAAGGTTGCCCGGGTAACGCAAGAAAACACCCACAGAAACGCCAGAGGCAAGCGCAAGGTAAACTCCTCTGGAACCGGTCAATACGATAGCCCACAGAAACAACAGGGCTGCAACAGCACAGGCGGCTTTCGCGATCCGGCGCTCTTCTGTCAGTATCATATAGGCGGCAAGAACCGTCGCAAAACCATAGCTCAATGAGCCGACAACGGGATTGCTAAGCCGGCCTAGTGAATACAATCGTGGTTCGAGTAACGGTTGGTAGTCTGGCAATGCGAAGTGAAGGTAAATGGAGTATCCGCAATTAACAATCGCGGCAAGGATTACCAAGACAACAAGGGTGTTAAGAAACCAGTGGAATCGCGCCACGGATATGGGAATAGACAGGCAAAATGTGAAAACAAGTAAAGCCTCTGCCAGGGATTCCATCACCCGTTCATCGCTGGTGCTCCACGCGACCGAAAACGCCATGTACACAAGGAATAAGGCGGTCAGTGCAATCAGGACCCAGTCGACTTTTAATGTGCGAAATGCGCGGCCTTGAAGTACTAAAAGCGGCACCATCGCCAGCGCAAGTAAGTAGGTAGGGAAGCTGTTGCCGCTGCCGCTTTCAATTAGAAAGTAGATGCTGCAGGTAAGAATGGCGCAGATCGCCACCAGATACTGAAGCCTATTGATGATTTGCGCGCGAATGATATTTCCCGGTGATTGGCGATGCGCCTATGTTACCTTTCAAAAGTAACAATCTCTTCACTGTAAATCACTACTTCATACGTTAAAATAATCAGCAAATTTATCTAAGGGTCATCTTTGAAAGTCATTCCTGTCATCTTGTGTGGTGGTGCCGGAACCCGTTTGTGGCCGTTATCCCGCGAGTTATACCCCAAGCAACTGCTTGCGCTGGTCACTGACTACTCGTTATTGCAGAACACCGTCACCCGGTGTGATGGTCACCCGGATGTGACTTCGCCGATATTAGTATGTAACGAAGAACACCGTTTTCTGGTTGCAGAGCAATTACGGGAGGTAGAGATAGCCCCATCAAGCATTATTCTAGAACCGGAAGGTCGCAATACGGCGCCTGCGGTTGCGCTGGCCGCCCATGAAGTGCTGAAGCACGAAGACGATGCGATTTTAGTTGTGCTGCCATCGGATCATGTGATCAAACAAACCGACGTGTTTCTGGGCGCGCTGACCCGTGCAATTGACCTGGCGAAAACTGACGCACTGGTCACCTTCGGCGTTGTGCCTGATAAGCCTGAAACGGGATATGGATACATCCGCAAAGGCCTGGCAGTAGAAGATGCCTACCGCGTAGACAAATTTGTAGAGAAGCCAGACCTGGCAACCGCGGTTGAGTTCTTTCAATCCGGCTTATACCTTTGGAACAGCGGCATGTTTGTGTTCAAGGCCAGTGTGTTCCTGAAAGAGCTGGCAAAACAGAAACCCGACATGGCAGCTGCCATGACAAAGGCAACCGGTGGCTCAAAGAGTGACCTTGATTTTACTCGGGTAGATGCCGAAGCATTTTGCGCCAGCGCTTCAGATTCTATTGACTACGCGGTGATGGAACACACGACAGAAGCGATTGTTGTTCCCCTGGATGCCGGCTGGAATGACATTGGCTCGTGGGACGCCCTGTGGGAAATTTCAGAGAAGGATGAAAACAATAATACGCTGGTGGGCGATGTTGTTGTTAACGGTGTTGAAAACAGCTTCGTCTGGAGTGAGCACCGGCTGGTGTCAGTGATCGGTTTAGAGGACGTGGTTGTTGTAGAAACCGCGGACGCCGTCATGGTCGCTTCGCTGGACCAGGCCCAGAACGTGAAAGCTGTGGTCAACCACCTGAAGGATGAAGGGCGAGAAGAGCGGACCTTCCACCGGAAAGTTTACCGGCCCTGGGGTTACTATGAAGGGCTTGATGCTGGCCCGGCCTACCAGGTAAAGTGCCTTAGCGTGAATCCAGGCGCCAGCCTATCCCTGCAACTGCATCACCATCGAGCTGAACATTGGGTTGTGGTCAACGGCGTTGCTACGGTGACAGTGGGTGAAAAGGTATTTAATCTGAACAAAAACGAATCCTGCTACATACCCACCGAAACCCGACACCGCTTGCAGAACCTGACCGAAATGCCCTTAGAAATCGTTGAAGTACAGTCAGGAAGTTATCTAGGAGAAGACGACATAGTCAGGTTTGATGATAACTATGGACGCTAACCGAGCAACCCTACAAAGCCCCGTCACTTCAGCTGAGGCACGCTATAGCACCCCCGTTATCTCGATTGCGGCACGTAATAGTGTCCCCGTCCTGTCGACTGTGGCGCGTAATAGCACCCCCGTCATCCCGACCGGAGTTGCCGAAGGCAACGGAGTGGAGAGATCTCATACCACTCAATCAGACCGAAGCTCAGAAAACGCGTCCATGTCCTCGACCTCGCCCCAACCCTCGTCGTCGCCCCAACCCTCGTCGTCGCCCCAACCCTCGCCGTCGCCCCAACCCTCGCCGTCGCCCCAACCCTCGTCGTCGCCCCAACCCTCGCCGTCGCCCCAACCCTCGTCGTCGACGCAACCTCCGTCATCTCGACCGAAGCGGAGAGATCTCGCTCTTAAGGAACCTCAAAAATGATCACCAAATGCCTCTTCCCCGCAGCCGGTTACGGCACCCGCTTTCTACCGGCCACCAAGGCAATGCCCAAAGAAATGCTGCCCAT
>DUBL01000160.1 GCA_012960345.1 Gammaproteobacteria bacterium | reverse complement strand
GAGATGTTGGTGGTGATGCCATCGACTACCATTTCTTCCAACGCACCGCTCATTCGCCGCATCGCCTGCTCGCGATTGGCGCCGTGAGCGATCACCTTAGCGATCATTGAGTCGTAGTGCGGTGGGACCACATAGTTGTTAAAAACGTGAGAGTCGACGCGAATACCCGGCCCCCCCGGGGGGTGGTACTGTGTGATTTGGCCTGGGCATGGAAGAAACGAGCTAGGGTCTTCCGCATTGATCCGACATTCCACGGCATGTCCCTGAATTTCCACGTCTCTTTGTCTATATCCGAGTGAGTCGCCCGTGGCCACTCGAATCTGTGCTTGGACGATGTCGATCCCGGTGACCATCTCTGTGACAGGATGTTCCACCTGAATTCGAGTGTTCATCTCGATAAAGAAAAACTGCCCATCCTCGTACAAAAACTCGAAGGTTCCTGCGCCGCGATAATCGAGCACACCGCACGCGTCTACGCACGCTGCGCGTAAGTCTTCGAGGCTGTGTACATCGATGTTGATAGCAGTCGCTTCTTCCAACACTTTCTGATGACGACGCTGCATTGAGCAGTCTCGTTCGCCGAGATGGATGGTGTTGCCATGGGCGTCACTTAAGATCTGCAGTTCTACATGTCGGGGGTGTTCTAAGAAGCGTTCGAGGTAAACCACATCATTCCCAAAGGCGCTCTGTGCCTCGCGGCGGGTGACTCGCCAAGCGTTCAGGAGTGCGGCTTCGGTGTGCACGACGCGCATGCCTTTCCCGCCACCACCGCTGGTGGCTTTAATGATAACGGGATAGCCGATTGCACTGGCTGCTGCCATTACTGCTTGAGCGTCATCGGGTAGAGGGCCGTCTGAGCCGGGTACACAGGGAATGCCGGCCGCACGCATGGCTGCGATAGCGGAGATTTTGTCTCCCATGGTGCGTAGGGTATCGGCGCGGGGGCCGATGAAAACGAAACCGCTTTCCTCGACGCGCTCGGCGAAATCTGCATTCTCAGCGAGAAAACCATAGCCGGGATGTATGGCGGTGGCATCGGTAACTTCGGCGGCAGCAATGACTGCTGGAATATTGAGATAACTTTCGCTGGCGGCTCCCGGACCGATGCAGACTGATTCGTCTGCGAGTCGAACGGGCTTGCTTTCCCGATCCACCTCCGAGTGCAGTGCCACCGTGCGAATGCCGAGTTCGCGGCAGGCGCGCAGAATCCGTAGCGCGATTTCTCCGCGATTGGCAATTACCAGTTTGTCGATCACGGGTTTGGAGAATCAGTTTGGATCTCATCGATCAGAAACAGCGCTTCTCCGAACTCCACTGGGTCCCCGCTTTGCTTAAAGATCTGAGCGATGCGTCCGCCGTATTCGGCCTCGACATGATTGAAGATTTTCATGGCTTCTATGATGCACAAGGTATCGCCTGGACTGATAGCGCTGCCCACCTCGATATATGGAGGCGAGTCTGCATCTGGCGCCGCGAAGAATGTGCCAACCATCGGTGACGCCACAGTAATCCCGGCATGAGCCTCTGTACTAGCGATCACCATGGTGGGTGCTGTCACCCCAATTGCGGTGGCCGGTGCCGTGGTTGTGTCAACCGGTGTTAGGGAACTGATAGTTGGCAAAGGCTGGGCACGACTAAGACGGATAGATTCCTCTCCCTCTTGGACCTCAAGTTCGGTGAGGGTGGATTCCTCCAGCAACTCGATTAACTTCTTGATTTTTCGAAGGTCCACGGCAAGTTAACAACGCAAGTTAGGCAACAGATCCAAGGCGAGCGAGTGCGGCGTCCAGTGCCAGGCTGTAACTGTGTGCCCCGAATCCGGCGATGACACCGACAGCGATGTCAGAAAAGTAGGAGTGGCGACGAAAAGTTTCTCTGCTGTGCACATTGGACAGGTGTGTTTCGATAAACGGAATGCCAGTGCCCTTAAGCGCGTCTCGCAGGGCGATACTGGTGTGGGTATAACCTGCAGGATTGATAATGATGAACTCGACATCTTCGCGAGCAGCGTGAATTTCATCAATCAATGCACCTTCGCTGTTGGCCTGAAAGAACCGCAGTTGGTGTCCAGCGCTATTTGCGCGCTCAGTCAACCGTTGGTTGATATCGGCCAGAGATTCGACACCATAATGCTGCGGCTCTCGTGTGCCTAAAAGATTGAGGTTTGGTCCGTGAATAACGAGTATTGTGGCCATGAAGCAGGTACCCAAAGACGCATAATGTTAGTCTGCTTGCTACGAAAGCAACATTCGAGTTAGGAGCAGATCAAAGAAGTTGACTGATTATACAGTTTTTTTTTGATAAATAGATGAACTTAACGAGGGGCTGGCCTGCTGACTCGAATTAAGCAAGTAACGCGAATAATCCCGCAAGATAGAGCACTGTCAATGCCACTCGACGATAGAGGACGTCGTTGCTGGCGCGAAAGCCGCGAGTCCCTGCTAACGCGCCAGCTACGAAAACCGGCAGCAATACCAATAAGGATAGGACTGCGTCCATAGCAAAAAGACTTCGACTACTCATCCAGGCGATCAGTGCTGCGAGCGTTACGGCAAAATAGACGGTGAAATTCGCCCGTATGGATACAGCGGTTGCATCTGAAGCCATCAAGTACAGCGCAACCGGCGGGTTACCCAGGCTGGTGAGGGCCATTAGAACGCCAGACAGCGCCCCGATAGCAGAGGTAAGCAGCAAAGGCTTAGGTCCCCGGTAACGCCAACCGCTGGTGAGGGCCAAACAAAAGCCGATGATGATGACGCCAACGCAGTTAGAGACAACTTGTGTGTCTAGAGTCAACAGGAGCCAGGTCCCCACCGGCATGGTAAGGGCTGCGACCCCACCCATGGGCAGGACCAAAGACCAATGGATATGGCGGTATACCGATGGCAGTAACTGGACAGTCGCTACTATCTCGAGACCGATAATCAGGACAACCGTATCGACTGGACCGAATAACTGAATGAAAAATGGCGCCATCAACATGCCCGAACCAAAGCCGGCAAATCCCCGCATCAACCCAGCCGCCAGCGTAACCGGCGCTGCCCAGATCAAGAGGTCCCATGGCATTAGTTTGGGTGCTGTTAAAGGGCGGCTAGCGCGGAGGATGGTCCGGCGGCCATCAGATCGACTTCACCAGCGATAGAAAGGTTTCGCTAGATCGATAACCGTAGGTTCGGTGTTGTTTGATCTCGATGCCCTCGGGATTAAAGAACAACATGGCTGGGGGGCCGAAAACGCCGTAGGCTTGCTTCAGTGCCCTGAGTTCCGGGTCATTGGGATCGGTCACATCGATTTGCAGGCAGACGAAGTTCGCCAGTGTGTCGACAACGTCTTTATTACGGAAGGTGGTTTTCTTCATACGCACGCAGTCAGTGCACCAATCCGCATAGTAATCAAGAAATACGGGCTGTTGCTTTCGTTTTGCCACAGCCATTTGGTGATTGAGATCTTCAAGTCGGTGGATGGTGATGAACGACACTTCCCCGGTGTTGGGACTCGATCCGACGATGGAGTTGTTGACACTGAGCCCCTCAAGTGAAATTGGATGCAGGATGTCACGCTGGCCGATGAATCCTCCAACCATCGCGAGTACACCCCAGATGAGGAGAACGGTACCCACGCCTTTGGTCAGGTATCGCAAGCCGCTTGCCTGGACCGGTAAGCTTTGGGTAGCACCCAAGTAGACGCCGGTGACAATGAAAAGCATTGCCCAGAGCAGCAGCACAGGGATTATTGGAATGGCTTGCAACAGGTAAATCGCGACCGCAAGCAACCCGACACCAAAAATGTGGTTCACACGGTCCATCCACGCCCCAGCCCGCGGTAGCATGACATCGGCGCCAAAACCCAATGCGATCAGAATCACTCCCATGCCAAGGGCCATGGCGAACATCAGGGCCGCCCCAAGGGCGGGATCACCGTTGAGGATCGCCACACTCAGGATAGAAACCAGGAGCGGGGATACACAGGCGCCGACAATCAGTGCCGATAGCGACCCCAGCAGAAAAATCATGACGATCGATCCGCCGCTAAGCGTGCCACTGCGGCTACTCAGCCAAGACTGTAGGGTAGAGGGCAACTGCAGCGTGAAAAGTCCAAACATGGACAGCGCCATCAGGGTCAGTACGCTACTGACAAATCCAATCGCCCAGACATTCTGAAAATAAGCCTGCAGCTGTTCACCGGTGGCGCCTGCGACTGCACCGATCACGGCATAGGTCGTGGCGGTGCCCAGTACGTAGGCTGTTGCTACACCGCCACCGCGTAAACGACTGGTTGGTGTCCGCTGACCGACGATGATGCCAGAGATAATGGGAATTAATGGCAACACGCAAGGTGTGAAACTTAGGAGAAATCCTGCACCCAGAGCAGCAGCGAGGTAACCAATGAGTGACTCGAGGGTCATGGAAGATGGTGGCGCCTGTCTCTGGTTTGGTCCGTTTGTGTTGTTAAACACGACGGGAATGTTTTTTTCGATTGGCGAATAACAAATGCCTTTTTTGGCGCAGCCCTGGTAGCTGGCCTTAATCACGACTCGGTCAACGGGAGATTGATTCAGGAGTGGTAGATTGACGGCGACATCCCGAGGATAAATGGCAACACGGCCAAAATATTCGTCATCTTGCGTTTCCCCGGGTGGCAGGTTGTACTGTCCTAGGGGTGAGGACGTATCCATTGACTCAAATCGGATCTTGTGACGATAAAGGTAATAGCCATTGGCAATCTGGAAGACAGCACGTAGCTGGTTGTCTGAGATGGGTTCGATGGTCAGATGGAATGCTGTGTCCGGATCAAGGAAAGTCTGCTCATTGGCATCTTGGCCAAGCAGTTTCTGCAGGGTTTTGACGCTATCGGTGTCTGACGTGAGCGCCGCACAGACGTTGGTGCACAGCGCCAGGACGAGCGCCGCGATGGTGGTGAAAGCGCGCAGCGACGGTGCGTCAGGTACCCGCTTCAAAAGTCGACACCGTGGGGATGAACAAAGATATCGACCAGGGTGCTGCGAGTGCACACCGTACATTCTAGAGTTCACAGGGGAAGTCGCCACAGTGTCACAATCCAGATTGATCAAATTTAAGCAACGCGCACAGTCTACCGTGTACCGACTTAAGACACTCTTAAATTTGGGACAAACCATAACGCCGGACGGTTTCTACCCTTCATGGTTCACCTAACCCGTAGTTCAGCCCCTAACTGGCCATGCTAAAAATCCTCGCATTCCTTTTCATCGTGGTGCCCCTGGCGGAGATCGTGGTGTTGGTTGAGGTGGGATCATTCGTTGGCGTCGCTGGGACGCTTGGACTGGTAGTTGTGACCGCACTGGCCGGGGCATTTATGGTGCGCCAACAGGGATTGGCGAGCGTACGGCAGATTCACATGGCGCTGTCCCGCGGTGAGCTTCCTACCCGCGCCTTCTACCACGCTGGATTTTTGTTACTCGCAGGCGCGTTGCTTTTGACCCCGGGATTCCTGACGGACACGTTGGGATTTCTTTGCCTTGTGCCGCCGGTGCGAGAGCAACTGGGTCAATGGTTGATTCGCCACTGGCTAGAGGCGGTGACGACTGGCCAGGGGTCAACTGGCATCCAAGACCCCATTGAGGGCAATTTTCGTGAGGTAGGCGGCCAAAACGATCCTGATTTAACCGGACGGCTTGACAAACGCGACTGACGCTCTATGATTAGCACTCATGGAAGGAGAGTGCTAACTAGATTAGCACCCGTCTATTATTCTTTTTTTTCATTTATTTAGGAGATTTATTCGATGAAAATTCGACCGCTGCATGATCGAGTAGTCGTGCAACGCATTGAAGAGGACGGCACCAGTGCCGGCGGTATCATCATCCCTGACACAGCAGCCGAGAAACCCATGACCGGCAAAGTACTGTCGATTGGCAACGGCAAGGTGCAGGACAACGGTGAATTGCGTGCGCTAGACGTCAAGGTTGGCGACAAAGTGTTGTTCGGTAAATATTCCGGCACGGAGGTCAAGGTTGAGGGCGAGGATATTCTCGTCATGCGGGAAGACGACATCATGGGCGTCATCGAAGGTTGATACCTACCCCGCTTTATCACCCGAACATTGAATTTTTTATAGAGGAATTAAAATATCATGGCAGCTAAAGACGTCCAATTCGGTGAAAACGCTCGCAATGCGAAACTGCGCGGCGTTAACATTTTGGCGAATGCCGTCAAAGTAACTTTGGGACCCAAAGGCCGCAACGTGGTGCTGGACAAGTCGTTTGGGGCACCAACGGTGACGAAGGACGGTGTTTCCGTCGCTAAGGAAATCGAACTGAAGGACAAGTTCGAGAACATGGGTGCACAAATGCTGAAGGAAGTGGCTTCAAAGACTTCCGACGTAGCAGGTGACGGCACGACTACCGCAACGGTGTTGGCGCAAGCGATTGTGCGCGAAGGTCTTAAATCGGTTGCTGCGGGCATGAACCCGATGGACCTAAAGCGCGGCATTGACAAGGCTGTAAGAGCAGCGGTGGATGAATTGGACGCAATGTCCAAGCCTTGTTCTGACATGGAGTCAGTTGCGCAAGTTGGGACTGTGTCAGCAAATGCTGACGAGTCGGTGGGCACGATCATTGCCGAGGCGATGGAAAAGGTTGGCAAAGAAGGTGTCATCACCGTTGAGGAAGGTTCGGGACTGGACAATGAGTTAGAGGTCGTAGAAGGCATGCAGTTTGATCGCGGTTACCTCTCGCCCTACTTCATCAATAACCAGGAGTCGATGTCGGCCGATCTTGAAAATCCGTTGATCTTGATTCACGACAAAAAGATTTCAAACATCCGCGATTTATTGCCGTTATTGGAAGGCGTGGCCAAGTCGGGCCGCCCACTCTTGGTCATCGCAGAAGATATCGATGGTGAAGCACTAGCAACGCTGGTGGTAAATAATATTCGCGGCATTGTCAAGGTTTGTGGTGTGAAGGCACCAGGCTTTGGGGATCGACGTAAGGCTATGCTGGAAGATATCGCCATACTGACGGGCGCTGAGGTAATTTCAGAAGAAGTGGGTTTAAGTCTGGAAGCGGCCAATCTCGAACAGCTAGGTGATGCTAAGCGCGTCCAGATAACGAAGGAGAACACGACCATTATTGATGGCGCTGGAAGCACGGATTCCATCGAAGGCCGTGTTAATCAGATTCGGGTTCAGATCGAAGAAGCCACTTCTGATTACGACAAGGAAAAAATGCAAGAGCGGGTGGCAAAACTCGCTGGTGGTGTCGCAGTGATCAAGGTTGGTGCGATGACCGAGATTGAGATGAAAGAGAAGAAAGCTCGCGTCGAGGATGCCTTGCATGCAACTCGTGCCGCAGTAGAAGAGGGTGTGGTGCCTGGCGGTGGAAGCGCACTGGTGCGTTGCATTGCTGCCGTGAATAAGGTCGAAGGCGCAAACAACGACCAAAATCAAGGCGTCGCGATCATCAGCCGATCTTTGGAAGAGCCGTTGCGCCAGATTGTTGCCAACGCAGGTGAGGAAGGTTCTGTGGTTCTTAACAAAGTGGCTGAGAACGAGGGTAACTATGGGTATAACGCTGCAACGGGTGAGTATGGTGACGTGATTGCGATGGGTATTCTTGATCCCACCAAAGTGACGCGGCTTGCTCTGCAAAATGCGGCGTCAATCGCTGGGTTAATGGTGACGACGGAAGCCATGGTCGCCGATGCCCCTGATGACACCCCCGCACCGGCAATGCCTGGTGGTGACATGGGTGGTATGGGCGGTATGGGCGGTATGGGTGGCATGATGTAAGTTGACTTAAAGTCACTAAGGAAAAGCCCCGCGTTAGCGGGGCTTTTTTTTACCGCGGTTTTGTATTGGGTTGATTCAAGCGGCTTTTCTTGACCATTAATGATCAAAAACAAAGATCGGTGAAGGACTGTGACCGAATGGGTCTTAGATACGCTTGTTAAACGTTCCGATATGAAGTCAATAAAATAGGCCGAATCTGATTGGGTGTGGCAGTTTGATCGCTGTGATTTCCTGTCACGAAGTATCAAATACGAGTGCGAAATAATCGACAAGAGCACCGGGCGTGGTACCAGTTTTTTCTCAAACGATGGTGATTAGCGCATCCAGCACTTCGTCCGGGCGTTCAGTCATCAGACTGTGTGCGCTGCCCTTCACGATTGTGGTCTGAGAACCTTCGATCTTGGCCGCGAGTTCGCGCCCATAACGGACCGGCGCCATGATGTCTCGTTCACCGAGTATCAATTGCGTTCGGCAACGGACTGCTCGAGCGTGGTCCATGCCTGCCTCGTAGGTATGGCAAGCCTGTAAGCCACTATGAATAACACCAGGCCCCGCTCGTTCCCACAGTCGGAGTGTGCCCCCTACCATCCAAAGGCCAGGATTCTCATTGCCACCTAACTGTGCCCGTGTGCTGTAACCCCAATAGGTCAGCATATCGATTGCGGCGTGTTCGTCGTTTCGAGCACTGTTCATGAGCTCATCAGTAACCGACATCGGAATCGATGAACCGAGCAGGCAGAGGGATCGGCATCGATCTGGGTATCTACCGGCTGTGGCCAGCGCGACCAGCGACCCCATGCTGTGCCCAACGATGGATGCCTGCTCAACACCGCTAGCGTCAAGCAGAGCGATGATCCAGTCTGCCATGGTTTCAATTTTGTTAAGGCCATCACCGCTGGAGCGTCCGTGGCCCGGCAGATCTGGTGTGATGACATTAAAGCCGTGGCGAGAGAAGTATCGGCTGGGCAGCACCCAGACGGTATGGTCCAGGCCGGCGCCGTGTATGAAGACAACAGCCGATTGGTTGTGGATGTGCTCGCTGTTGCCGGTGTAAACAAAGGCGGATTGTCCATTGACAGTCAGGCGCATGGGGAACCCTCGCTAGCCTTTGGCTGCTGCCCGGAGGCCGCGGTTCAGGTCTTCGATCAAGTCGTCCGAATCTTCCAGTCCAATCGATAAACGAATTAAGCCTTCGGAAATACCGGCAGCTTCCAGTGCCGCATCATCCATGCGGTGGTGAGTGGTGCTGGCGGGATGGATCACCAGCGACTTGGCATCACCAATGTTGGCGAGATGTGACAGCAGTTCGGTTTTATCGATAAATCGCTGGCCAGCACTGCGGCCCCCGCGAACGCCAAAACTGAAGACCGCACCGCAACCCCGCGGCAACAATCGGGCGGCGAGCGCATGATCAGGGTGATTCGGCAAGTCCGGGTAACTGACCCACTCCACAGCCTCGTGATCGTTGAGAAAGCTCACGATCTTGCGCGTATTGGCAACATGTTTTTCCATTCTAAGTGGTAATGTCTCCATGCCCTGCAGTATGTGAAAAGCAGTGGTTGGGCTCATGCAGGCGCCGAAATCGCGCGCTCCTTCTTTCCGTGCCCGAGTAATAAACGCAGCTGGGCCGAATTCCTCGGTGAATCGCATGTTGTGAAACCCCGAGTAAGGCTCTGTTAGGACCGGGAACCGAGTCGAGGACTCCCAGTCAAACAGGCCACCATCCACCAGTAGGCCACCGATCACAATGCCGTGGCCGCTTAAAAACTTAGTGGCCGAATGAAAAATTATATCCGCACCGAGTTGAAAAGGCTGGCACAGATAAGGCGTTGTAAATGTTGAGTCCACCATCAACGGTAAGCCGTGTGCATGTGCAATGTCGCTGATCGTCGGGATATCCAATACCTCGAGGCTAGGATTGCCAAGTGTTTCGCCAAAAATCAGGCGGGTGTTATCACGAATGGCGTCTCGGAATGCGTCGGGGTCTCTTGGGTCGACGAACGTCGTATCGATCCCAAACCGTGGCAGGGTGTATTGAAGTAAGTTGTGTGTGCCGCCGTAGAGTGAATGGGAAGCGACAATATGACTGTTTGCTCCCATCAACGTAGCGATAGCCAAATGGCAAGCCGCTTGCCCACTGGCAGTAGCAATAGCACCGACCCCGCCTTCGAGGGCGGCAATACGCTCTTCGAGCACGGCATTGGTGGGATTGGTAATGCGGGAATACACATGGCCGGTCCGTTCGGTGTTGAATATGGAAGCGGCGTGATCGGTGCTCTTGAATACGTAGGACGCGGTTTGGTAAATCGGAGTGGCGCGAGCGCCGGTTGCTGCGTCCGGCTGTTGGCCGGCGTGCAAGGTTAACGTGTCAAAACCGAAAGTCTTGGGTTTGCTCATGATGATCTGCCCGCGGTAACCGCGTAGCGGCAACCGGCCCGCCGTTGGCTTGTTTGGCCTGTGTGGTTTAAGCCAGCGGCCCTAGGAGCACTTGGAATAACCACAGTTCAGGCAGGTATCGCAGCCATCCATAAGAATGACAGCTTTGGTACTGCACTTGGGACAGAGTAAAGACTCGGGTGGAAATGGTGTTTCACTAGAATCTGGGTTTTCGGTTGTGCCAACGCGTTCAGCAAGTTCGCGACGTTTTTCCAAAACCATCTTTTTTTGTCGTTCATCAAGGGGGTCATCCGGAATCATGCCGATCATCTTCATGTGACTCTCAATAGCGTCACCGATCTCTGCCACTAACGAAGGGGTATATTTCCCTCCGGGTTTGAAGTAGCCGCCCTGAGGATCAAATACGCTACGTAGTTCTTCTACCAGAAAGATTACGTCGCCACCTTTTCGAAAAACCGCGGAGATGATTCGCGTCAGTGCCACGATCCACTGAAAGTGATCCATATTCTTGGAATTGATAAATATCTCGAAGGGTCTTTGTTTCTCATAGGGTGTTTCGGGGTTTAGCACGATGTCATTAATGGTCACGTACAAAGCATGATCAGACAGCGGTGTTTTTATCTTGTAGGTGCTACCAATGAGTCTCTCCGGGCGTTCGACTCGCTCATGCATTTGAACGACGTTGGCAGGTGCTGCCTCGGTACCGGCAATCACAGGCGCGCTAGATGTTGCTGTTCTAGCCGCCGTCTCAGGCACATCGGATGACGCACTGATGACTTGATAATTAGTTATTTTTTTATCGATTTTTATTGACATCTGCGTAATTAAAATTTTCCGTAATAGCCTTCTTTGAGTGCGTCGAACAGGTTGGCTGCGGTATGCATTTCGCCATCGTATTCAATCTCTTCATTGCCTTTGGCTTCGACAGTCTCGCCATTTTCTAGTGTAAAGCGATAAAGTGTGTTCTGTAGGTCTTCTTCCTTGACCAGTACACCTTGAAAGGCCTCCGGATTGAAGCGAAACGTAGTGCAACCCTTAAGTCCTTTTTCGTGCGCGTAGAGGTAGATGCCTTTGAAATCCTCGAAGGGGAAGTCGCTGGGCACGTTAGCTGTCTTGGATATGGAAGAATCCACCCATTTCTGGGCCGCGGCCTGGACGTCGACATGTTGCTTCGGCGTGATCGAGACGGCTGTCTGGAAGTAATCGGGCAGCGCATTTTCGTGGTGCTTAGCGGGACCGGCATTGGCGTCAATGAGTTGTCGGTATGCCAGCAGTTCATAGGACAAAACATCAATCTTTTCCTTGGTTTTTCGGCCTTCCCGGATGACGTTTCGACTGTAGAGATGGGCGAATGAGGGCTCGATACCATTGCTTGCATTATTGCCAATCGACAGGCTGATGGTGCCTGTTGGCGCGATCGATGTGTGGTGGCTATACCGCACGCCATGCTTTGCGATGCGATCTGTAAGGGCATCGGGGAACTGCTGCATGTACTGACTGTATTTCGCCATCAATATGGCACCGGGTACTTTGTCCCCAATTTGGTAACCGTCGCGCTTCATCTGTGGACGTTTTAGCAACATCTCTGCTGTGACTTCGAATGTGTCGAGCATAATTGGCGCCGCACCTTTTTCCTGTGCTAGCTCAATCCCCGTTTCCCACCCCACTTCAGCCATTGTCCGCGCCACGCGGTCTGTGAACTCGAGGGAGGCTTCATCACCGTACTTCATTTGCAGCATCACGAAGGTCGAGCCGAGGCCGAGAAACCCCATGCCATGACGACGCTTGTATAGAATCTCGTCGCCTTGGCGACCGAGTGGTAACCCGTGTACGTCAACGACGTTGTCCAGCATGCGGGCAAAAACGGCGACGACGTGGCTAAACCGTTTCCAATTAAAGCTCGATTGATTGGTGAACGGATGCTCGACAAACTTGGTTAGGTTAACCGACCCGAGTAGACAGCTACCATACGGGGGTAGCGGTTGTTCGCCGCAAGGGTTGGTAGCGCGGATGTCTTCGCAAAACCAGTTGTTGTTCATCTCGTTGATGCGATCGATCAGGACGAATCCGGGCTCAGCATAGTCATACGTCGAGCTCATGATCAGGTCCCACAACTTTTTCGCCGGGATCGTTTTGTAGATACGACACGCCACTTTGCCTTCGGCATTGACGACATAACCGGTGTGATCCGGCCAGGCACGCCAGACAATGGTACTGGAGCCATCTTCCAGTTCCGCTGGAGCGGCGGGAAACACTAGATTCCAGTCGGTATTGTTCTTCACTGCATGAATAAATTCATCGGTGATAAGGCACGAAAGGTTGAATTGGCGCAGTCGTCCATCTTCCCGTTTGGCCGTAATAAAATCCTCAATATCCGGGTGTGTGATGTCGAATGTGCCCATTTGTGCACCCCGCCGACCCCCGGCAGAAGACACCGTAAAGCACATGGCATCAAAGATATCCATGAAGGACATCGGGCCAGAGGTGTAGGCGCCGGCGCCACTGACAAAGGCTCCTTTGGGTCGCAGGGTGGAAAATTCGTAACCAATACCGCAGCCCGCTTTGAGCGTGAGGCCAGCCTCGTGGACAGCCGAAAGAATGCCGTTCATCGAATCGGGTACGGTACCTGATACTGTGCAGTTGATGGTGCTGGTTGCCGGTTTGTGTTCCAGAGCCCCGGCATTCGAGATAATGCGCCCTGCGGGGATCGCGCCGTTGCGCAACGCCCAAAGGAATTCTTCTTGCCAGTGGGCGCGTTTTTCCGGGGTGTCTTCAACATCGGCCAGAGCGCTGGCGACGCGCTCAAAGGTATTGTCGATAGTGGCATCCAGGACCTCACCGTCTTTTGTCTTAAGCCGGTATTTCTTATCCCAGATATCAGTGGAAGCCAACTGGAAGGAAATTGATGTGACGCTCGATTCTGATTGTTTGAGACTTGCTATTTTCATGTGGCGTCGTTCCTTAACGTATGCGGTATTGCTACCCGGTCACCTTTGCCGGGGGGCGAAAGTGGACGTCTGTATAACGGATTTCGTTTAGGGTATCCGCCACCTTGTGTTTCGCGGACCCAACGTTAAAAACACAATATGTTGTGGCTTCAATGCGAGATTAATCCCTACATCTTGTGTTGGTCAACTATTGTATCGTGAGGCCTGAGAAATGCTCATTTTCGGTCCTCCCGAATGCATCAAGCTGTGAGTCTGCGATAGATATCTGACACTCGCACGGGCAACTGGCGGACATCTTCGATAACCGTGTAGTTGACCGCGCCGTACATGTGGGGTAGGTAATCGTGACCCCTGTGGTCGATGGTAATGCAGAACGGATGGACGCCTGTGTGCTTCGCTTCCAGCAACGCCTTGCGCGTATCCTCGATACCGTATTCGCCCCGATAGCCGTCGTAGTCATCCGGCTTGCCGTCCGACAAGGTGATCAACAAACGGGTACGCGCTTCTACCGTATTGAGCAAACGGGTTAGGTGGCGGATGATGACACCCATCCGTGTGTAGTCCTGTGGTTTTATTCCAGAAATTCTGGCCCGCACGTCTGCCCCATAATCATCATCGAACCGTTTGATTCGATACAGTTCGCAACGTTTTCGGGTCATTCCGGAAAAACCATAAATCGCGTAGCGATCACCCAGGATTTCAAGTGCTTCGCATAACAGGACTAGACTTTCTCGCTCTGCTTCGTTAATCCAGCCCTTGGTTGAGCCGCTGACATCAACCATGAACATGACAGCGATGTCCCTGTCTATACGACGATGTTGAGTGAATAATTGGTCCGACATCTCATGGCCTGCGGCAGCGTCCGCGTGAGCGGTAATGAGAGCATCTAGGTCGATGTTGTCACCGCTGATTTGATGGCGCAGTCGCTTATTGCCGTCGCGCAAGGCCTCGAATGTCCGCCTTAGGTCGACCACTAGTCCGCGATAGCGGGCGAGCGTTTGCTCGACAAATGGCTCCGGTGACGGCTGCATTTCTATCTCGCGTAAAGCGCACCAGTTTTTGCGATAGTGGCGTCGCCGAAAATCCCATTCAGGGTAGTGCATGACGTTGGTCGCATCGGTGGTGCCTGAACTGCGTGTGGGGGTGTTATCGTTATCGGGCGGCGAGACGAATTGCGGTGCGTCGGCCCGGCTAGCACCGGCAGCAGCAAGGTACTCCGGGGGGATGTGTTGGAAGTCTTGCAAAATAGAGGCTAACAGTTGCGCTACTTCTGGTGTTGATTTCATCGCTTCGCCATCAAGATCAAGCATGACTGCGTCGTCGCTGTCTTGGTTTTGTGGATCGTGGAGTTGAAATCGCCGTTTGTCTTCTTCGTCTGATTCGTCCGTCAGCTCGTTGAGCATTTCGGATAAGCGTGCGATGAGCATTTTCCGTTCGTGTTCGATGCGCAACGCGAGGACAGCTTCGGCTTGCTCAAGTTTCAACACGCCCTGCCAAGGTAACGGATCTGGCACGACGACATTCCGGCGCAGGCATTGTGCAACCCACCGCAGGGTGTCTTCCACCGTTGTGTCTGACGATTCAAGTGCAACCATTGCCTGTTGCAGATCGAGATCACTGTCCGCTGTGCTTGTATCGAGGGCAAGTGCTTGAAGGTCACGCGCCATGCCGGGAAAGTCACGGCGCACACAGGCATCGATACGGTGAGCTTCGAGTCTTGAGAACAGTGCTCGGGCTTGTTCCGGATCGGCAAAACGATTGAGCTTTTCAGACAACAAAGCCTCACTCGGTGTATTTCGTTTGAAGGTTCCGTAGCGAGTTTGTGCCCACAGGTGGGTGGCAGTGGCTTTATACAACAGGAAATTTTGTTGTGAGCCACTGTACTGTGTGACCTCGGAAGGCAGAAACAATGTTTCTGTGTCAGTGAAGGTGTCATCATTCTCTTGTAGATGGAGGTTTCGACCCGACAGGCCACAGACATAACGGTCAAGAACCCCATTGATCTGTTCGAATTCAACCCGACGTGGCCTCAACGCATACTCGGCGGCGAAAAGGTGGGCGTTGGAAAAGGCTTCGCTACTTGGGTAAAGGCCGCGCCGGTCGTAAATGTCCATGGCGTCGATAATCCAGGCTTCGACCCCCTCGAAATCCATCAATTCCAATGCCCGCGATGCGTGACTGACAAATTGGAACCCCATTTCTGAATTGGTACGGATGATCACGCCGAGCCAGTAAAATGTGAAATCCTGCTCAGGACGATTGCGTTTGGCTAACGCGTATGCAGGTTCGGTGGCCGTGCGCCGCGAGGAAAGAACCGCGTCGAGTATTTCATCGAGGCGCTCTTCGATCAGCCCGCTGGTTAGTGGTGTTGCGATGCGTTTCATAACTTGGGATCAGAAATGTTCAAGACTGGAAAGCTGTCATTGTAATTCCAGTTGGTAGCGAGCGATTCGACGTTGCGGCAGTGTCTCGGCTACGGCATGATGTACTGGATTTCCGACAATTTCTCTTGTAACCCGATGGTTAGCCTGTCCCTTGTTTTTGACTGGATTCAACAACACCCCGTTATGGTTACTTTGATAACGATCGGGTCGGTCGGGTTGGCCCTTTTGTACGCCAGTTTAGTCATCGTGGCGCTGACTCGGATGCCTGCAGACTACTTTGTTACTCGGCGCGATCCTGCGGTGGGTCCCCAAGGACACGGGGTTCGGTCGCTGATGGGGACTCTTGCGAGAAATGTAGTCGGCTGGCTTCTCTTATTGCTCGGCATTGCTATGCTGGTATTGCCAGGTCAGGGGATTCTCACGGTGGTGATGGGGTTGGCCTTGATAGATTTTCCCGGCAAACGATGGTGCCTGTTATATCTGCTGCGCAACCGACTAGTGAATCGAGCTATCGACCGAGTGCGTTCAAAAGCAAGTAAACCGCGGTTGATCGTGCCTCGCGAGTAGTCAGCACTTTGAATAGCGTCAGAAAAGCGATGTGGCAAGTTCGTTTAGTGCAGTGAGCATCTCCGGTTCATCGGTGAGTGATTCTACAATCGCGCCCTGACAGGCGACGCGTGAGTCAACCCCGCTGACCATGAGTTTGCCAGCATGAACGAGCAAGCGGGTACTGGCGCCCTCTTCCAACCCGTTCCCCTTCAGATTGCGCGTCATGGCAGCGTACTTAACCAGTAAAGCGGCGGTGTTTTCGTCCAGGCCGGATTCACGAACCACGATCTCTGTTTCGAGTTCAGCGTCAGGGTACCCGAACTCAATGGCGACAAAGCGCTGCCGGGTGCTTTGCTTGAGATCTTTTAATACGCTTTGATATCCGGGGTTGTAGGAAATCGTCAGCCCAAAAGCCTCGGTGGCCCGCAATAACTCACCGGTCTTTTCAATCGGGAGTACCCGCCGCTCATCGGCAAGGGGATGAATCACAACCGTGGTGTCTTTGCGTGCCTCAACTACTTCGTCGAGGTAGCACAATGCACCGCGGCGCACTGCTTGAGCTAACGGACCGTCAACCCATTGAGTTTCCCCTCCGACGATTAGAAAGCGCCCGACCAGGTCCGAGGCAGTCAGGTCGTCGTGACAGGACACCGTCACCAAAGGTCGGGAAAGACGGAAAGCCATGTGTTCCATGAAACGGGTTTTTCCGCAGCCCGTCGGCCCCTTTAGGAGAATTGGAATCTGGTTACGATAAGCAGCTTCAAATAGCTCAATCTCGCTCCCCTGCGAAGCGTAGTAGGGTTCAGTTTCTACCCTGTGTACCTCGGTCGGAATTACTTTTCGGTCCATATTCAGTGCATTCGTGTTCGTCAATGGGTTTGCCACAACGTTGATGGCTAGAGTTAAGTACTAGCCATCGATCTACCGATTATCGCCTCGTGCTCGTATTGAAACCATAGCCTCTGATTGACGCTTGTGTGCAATGGTTTGGGCGTTTGTCGAAAGTGAATGTCATATGCGATTTCAGAGCGCAAAGGGGGTTTTCAGTTTTTTTGGTACAGCCGTGTTTTTCAGTCTGACATAACGTGGTAGACCGTTACGGTAGGGTGGATAATCTTCGCCTTTCATCAGTGGTTCGAGGTATGTCCGACAACGCTGGGTAATGCCGAAACCGTCGCGCGTGATGAAACTTGCCGGCATCATCTTTTCACGGTTAGCGACGCGGCTTAATTTGGCTTCACCGATGCGCCAGCGATAAGGCTTGTTCGACGTGCGCACGATACTGGGCATAATGGAATTTTTGCCTCGCAGAGCCAATTCCACCGCCGCTTGGCCCACGGCATAGGCTTGCGAAACATCAGTTAGTGATGCGATATGACGCGCAGACCGTTGCAGGTAGTCAGCGACAGCGTAGTGATATTTAAGACCCAGATCGTCCTTGACCATCGTTGAGATGACTGAAGCTACACCCCCGAGTTGAGCGTGGCCGAACGCATCGTGCAATCCCTGGTCTGAGAGAAACCCCCCTTGGCGATCACGTAGACCTTCGGATACGACTACCGAGCAGTAACCGTGTATTTTTACCTTTTGTTTCACTGCTGCCATAAAGCGGCGCCGCTCGAACGGAACTTCCGGGAACAGGATCAGTATGGGTATATCATTGTCGCTGTCTGCGGCCATTCCCCCAGCCGCTGCGATCCAGCCGGCGTGTCGACCCATGACTTCGAGAACGAAAACCTTAGTAGAGGTCTTTGCCATCGACGCGACATCGAAACTCGCTTCGCGCGTAGAGATGGCGATGTACTTTGCAACGGACCCAAATCCAGGGCAGTTATCGGTAATCGGTAAGTCATTGTCTACGGTCTTGGGTATATGAATCGCCTGAATCGGGAACCCCATATTTTTCGATAACTGCGATACCTTAAGGCAGGTGTCGGCTGAATCTCCCCCTCCGTTGTAGAGGAAATAGCCGATATTGTGGGCCTCGAATACTTCGATCAAGCGCTCATATTGGGCCCGGCTCTCGTTAAGCCCCTTCAACTTGTATCGGCAGGAGCCAAAAGCGCCAGCAGGTGTGTAACGCAGAGCCGATATGGCTTGTTTGGTCTCTCGGCTGGTATCGATTAAATCTTCAGTTAAGGCGCCGATGATGCCGTTGCGGCCGGCATAAACACGGCCGATTGCTTTCTTGTGTTTGGCGGCTGTCTCGAGAACGCCACAAGCACTGGCATTAATCACCGCCGTCACGCCACCGGATTGCGCATAGAAGATATTTTGTCGTTTTGTCATGGCCAAGATCCTATCGTTTCTCTGAACGAGGCAGTGAGCTCCATTGTGTTAAAGCGTAGTTTACCGGCGGTGATCGTGAAGGTAGGTCCACTAGAGCCGGAAAAACCGCCTTCTCGTTCATGGTCTGTTTGCACCGTGAGTAGTGCCGCAACGCATCTTTTAAGCGTCGCATACGCCAAAGGGCCCGCGGCCCACTGCTCGTGGGGTCTGAAGAAGAATTCTGATCGATAACTCGTATTCTCAACCTAAAGCCCTACGAAATTGGCTTGACGAGTGGGTCAGAATACTGTGGGACACGCCATACCGTGTCTCTCGCCGACCCCAGGCGGATTGCGGTATCGGGCCAAATAACTTGTGACGGATGTTTTATAGTCATTGCAAAGGCGTTGGTGAAACTGATGGCGAGGCGTGTCGCCATCAGTCGCGGGTTTCGCTCATAGGGGTTCGAAAGGTACAGTTGCCAGGAACGAGTTACGTAAGTGCGGCTCACGCTACTGGTGAAGTATTTTACCGCTTCTGGAGTCAATCTTTGGCGTAAATGTTGGTAATTCAAGCGATGCCATTGACACCTGAATCTTCACCGAAGTAGTGTACGCCCCCTTTTTTCATAAAATTAACCGGGCGGCGCAGATTTGCGGTCGCTAGGTTAACAACGGCGCAGGATTGTTTAGACCACGATGCGAATTGTATTACTAGGAGCACCAGGATCGGGTAAGGGCACACAGGCCAAGCAGTTATCTGTCCATTACCGGGTTCCGCAGATTTCAACAGGCGACATCCTCAGGGCCGCTGTGGAGGCGGATAACGAGTTGGGCAAGCGGGTGTCGGCTAGTCTCAAGGCTGGACAGTTGGTGCCTGATGGTATTGTTATCGATGCGGTGACTGACAGCCTGCGCGCACCTGATAGCCGACGCGGATTCATCCTGGACGGGTTTCCAAGGAATATACCGCAAGCACAAGAGCTTGATACTCGTTTGAGTTGGATAGATCGCCCCTTGCAATTGGCTCTGAATTTTTACATCGAGCCTGAGCACCTGCTGAAACGGGTGACCGGTCGTATTACCTGCAGTGATTGCGGAGCGATTTTTAATCGTTATTTCATACCAACAGAGAAACGTGGTGTGTGTGATCAGTGTGGTTCTGCGAATTTGACGCGTCGCTCCGATGATCAAGCGAAGACTTTTGCTAAGAGATTGGAGGCGTACCTCGTTGAGTCGGAGCCCCTGATCGATTACTTCCGGGCGCAGCAGAAATTGCGTACGGTTCAGGTCGAAGATGATGCTGCCCAGGTGTTTGAGACCATCTGTAGCGTGATTGATGCGGAGATTCGGCCATTTAACAAGAAGGTATCGGCGGGTGACATGACGACACGCTCGGCGTCGTTGACGTCCCGGGTTATCAGTGGCGGTGCCGTCGTGCGCGCGAAAGTGAAGAAGAAGCCGGCAGCTGTAAAAGCGAAGCCAAAGGCGGTCATCAAGAAAAAAGTAGTGAAGAAGAAGCCGGCAGCTGTAAGAGCGAAGCCAAAGGCGGCGGTTAGAGGAAAAACTACGAAAACTACGGTGCAGAAAAAGCAAACTGCCCGTTCTGGTACGCGGAATAAGAAACGGTAGCGGCAAATGATTAATAGCCAATACCCGAGGCTGCGGATGCGGCGGTTGCGCCGCCATTCGTTTAGTCGGGCATTGGTTAGCGAAACAGTCTTGCGTTGTGACGACCTGATTCAGC
>DUBL01000159.1 GCA_012960345.1 Gammaproteobacteria bacterium | reverse complement strand
GAGAATGGTGGTACCGTTCATTGGGCCAGTAGTGGTGAGGAAGCGTGCCGAATTATTCTCGGGATTTGTCAACAGGCAGACGCCCGGCTTGTCACGAAAGGCAAGTCGATGGTGGCAGAAGAAATTCATCTCAATGAGGCGCTGGAAAAAGCCGGCCTTGAGGTCGTAGAGACAGATCTTGGAGAATACATTATCCAGTTGGCGAACGAGATGCCCAGCCACATCATCGCGCCGGCAATGCACAAAACACGCAGTCAAATCAGCGAACTATTTCACACACACCATCAGTCGCTTGGGTACGTTGACAAAGCCACTACCCGAGAAGAAATTGTCAGTGAGGCGAGGCAAGTGCTGCGTGATGTGTTCGTTTCCGCTGATGTGGGTATTACGGGTGCTAATTTTCTTGTCGCTGAGACAGGGTCAAACGTCATTGTCACGAACGAGGGTAACGGAGACCTGACAAGTTGCCTGCCGGGTGTCCAAATCATCACGGCGGGCATCGAAAAGGTCATTCCTTCACTGGAGGATTTATCTGTCTTTTTGAGGCTTCTGGCGCGTAGTGCGACGGGGCAAGAGATGTCTGCGTATACCACTTTGTACACAGGTCCTCGCCGGGATGATGATCCAGAGGGGCCTGAGGAGTATCATGTTGTCCTGGTCGACAATGGTCGATCAGCGATGCTTGCTGGCAACTATCGGTCGATGCTTAGGTGTATTCGCTGCGGCGCATGCCTTAATCATTGTCCAGTGTATACGGCAATTGGTGGGCACAGTTATGGGTGGATCTACACGGGGCCTATGGGGGCCGTATTGACGCCGCTAATGACTGGTCTGGATAACGCTTATGATCTCCCCAATGCCTGCACGCTTAATGGTCGCTGCCAAGAAGTGTGTCCGGTTAGAATTCCATTGCCGGATTTTCTCCGGCAACACCGTGTACGGCAGAATCAACGTCGCCTTGGCAGCGGACTGAGTCGTCGAGTTGTGTCGATGTGGGCATGGTTGGCACGCCGACCGCGTTTTTACCACGCGGTGATGGCGCTGCCGGTGCGGTTACTCAGTTATCTCGGTCGTCATCGAGGGGCCTTCGAAAAACTGCCGTTTGGAAGAGGGTGGACTGTAGTACGAGACTTCCCAGCGCCGACTGGATCCACGTTTCAGCAGCAGTGGCAACGACGCAAGCGGTCAGAACGATGAGTGATTCCCGAGCAGAGGTTCTTCAGCGTATTCGAGGTGCCCTGAAGCGCACTGGGCCAGCGGCCTGGTCTGTTCAGCAATCGCTTCACGATAGGATCGCCTCGCACCGCATCTCTGTTCGACCCATCTATAGCGAGGAAATAATTGCGAGGTTTCTTGATAAGCATGTTGCAGTACATGGTACCTATGATTGGGTAGATGCGCCGGATGATGTGATGGATGCGGTCGTAGCCTATCTTGATAGACACTCAATTGCGCTGAAGGTCGTGACAGGGTCTGGCCGTATGATCGATTCGTTATCGTGGCCGAATGAGTGTACGGTCGAACGTCGCCCAGCGGTGAAGCTAGATAAGGTCGCGATATCTGAGGCTTTTGTTGGGATTGCAGAAACCGGCACCCTTGTTTTGTTGTCGGCCCCCTCAGCACCGACATCTCATAATTATTTGCCTGATGACCAAATTGTCTTGCTCGACATCAAACGAGTTGTTCGCTACCAGGAAGATGTCTGGACTTTGTTGCGCGATGAGTTGGCGCGGTTGCCACGTACGGTAAGCCTGATTACCGGACCCTCCAAGACCGGTGATGTTGAACAGACCATTGAGTATGGAGCTCATGGACCCAGGCGATTGCACATAATTCTTATTGGGTCGTAATGGAAGGGCCTGTGGAAAAAAGAGGTCAAAGAGATGGTTGGTCGCAGGTTCTCCAGGCCGTAGAATTCGGTTAACCGAGCTTAAGATCACCGCGGTGCTACACCGCGCAGATAGGTTTAATGACTATTCAGCATCAATTTAATCGAGAAGAGTTATTGTCGTGCGCGCGCGGGGAATTATTTGGCTCGGGCAATGCCCAACTGCCCATGCCGCCAATGCTGATGTTTGATCGTATCGTGCATATATCTGAAGAAGGCGGCGAGTATGGAAAGGGAGAAATTGTCGCCGAATATGATCTCAACCCAGATCTATGGTTCTTTAAGTGCCATTTCGTCGGGGACCCGGTCATGCCGGGCTGTTTGGGAGCAGACGCACTGTGGCAATTGGTCGGCTTTTACCTCGGTTGGTCTGGAGGCAAGGGTCACGGTCGTGCGCTGGGGTCAGGAGATATTCGGTTTACCGGGCAAGTTACGCCGAATTGCAAAAAGTTAGTCTATCGAGTATCTATCAAGCGAATGTTGACGGGTAAGTTATACATCGGCATTGCGGACGGAATTGTCGCAGTCGATGATCGGCAGATTTATACGGGAAAAGACCTGCGAGTAGGTTTGTTTAAGGAGTTGGAAAGTCTATGAGTGAGATACCCCGTGTCGTGGTGACGGGTATTGGCATTGTTTCGAGTGTTGGTGTTGGTTGCAATGCGGTGTCCGAGGCGCTCAGAAAAGGACAGTCCGGTATTCGATTCAGTCAGGCATATGCTGATCTGGGGTTCCGTTCTCATATTCACGGTGATATTGAAACAGATCTTGATCAGCAAATTGATCGGAAATTAAAACGCTTCATGGGAGATGCCGCGGCCTACAACTACCTTGCTATGGAAGAAGCCGTCAGCAACTCCGGTTTAACGCAGGAACACATATCCGATCTGCGTACGGGTCTTGTCATGGGGTCTGGCGGCGGATCGCCTGAAAATATTGTTGAAGCGGCAGATTTGTTGCGCCAGCGGGGCGTCAAACGGGTCGGACCCTACCGAGTGACTCGCACGATGGCGAGTACTGCGACAGCCTGTCTTGGCACCGCTTATAAGATTCGGGGAGTGTCATACGCTATCAGTTCTGCCTGTGCGACGAGTGCGCACTGCATTGGCAATGCCGCTGAACTGATACAAATGGGGAAGCAGGACGTGGTTTTTGCCGGTGGTGGTGAAGAAATCCATTGGTCGACTTCCGTTATGTTTGACGCCATGGGTGCACTGTCATCGAGTTATAACGATAGACCAGAAAGCGCATCGCGGGCCTACGATGCCAACCGCGATGGGTTCGTCATTTCCGGAGGCGCCGGGGTATTAGTGTTGGAGTCCTTATCGCATGCTGAAGCACGTGGGGCCCCGGTGTATGGTGAATTGGTCGGTTACGGTGCGACTTCTGACGGTCATGACATGGTGCAACCCTCGGGTGATGGGGCTGCCCGTTGTATGGCGCAGGCACTGC
>DUBL01000158.1:7944-20246 GCA_012960345.1 Gammaproteobacteria bacterium | reverse complement strand
AGGAGCAGGAGCAGGAGCAGGAGCAGGAGCAGGAGCAGGAGCAGGAGCAGGAGCAGGGGTCACCGTGTCTGTTGGATCGGTTTCAAGGACCAGCACCGGCGAGCCTTTCGAGATGGCATCGCCAACCTGAACCAGAATGGTGGTTACCGTACCTGCTGTCGTTGACGGCAGATCCATGGTGGCTTTGTCACTTTCCAGTGTGATTAAAGGCGATTCGATCTCAACGCGTTGCCCGACGCTCACGATGATTTCAACCACGTCGACGCTGTCGACATCACCAATATCGGGCAGTTCAATTGTCAGAGTGTTGGCCATGAGGAAAGATTCCAGTGACGCGCGGCCTAAAGCAGGACACGCCCGATGTCTTCAAGGAGAGATTTCAGGTAGACCACAAAACGTACTCCTTCGGCACCATCAATGGCTCGATGGTCATATGAAAGGCTTAGTGGCAGCACCGATCGAGGTTGAAACGCCTCGCCGTCCCACAATGGCGCTATGCGTTTGCGCGCAACACCGAGAATAGCAACTTCGGGGGTATTGACGATCGGTGTGAAAGCGGTGCCACCGATACCGCCAAGACTAGAGATCGTAAAGCAACCCCCCTGGAGATCGTCTGGTTTGAGTTGCTCGTCGCGTGCGCGTTGGCTGATGTCAGCCAGGGCCTCGGCGAGTTGCAGCACACCTTGGCTATCAACGTCACGAATAACCGGCACAAGTAGACCCTGGCGGGTATCGACGGCGATACCAATGTGGCAATAGCGCTTAAGAATAAGATGGTCGCCGTCTAGGGAAGCGTTAAACCGGGGGAAGTTGACCAGCGCTGCGGCGGTGGCTTTGAGAATGAATGCCAGTAGGGTTAAGCGCACACCGGCGCCGTTGGTTTCTTTGGTTAATGAGGCGCGAAATTTTTCAAGTTCCGTGACGTCGGCTTCTTCGTGCTGTGTTACGTGCGGTACATTGAGCCAGGCCCGATGCAGGTGTGCGCCGGAAAGTTTTTGGATGCGCGACAACGGCTGGCGTTCAATCTCGCCCCAGCGACTGAAGTCGACTGTGGGTAGCGCGGGGATGCCGCTCTGTGAAGGATGCACGGCGTCGCTTTCGATTGGAGCCGTGTGCGCTAGGGAAAGGACAGATTTGACGAACTGGGAGAGGTCTTCCTTCAGGATTCGATTTTTCCGTCCTGAACCTTCGACTTGATCCAGGGTGACACCGAGTTCACGCGCGAGACGGCGAACCGCTGGGCTGGCAAGTACGACGCCGGTTTGCCCGGTTGGGAGTGGAGGCAACGAAAGTGGCGGCTGATGATCAGCAGCTATCCTGGCAGTGGGTGGTCGGTGTGATGGCGGGTTCGCCGGTTCGGTATTGTGCTGAACTGTGGGCACATCGACCGTGGACTCTTGCGGAGTTTCTGTTGTGATTAATCGGTCCGGTGTGGTCTTGCTGCTGTCAGTTTGAATCACGGCGATAAGGCTGCCCTGAGCAATCTTATCGCCGACGTTAACGGCCATTTCAGTCACGGTGCCGCTAAAAGGTGCTGGTACGTCCATCGTTGCCTTGTCGCTTTCAAGGGTGATTAGCGGTGCTTCTTTTTCGATCACATCCCCAGGTTCAACCAGGACTTCAATCACATCGACTGAATCAAAGTCACCGATATCCGGCAGCAGAACTTTCTCAGAAGTACTCATTAAGACTCATATCGTGGTGGGATCAGGCTTGGCCGAATCCAGCGAGTATTGTTTGATGGCATCAGACACAGTCGATGCAGGGACTTGGCCTTCGTCCGCCAACGCTTTGAGCGCGGTCAATGCAATGTACCAGCGATTAACCTCAAAGAACTCGCGTAATTGGGCGCGGGTGCCGCTGCGACCAAAACCGTCCGTGCCCAGCACTACGTAACGAGCCGGCACAAACTCTCGAATCTGATCGGCGTAGCTGTGCACGTAGTCGGTTGCTGCAATGACCGGAGCATCATCGTTTTCTAGACACTGGGTAACATAGGCGTTCTTTGCAGGACCTTCAGGATGATGGCGATTATGCCGGCTGGCGGCACGACCATCACGCGTTAGTTCATTGAAACTGGTCACGCTCCAAATGTCCGATTGAACTCCATAATCGCGCATCAGCAATTCGCCTGCCGCCAGTGCTTCGTTCAGTATGGTGCCGCTTCCGATGAGTCGGACTCGGGGCGTCGCCTTACGAGTGCGGCGTGCTTTTTTCAGCAAATACAGGCCCTTGAGAATGCCTGCCTCAGCACCTTCGGGCATCGGTGGGTGAACATAATTTTCGTTCATGACGGTGATGTAATAGTAGATGTTTTCCTTTTCACCAAACATACGGCGAAGCCCGTCTTGCACAATGACCGCAAGTTCGTAGGAAAACGCGGGGTCGTACGAAATGCAGTTCGGAATCACCGAAGCCAGCAGCTGACTGTGTCCATCTTGGTGCTGCAGTCCTTCCCCGGCCAAAGTGGTTCGTCCGGCGGTACCCCCAATCAGAAAGCCCCGCGCCTGGATATCGCCAGCGGCCCAGGCAAGATCACCGACCCGCTGCAGGCCAAACATTGAATAAAAGACATAGAAAGGCACCATGGCAACTCCATGGTTGGCATAGGCAGTGGCAGCGGCGATCCACGACGACATGGCGCCGGCCTCGTTGATCCCCTCCTGCAGTACCTGACCCTGTTGGTCCTCGCGGTAATACATTAGTTGATCGGCATCTTCGGGCTCATACAATTGACCGAAAGGAGAGTAGATCCCTAACTGGCGGAACATGCCTTCCATACCGAAGGTTCGAGATTCGTCTGGAACGATAGGTACGATGCGATCTTTCATCTTTGAGTCGCGCACCAGGCTTGTCAATATTCGAACGAACGCCATTGTCGTTGAGATCTCGCGCTCGCCCGTTCCGTCCAGAAGGCTCTGGAATGCGTCCAACGGTGGGATAGGCAATGGCGGAGCAATATCGCGGCGCGCCGGAAGATATCCACCCAGTTCACGGCGGCGTTCTTGTAGATACTGTATCTCTGGACTGTCCTCGCTCGGCCGGTAAAACGGTGCGGCCACCACCTCTTCGTCTGACAAGGGAATGTTGAATCGATCCCGAAACGCAATCAGAGCGTCTTCGGCCATCTTTTTTTGCTGGTGGGTGGTATTTTGACCTTCACCGGACTCACCCATGCCGTAGCCCTTCACCGTCTTTGCCAGTATCACCGTCGGTTGGCCGGGGTGTGACACCGCTTCGGTGTAGGCGGCATAAACTTTGTGTGGATCATGTCCTCCGCGGTTGAGTCGCCAGACATCCTCGTCAGTCATGTTGGCTACCATTGCCAGTAACTCGGGATGTTTGCCAAAAAAGTGTTCGCGAACAAAGGCGCCGTCCTTGGCTTTGAAGGCCTGGTATTCGCCATCAATCGCTTCGTCCATGCGCGCTTTGAGGAGGCCGTTGGTATCGCGCATGAGAAGTGGATCCCAGTACGATCCCCATATCACCTTGATCACGTTCCAGCCGGCACCGCGGAACTCACCCTCTAGTTCCTGAATAATTTTTCCGTTTCCCCGCACTGGACCATCCAGTCGTTGAAGATTGCAATTAACGACGAAGATCAAATTGTCCAGTCCTTCCCGGCCGGCGAGGCCGATCGCACCCATGGATTCAGGTTCATCCATTTCACCATCACCGATGAAGGCCCAGACTTTCCGTTGGCTGGTGTCAGCAAACCCGCGGTGATGGAAATAACGGAGAAAACGAGCCTGGTAAATAGCTTGTATCGGCCCGAGGCCCATTGACACAGTTGGAAACTGCCAGAAATCGGGCATTAACCACGGATGAGGATAGGAGGACAGGCCCTCGCCGCCCACCTCCTGGCGAAAGTGTTCCAGCTGTGATTCGCTGAGCCTTCCCTCGAGATAAGCGCGGGCGTAGATACCGGGAGCCGAGTGGCCTTGGAAAAAAATCAGATCACCATCGTGATCCTCTGAGGGCGCATGCCAAAAATGATTGAATCCCACGTCGTACAGGGTGGCGGCCGAGGCAAAACTGGCAATGTGTCCACCCAATTCCGAACTGGTCCGATTGGCACGAACAACCATAGCGAGTGCGTTCCACCGAATCAGGGAGCGGATTCGCCACTCAAGCGAGGCATCACCGGGAGAGATGTGTTCACTGGATGCAGGAATCGTGTTGACGTAGCTCGTATGGGGGCGATAGGGAATTTGCGTTCCTGTGCGCCTGGCGTGATCGATTAATTCCTCGATTAGAAAGTGGGCGCGTTCTTCGCCATCGATGGCGAGCACGGCGGTGAGTGCATCGATCCACTCCCGAGTTTCAATGGGGTCGAGGTCGTTCGTTTTGGCCCGAGGGTCCATTATTCGGTTATCCAGATTCCAGAAAATAGTGCGTCGCCGTGTCGGGAAAGGTTTTCGGCAAGACCGGTTAACGAGATGATACCGCTTATGGCGACACGGATTCCCCGTTGTTGAAGACCTGATCGGACCGTACAGGCGCACACGGCACATTCGTTGGGGTGATACGAATCCCCTCAGATATCAGGGTATTCTAAATACTGCAACCGTTCGCTTTAAATACGCGATTTAACCCTAGATGGTTGACGAGTGAATGTCTCAGATTGCGCCGCATGGCGGACCGTTCATCCAGTCCCCTGGAAGATGGGTCGTGTTACGGCACTTAATCGGGGCATCGAAGCGACATGCGATGCACCACCTTCGCGAAGTGAGCTCCCTGACTGGAGCGGTACCCGTCATTCTTACGGTGTCTTTCAAGGTGGCAGGGCCTCAAGTGCCAACGACTGCCATGGAGTCACTCGATGCAGAGGTGCTTAAGCTCTGCAAACAAAAGGATTGCTTGAGTGCAATCGACAGTGCGTTAGCGCGGCCCACTCTGTACGGACACGGCTGAGTCTGGTTTATTCGCGTGAAGTAGTTTGGCGAGAAATTGCCCGGTGTGTGACTGCTCATGGGCGGCTACCACTTCCGGCGGACCGGTGGCGACCAGCCGACCGCCGCGATGACCCCCTTCGGGGCCAAGGTCAATAATCCAGTCTGCTGTTTTGATTACGTCAAGATTATGTTCGATGACAACGACCGTGTTGCCTTGATCTCGCAGCCGGTGAAGCACGCTGAGCAACTGACGTACATCATGAAAGTGCAGGCCGGTGGTGGGTTCGTCCAGCACGTAAAGCGTGCGCCCGGTGTCTCGCTTCGAAAGTTCCCGCGACAACTTAATGCGTTGTGCTTCGCCACCTGAAAGCGTAGTGGCACTTTGTCCAAGTTGGACGTAGCCAAGACCCACATCAATGAGTGTGTCGAGTTTTCGACGAATGACTGGGATCGCCTCAAAGAAGACGACCGCTTCTGACACTGTCATCGAAAGCACTTCGCTGATGTTGCGCCCGCTATAACGGATATCCAACGTTTCACGGTTGTACCGGGCGCTGCTACAGACGTCGCAGCCGACGTAGATGTCAGGAAGGAAATGCATTTCCACCTTAATCAGTCCATCGCCCTGACAGGCTTCGCAGCGTCCGCCACGGACATTGAATGAGAATCGACCGGGTTTATAGCCACGGGCCCGAGACTCGGGCACTGCCGCAAACAATTCCCGAATCGGAGTAAATAGCCCGGTATAGGTGGCTGGGTTGGAACGAGGCGTTCGGCCGATCGGTTTCTGGTCGATTTCGATCACCTTGTCGATCTGCTCTAGCCCTTTTATCTTTTTGTGTGGTGCCGGACGCAGGCGGCTATTGTTCAGTTTGTGCGCGGCCGCAGGGTACAGCGTGCCGTTGACCAGCGTTGATTTGCCTGAGCCCGAGACTCCGGTCACACAAATGAAGAGACCGATAGGGAAATCAACGTCGACAGAGTCAAGATTATTTCCTCGTGCCCCTTTGATAGACAGCACTTTCTTTTTGTCCGCTGGGGTCCGTTCAAGAGGTACTTGTATTGAACGCCGGCCACTTAAATATTGGCCCGTTAGTGATGCTGGATTCTTACGAATCGTATCGGGTGGGCCTTGTGCGACGACCTGACCGCCATTGGCGCCGGCACCAGGCCCAAGATCAACCACGTGATCAGCATTCAGTATGGTTTCTTCATCGTGTTCAACGACGATGATTGTGTTACCGAGGTCCCGAAGATGGAATAAGGTTTCCATCAGCCGACCGTTGTCGCGTTGGTGAAGTCCGATCGATGGTTCATCCAGAATATACATGACTCCAACAAGGCCCGAGCCGATCTGAGAAGCCAGTCGAATACGTTGTCCCTCTCCACCAGACAAGCTTTCTGTCGCCCGATCCAGGGAGAGGTATTCCAGACCGACGTTGCAAAGAAAGCGTAGGCGGTCACGGATCTCTTTAATGATGGGTGCCGCAATTTCGGCATGGCGGCCCGATAAGCTGATGGTCGTGAAGAAAGACAATGACTCTTCGACCGGAAGGGTGGTAATGCTGTTTATCGGGCGCTCCGCCACAAACACGTGGCGAGCCTCCGCCCGGAGGCGACTGCCTGAACAGGATTCGCAGGTTTGGTTTGTCAGGTAGCGACCGAGATCTTCGCGCAGTGTTGGCGACTCTGATTCATGGTAACGGCGCTGCATATTGGGTAGTACGCCTTCAAATGAATGTGTCCGTCGACGAGAGCGGCGACCATGTGATCGCAAGTACTTGAATTCGATGCGCTCACTACCGCTACCGTTAAGAATAGTGTTGCGCACGTTTTCAGGCAGTTGATCAAAGGGCTTTTCGACATCAAAATCGTAATGCTCAGCTAAACAATTGAGCAGATTAAAGTAGAACGCATTGCGTCGGTCCCAGCCGGCAATAGCCCCGGCCGCAAGGCTAAGCGAACTGTCATGGACGACTCGATCGGGGTCGAAAAATTGTCTTGCGCCAAGACCGTCGCAGGTTGGACAGGCACCCGCCGGATTATTAAACGAAAACATTCGAGGCTCGAGTTCGTCGAGGCTGTATCCGCAGTGTGGGCAAGCATAACGCGCAGAAAAGAGCAGTTCCTCCCCCCCCGCACCTTGTTGGTCGACCAATTGGACGATGGCTATATCGTTTGCCAGGGCCAGTGCCGTCTCAAACGACTCGGCCAGTCGTTGGGCGCTGTCTGAATGCACCACGACGCGGTCGATGACGACGTCAATGGAGTGCTTTTTCTTCTTGTCTAGGGCGGGCGCCTCATCGAGTTCATAAACCGTGCCGTCGATCCGCACACGGACAAAGCCTTGACTGCGCAGGCCCGAGAGCATTTGCTGATACTCGCCTTTGCGGTCTCGAATGACTGGGGCTAAGAGGAGGAGTCGAGTGTTTTCGGGAAGCGCTAACACTCGATCAACCATTTCGCTCACCGTGGTGGCGGTGAGCGAGACACCGTGTTCGGGACAACGGGGATCGCCGACACGCGCATAGAGCAGTCGCAGGTAGTCGTAAATCTCCGTCACGGTGCCGACAGTCGAGCGAGGGTTGTGAGAGGAAGATTTCTGTTCGATGCTGATGGCTGGGGAAAGTCCTTCGATCAGGTCGACCTCGGGTTTTTCCATTAAGGAAAGAAACTGCCTAGCATAGGTTGATAAGGATTCGACGTAACGGCGCTGGCCTTCTGCGTAAATTGTGTCGAAGGCGAGGGATGACTTGCCCGATCCAGATAACCCGGTAAGCACAATAAGGCGGTCGCGGGGCAGATCAAGAGAGATATTCTTGAGATTATGCGTCCGCGCGCCCCGTATCTTTATCTCTCGCATCATCAGGAATGGCTCGGCAAAACTGGTAATATTAGAACGTGTTGTGTGGCCGGCACAAAGTTTTGGCATTGAGCGGTTGGACACAGCGAATGTGCTGGATTCACCTTTGGTGGTTTGGGCCACGCTTCTCGCCAATGAGTTTGATGCGTGTTTGGCTGTGAGCACTGAGTGAACTCAGCCCCTGGCGATTCATACCCTATTGAATGGAACCGCTAAATCATATTGAGCGTCGCGCGGTGTCTGCGCTGGCCGTGATATTTGGGTTGCGTATGTTTGGCTTGTTCCTCGTTTTACCGGTATTGGCGCTCTATGCCGATGGTTTACCCGGTGCCACACCGTTGATGGTGGGATTGGCTCTAGGGGTGTACGGATTAACCCAAGCTATTTTCCAGATTCCCTTTGGTCGGTTATCCGATCGTTTTGGCCGTAAAAGATTAATCACCTTTGGATTATTATTATTCGCACTGGGCAGTATGGTGTCGGCGGAAGCCGCGACTGTGCCAGGCATTATCGTGGGGCGCGCGTTGCAGGGTGCTGGGGCTATTGCAGCCGTGGTGCTGGCCTTGTTGGCTGACCTGACTCGTGAACAGCAGCGTATCAAAGCGACAGCGTTGGTTGGGGGCATGATCGGTGTGGCATTCCTGACGGCCTTAATGGGGGGCAGTGTGTTGGAGGGTTGGATCGGTGTGCCTGGGTTGTTCTATCTGGCCGCCTTGGCAGCGTTGGTCGCTATGCCGGTGCTGTGGTGGGGAGTGCCGACACCATTACATTCGGGGAGCTTGGTTTACTCAAGGCGTCACGGCGATTGGAGTAGCGTCTTTTCTAACCGTCATCTGCTGCGGTTGGACTTCGGTGTGTTCGTTCAGCACCTCTCGTTAATGGCGTTGTTTGTTGCAGTGCCTCCCGCCCTCGTGGATGTGCTGGGACTGGGTTCACCCGATCATTGGCGTGTCTACGTTCCCGTGTTGGTGGCTTCAGTAGTGGCCATGCTGCCGTTACTGCTGTTGAGCATGCGTAGCGGGAAATCGTATACAGCATTTCGTGTGGCGCTTTCTTTAATGCTGATCTCCGCGGCATTCCTCGCGTGGGCGGCGGGACAGGGGTGGGGGTTGGTTGGGGGCCTGGTCATTTTCTTTACCGGCTTCAATTTGCTCGAGGCCTTGCTGCCATCGCTGGTCTCAAGGGTGGCGCCATCAGCATTAAAAGGCACGGCACTCGGCGTCTACAACACCTGCCAATTCGCTGGCGTTTTTGTTGGCGGGGCTGTTGGTGGGGTAATTTTCGGCCACTTTGGTCCTGCCGGGGTTTTTCTTCTCATGGGGACGTTGTTGGCGCTATGGTGGATCGTTGTTTTGTTGGGGGATGTCCCTGAATTGATGAACAGTGTTACGGTCTATCTGGAGGACATGCCAGCGGCGCAATTTGAGAAGCGTATTGCGGCGCTGAGACAGTTGCCGGGTGTGTACGATGTCACAGTATTAGCGGGGCAAAATATGGTCTACTTGAAAGTCAGTCCATCGGGTTTTCATAATGCGAGTCTGGATGATGTCGCCGGTGTGTCGGTGCATTGAGTCAGACAGTTAACGAAATGGAACATTTGAGAGACCTCCCACCGGTTCTAGCAGGAGAAGAAAGATGGCACGAGGCGTAAACAAAGCGATTATTGTAGGCAATCTGGGTCGGGATCCAGAAGTTCGCTATGCTGCAAATGGTAATCCGATAGCCAATGTTGCTGTTGCGACGACCGACAGTTGGCGCGACAAGCAGTCTGGTGAGCGTCAGGAGAAAACGGAATGGCACCGCGTGGTTTTTTTCGGTCGGTTGGCCGAGATTGCCGGTGAGTATCTGCGTAAAGGTTCACAGGTCTATATCGAGGGCCGTTTGCAGACTCGAAAGTGGGAGGACCAGAAGACCGGCCAGGAGCGCTATACCACCGAGATTGTTGCCAATGACATGCAGATGTTGGGATCGCGCGGTGGCAGTGGCGAGATGCCGAGCGCGGACACGGGTGACTTTGGCTCCAAGGCCTCTGCCAGTCGGTCACCGAGCCCCGCCGGTAACCCCGGTAGTGGCGGTGACCTGGATCTGGATGACGATATTCCCTTTTGAGCGTGATGGCCCATTATTTTGATGCGCTGGAAACGCGCTCGCCGGAGCAGCGAGAAATAGAGCAGTTCGAGTTGCTGGTTGTACAACTGCAACATGCTAAAGAGCACTCGGTGGCGTATAGCGCCCTGCTCAGTGAGGTGGAGCCAGCTGCGGTGACCGATCGCGCCGCGTTGGCGCGCCTGCCGGTGACGCGCAAGTCGGACATGGCGCTCCGTCAGGCCAAAACGCCACCGTTTGGCGGATTCGCGACGCTTAACGAGGGTGATTTGCAACATGTGTTTGCTTCTCCCGGGGGTATTTTTGAGCCGGATGCAGGGGGAGCAGACGATTGGAACATGGGGCGCGCACTACACGCCGTTGGTGTTCGGCCCGGTGATTTGGTCCACAACACGTTTTCTTACCACTTTACTCCGGCGGGTTTGATGCTGGACCGGGCCGCACGTGCGTTCGGTTGTGCTGTTTTTCCCGCAGGTGTTGGCCAGACCGAGTTGCAGGTGCTGGCAATGGCGCACCTGAGACCCCGGGTGTACTGCGGTACGCCCTCATTTCTAAAGATTATTCTCGACAAGGCGCAAGAGATGGAGGCCGATGTGTCGAGTCTTGAACTGGGGACAGTCGGTGGCGAAGCGCTGTCAGGCAGTTTGCGCGGTGAATTGGCAGACCGGGGTGTTAGCGTGCTTCAAGTTTATGCCACGGCCGACGTTGGGCTGATTGCTTATGAATCCTCCGCGCAAGAGGGCATGATCATCGAAGAGTCGATCATCGTTGAGATCGTGCGTCCTGGTACGGGTGATTTGGTGGCCGAGGGAGAAGTGGGCGAAGTGCTCGTCACCACATTCGATCCGCATTACCCCTTGATTCGTTTTGCAACCGGTGACCTATCGACTTTCATGACAGGCCAGAGTCCTTGTGGACGCACGAACCGCCGAGTTCTCGGTTGGATGGGTCGAGCAGACCAGACTGCTAAAGTACGCGGCATGTTTGTTCATCCATCCCAAGTCGCTGAAATGATTGCCCGTCATTCTGAGATACTGCGAGCGCGTCTCGTGATTGATAACCAGAACAATGCTGACACCATGGTGCTGCGTTGTGAGGTGGGTGCAGTCGGGGAGGGTTTTGCTGATACGTTGTCCCGCACTATTCGGGAAATTTGCAAACTGCGCGGCGAGATCGAATGGCTGCCTGAGGGTGCATTGCCGAACGATGGCAAAGTGATAGACGACCAGAGGACTTACGATTAAGCTGGTTGGGGCTTGGTCTCGCGCATTCACCGAGTTTGTCGTTCAAGTCAACTGAACTGAACTGGGTCTCCAGAACAGTGACGCACGACTCAAACGACTAGATTTGACTTGAAACTTTGAGGTTTTTCGGTTCTAGTACTGCACCGGACTGTGGTGGTGGTTGTTTTTGGAGGAGCGGTGATCTTGTTAGAAGGGGGATTGTGTGTCGAATAACCAGGCGGATACGGTTCCGCGATGCTTGTTTGATAACGCCGAAAAGATCGGTGGCGCGCCTGCATTTGGCGAGAAGTACCTCGGTATCTGGCAGACTTATTCGTGGCACGACACTGCGGCAGAAGTGCGTGCATTGGCGTGCGGTCTCGCCGCGCTGGGGCTTGAGCGTGGTGACACGGTTGCCATCATCGGTGACAACCGGCCCCATCTCTACTGGGTCTTTTTTGCAAGTCAGAGCCTTGGCGCCGTGCCCGTTCCCATGTACCAGAACGGGGTTGCCGCAGAATTCGAGTATGTCTTGAACCACGCCGCTGTGCGGTTTGCTGTGGTCGAGGATCAGGAGCAGACGGATAAGTTACTTGAGATCAAGGACCAGTGCCCCTCACTTGAACGAATCATCTATCACAATCCCCGGGGTATGCGCAGTTATGAGCAGTCCTTCGTGCATAGCTACACCGATATACAGGCAAAAGGCCGCGAATACGATGTACAACACCCGGATTATTTTGAGCACGAACTTGCCGTTGGTAAAGCCGATGATGTGGTGGGTATTTTTTATACTTCAGGCACTACGGGTACTCCGAAAGGTGTACAGCTAACCTCGAAAAATTTGCTTAGTTCAGCTAGGGATTTCAACGGTCAGGAGGGTTTAAATGAGCGGGACCGCCAGGTTAATTACGCGCCGATGGCGTGGATTGGTGACCACCTGTTTATGTGTTCGTCCCTGAGTGCCGGGTCATGTACCAATTGTCCGGAAAGCCCAGAAACGTTATTGGTAGATGTGAAGGAAATTGGCCCCACTATGTTTTTTGCCGCACCGGCGATTTGGGAAGGATTACTGACAACCATCACCATTCGCATGGAAGATGCTAGCCGGCTTAAACGCTGGCTGTTCCAGTATTTCCTGGCAGTCGCTCGCCGGGTCGGCGTTGATTTACTTGACCGGCGTTCGGTTGGCCTGGCCAATCGATTGCGCTATTG
>DUBL01000158.1:0-7916 GCA_012960345.1 Gammaproteobacteria bacterium | reverse complement strand
AGGCTTGACCCATACTCGGCTGGCTGTGACCGGTGGTGCCCCGCTGGGTGAGGACACGTTCACTTTTTACCGCAGTATCGGCATCAACCTAAAACAACTCTACGCGCAGACCGAGTGTTCAGCCTATGCCACTTTGCATCGTAACGGTGATGCGCGTCAGGACACCGTTGGGCCGCCATGTGCAAACTGTGAAATTAAGATTGCTGAGGGCGGTGAAATTTTGGTGAAAAGTCCGGGTAATTTTGCGGGTTATTTCAAGAATCCTGAAGCTACGCGTGAAGCCATGACCGACGATGGTTGGCTACGGACGGGTGACGCCGGGATCATGACTGATGATGGTCACCTGAAGGTAGTTGATCGCGTGAAAGATGTCGGTGCGCTTAACGACGGTACGCTGTTTGCGCCCCAGTACATCGAAAACAAGCTCAAATTTTTCCCCAACATTCGCGAGGCCGTCGCTCACGGCAACGAACGTGACCACGTGACAGTGTTCATCAACATCGATCTCGAAGCGGTAGGTAACTTTGCCGAGCGAATTGGTTTGGGTTATTCCGGCTATACCGATCTATCCCAACGTGAGGAGGTTTACGACCTGATTCGCCAAAACATTGAGGAGGTCAACCAGGATCTGTCGCGTGACAGCAGTTTGTCCTCCTCCCAGATTCAACGTTTTTTGATCCTACATAAGGAACTCGATGCCGACGATGGAGAACTCACACGCACTCGCAAGATTCGGCGTTCCACCATTGCTGATCGCTACGGTGAGCTGATCGAGGCGCTCTACTCGGACAAGCAGGACATTGCAGTAGAGGCGAGCGTTACGTTGGAAGATGGGCGTCGCAACACTATTAATGCCAATCTGAGAATTCAGAATGTGGCTACCGTGGCTGTCGGTGAATCGTAGCGCTGAGCACATTCGCAACGACGCTAGGGAAAAGACCACGTAACATGGAGACTGAATCCAGAATGAACGTTAGCGATCCTATCCTTGAGTTAGAGAATATCTCGCTCTCGTTTGGTGCGGTCCATGCGCTCGCCGACGTTAGTTTCAGTATCTACCCGGGCGAGGTTCTGGCGATTATTGGTCCGAACGGCGCTGGAAAGACGACCATGCTCAATGTGATCAATGGGGTTTACCACCCCAGCGAAGGCAAGATTAACTACAAAGGCCAGGCCCGAGCCCGAATGCGACCTCACCAGACAGCTGTACAAGGGATCGCCCGAACATTTCAGAATGTCGCGCTGTTCAAAGGAATGAACACGGTCGATAACATCATGACTGGACGTAATCTGAAAATGAATACCAACATCTTGTTGCAGGCGTTGTACTGGGGACCTGCGCAAAGAGAGGAAGCGGTGCACCGCGAAGCCGTTGAGAAGGTCATCGACTTTCTGGAAATCGAAGCGGTTCGCAAGACCGTGGTCGGGCGATTGCCGTTTGGCCTTCAAAAGCGCGTTGAGCTCGGCCGTGCGCTGGCAGCCGAGCCAGAGATTCTTCTGCTGGATGAGCCGATGGCCGGGATGAATCTGGAAGAAAAGGAGGACATGTGTCGTTTCGTACTCGACGTGAACGAGGAGTTCGGCACCACGATTGTGCTCATAGAACACGATATGAGTGTGGTGATGGACATCTCTGACCGAGTCGTTGTCCTTGATTATGGGCGCAAGATCTCCGAGGGTACGCCGGACGAGGTTCGCGGCGACCAACGGGTAATTGACGCTTATTTGGGTGTGGCGCATTGATGCGTACAATTAAGTTAATTGTCAAACAGCGAGAGGATCCATCGGGAATGAAAAACTTGATGATGTGGCGGTGCTCAGTGCTGGTTTCTAATTAGGAGTCGTTAGCGTGCCGGAAGAACTGGCGTGGTTTCTAGAAGTTCTCATTGCTGGACTGTTGTCCGGCGTGATGTATTCACTTGTTGCCTTGGGTTTCGTGCTGATTTTTAAGGCCTCCGGGGTCTTTAATTTCGCCCAGGGCGCGATGGTGCTGTTTGCTGCGCTGACATTTGCCCGTTTCCTGGAGATGGGTATTAACTTTTGGTTTGCCGCGGCCATCACATTGTTCATCATGGTAGTGTTGGCGGTCATCATTGAACGGGTCATGTTGCGTCCGCTGGTAGCGCAGCCCGTGATCATTTTATTCATGGCAACGATCGGCCTTAACTATTTTCTCGAGGGCCTGGCGCAAGGGGTGTGGGATACCCAGGTTCACGCGCTGGATTTGGGTATTGAGGACGTGCCGTGGCAATCGGTGATGGATGCGACCAACATACTGATCAGCCTGTTCGATGTCTGGGCGGCGGTGATCTGTGGTGCCTTGGTGGTGATGCTTGCCTATTTTTTCCAGAAGGGGCGTATCGGCCGTGCGTTGAGAGCAGTGGCGGACGACAACCAGGCGGCGATGTCGGTTGGCATTCCCCTGCAGCTGATCTGGGCCATAGTCTGGGCGGCGGCCGGTCTTGTTGCATTGGTGGCCGGCGCGCTGTGGGGCCAGCGTCTAGGTGTCCAGTTCAGTATTTCCTTGGTAGCACTGAAGGCATTGCCGGTCTTAATCCTCGGCGGGTTTAACTCAATAGCCGGCGCAATTATCGGTGGTTTGATTATTGGCGCTGCAGAGAAACTGGCGGAGGTCTATCTCGGACCGATCATCGGTGGTGGCATTGAGGCCTGGTTTGCCTATTTGATTGCCATGCTGTTTCTGATGGTCAGGCCACAAGGGTTATTCGGCGAAAAGATTATCGAGCGGGTATAAAAACATGCTTTACCGAGAATCCGGCCAGTTTAAGACCTCCTACAAGGCGGACATGGCGATCTTTCCGATCCGCCAGGATCTCTGGGGTCTGATTACGACGCTGATTGTGGCGGTGGTCATCGTGCCGCTGTTTGCCAGTGAACATATGATCGTTGGTTACCTGCTACCGTTTATGATCTGGTCAATCGCTGCCATCGGCCTCAACATTCTGACAGGCTATGCGGGCCAGTTGTCACTGGGCCATGGTGCCTTCATGGCTGTCGGGGCTTATTCTGCCTACAACCTAGCCGTGCGCATCCCTGACCTGCCGCTGCTGGCGGTGTTCATTGGGGCAGGCCTGATTGCTGCCGCTTGTGGTGTGGTGGTTGGTAGCCCCAGCCTGCGTATTAAGGGCTTTTACCTGGCGGTGGCCACCCTTGCCGCCCAGTTTTTCTCCGAGTGGGTGTTTGCCACCTTTCCTTGGTTTGTCGGCGGTGCAGCAAGCATGGTCATCGATACACCAAAAATGAGCCTGTTCGGCTACCCGATCGAGTCTAACCTTGACAATTACTTCCTGGTTCTGGGTTTCGTCATCGTAACCACTTTGCTCGCCAAGAATCTGGTACGCAGTGAGATCGGCCGCGCGTGGATGGCGGTGCGGGACATGGATGTGGCTGCTGAAGTCATCGGCATTCGACCCCTATATACCAAGCTCTCCGCATTTGCGGTCAGTTCATTCTTCGCGGGAATTGCCGGCGCGCTGTACGCCTTTTGCTACGTCAAATCGGTCGATTTCACGGCATTCGATTTGTTCGTGTCGCTGAAGGTTCTTTTCATGATTATCATCGGTGGTATGGGTAGTATCCTGGGCTGTTTCCTCGGGGCGGCCTTTATTGTGATTCTGCCTATTCTCCTCAACGTGGCGGCACACCACCTCACTGGGGGCAATGTCTCTCCTGAACTAATCACCAATATCGAGCATATGACCTTCGGTGGGCTCATTGTCTATTTTCTGATTGTCGAGCCCCATGGACTCGCCCGAATGTGGACGACAGCAAAGGAGAAGCTGCGGCTGTGGCCGTTCCCGCACTAGCCAGCGGCTGTATTTTGTAGCAAGATGGTTGAGTTGAAGCGGTATTGTGCAATGATCGTTCGGCGAATAATACTTTCGTAGAGCGGTGTAACTGAAAATTGGAGGAAAACCATGATTAGGAAACTACTCGTTTCTCTCGTCTCCGGCCTCATGCTGACCGCTACGGCGGGTATGTCGGTGATGGCCGCAGAGGAGAAGTCAGATCCAAATAAGGAACAGTTTTTCCCGGTGCTGTCGTACTGGTCTGGACCGTTTGCACCCGGTGGTAGCGGTATTGCCGGTGGTTGGATGGACTATATGGCCCTGTTGAATATTCGAGACGGTGGGGTCAACGGTGTCAAACTGACGTGGGAAAAATGTGATTTTGGTTATGTTACTGAACGTGCGGTGGAATGCTACGAGCGTCTCAAGAATAAAGGTAAGCACGGCGCCGCCGTTTTCTGGCCGATGTCAACAGGTACGACCTATGCGCTGATGGAACGAGCGCACAAGGACAAAAAAGTGCTCTTGCACATGGGCTACGGGCGTACTGACGCCACAGATGGGCGCGTTTTCCCCTATGCATTCCCGGCGATGACCAACTACTGGAACCAGAGCTCAGCGAAGCTCCGTTATATCGCTCAGCTCGAGGGTGGTGAAGGCAATCTGAAGGGTAAGAAAATCGTCAACCTTCATCTGAAGCACCCCTATGGTATCGAGACGATTCCAGTGTGGGACAAGCTGGCAGCAAGATTTGGTTTCGAGGTAACGCACCTGCCGGTGCCATGGCCTGGCATTGACCAGAAGTCATTGTGGCTGCAGATCCGCAAGATCAAGCCCGACTACGTGATCAATCGAAACTGGGGCGTGTCCTGCACGGTGCCTCTGCGTGAGGCCGCCCGCATCGGTTTCCCACGGGATCACATCATCGGTGTCTGGTGGTGCGGCTCAGAGGAAGATGTCATTCCCGCAGGTAAGTCAGCCAAGGGCTACATTACGGCGACCTTCCATGCGACGGGCCCTGATTTCCCGGTTATTCAGGAGATTTTCGAACACGTCTACGGCAACATGAAGGGTAACCTTTCTGCGGCCCGTGTGGGCAGTGTGTACTACAACCGTGGTGTGGCAGGTGCAATTGTGACAATGGAGGCCCTACGCAACGCGCAAGCCAAGTTCGGTAACGTAGCGCTCAGTGGAGAGCAGTACCGCTGGGGCATGGAGAACTTCAATCTGACAGCCGAAAGGATCGAGGAGCTCGGTGCCACCGGCATTTTGCCGCCCTTCTCTATGAAGTGTGACGATCACGAGGGTAGTGGCCAAGTCCGTTTCCAGCAATGGGACGGCACGAAGTGGAGCATGATCTCAGACTGGATTGCGCCCTACCACGAGCTGACCCGCAAAATGATTCTGGATTCGGCTGCCAAGTATGCCAAGGAAAAAGGCATCACGCCTCGTTCCGGCGACTCGATGGGATCGGATTGCGGTTAAACAGGACCTGAATCGTGGAAGCGGCCTTAACTGACAGCGCAGCCCCGCTGCTGATTGTCAACAATATCGAGGTCGTCTATGACCATGTCATTCTGGTTCTTAAGGGTGTATCCCTAGAGGTTCCCGAGGGGGGCATTGTTGCCCTCCTCGGGGCCAACGGGGCTGGCAAGACCACCACTCTCAAATCCATCTCCAACCTGCTGGTGGCGGAGCGCGGTGACATCACCAAGGGCACCATTGATTACCAGGGACAGAGGATTCAAGGACTGTCTGCGAACCAACTGGTCAAACGCGGTATTGTGCAGGTGATGGAAGGCCGTCGGTGCTTCGAACACCTAACAGTTGAGGAAAATTTGATGACGGGTGCTTTCACTCGTCGTGATGGGGCGGCCTCGATCCGACAGGATCTGGAACTGGTCTACACTTATTTCCCGCGTCTAAAGGTCCGCCGGACCAGTACGGCGGGTTATACATCTGGCGGTGAACAACAGATGACTGCTCTCGGTCGAGCATTGATGGCGCGGCCCAAGATGATTCTTCTGGATGAGCCGTCGATGGGGTTAGCGCCGCAACTCGTGGAGGAGATCTTTGAGATCGTCAAGAAACTCAACGAGGCCGAACAGGTCACGTTTCTGTTAGCTGAACAGAACACGAATATGGCACTGCGCTATAGCCATTACGGTTACATCCTTGAAAATGGTCGTATCGTGATGGAAGGCGATGCGGCGTCACTTGCTGGTAACGACGATATCAAAGAATTCTACCTCGGTATTGCGCAGGGTGACCAGAAGGCTAACTTTCGCGCCACCAAGCATTACCGCCGACGGAAACGCTGGCTGGGATAGACTGGCTGTTGCATTATGTGAGTGATGGATCGGTCCCGGCTTGCCGGGATTTTTTTGTCGAAGTGAGAAATTGATAGTTGAATGCACAGCTGCGGTGCTGACCAAACCAATAGCCAGCGGGTCATTCAAGATGCGCGACTTTCAGATCTTCAAAGCGGTGATGTTTTTGTGCGAGTTTATGCCACCGGGTTTTGTCACGCCGAGCTGGCGCTGATTCATCATTGCAGTGATCAACCATCTCGCTTGATTCTGGCTGCAAATCACCGATTTCAAGATTTTGTACTTGCCATTTGATTGCTGCATTGTCTTGCCACAAATCCTTTGTTGAAACCCATCATGGGCTCAGGCCAGTGTTTCGGATCTTACGGTCAGTGGCAGGCCTCGGGGTCAAACGTCGAATGTGCGTCCTTTGTTCTAATCACCTAGACTTTGCTGACCGGTCAGATCCATTTAGTACGAGGGGCATCGTTGGGATGAAGAAGCTGATTATCGAAGCGAGAATCAACGAGTACCAGTCGCGGGAAGCGAATCCACATGTGCCATGGTTGCCCGACGAAATCGCCCGGGATGCGGAGGCTTGTCAGGCAGAAGGGGCGAGCATTATTCATTTTCATGGCCGTCATGCAGATGGATCCCCTGATCACGATTTCTTGACCTATGAGAAAACCATACGGGCAATACGTTCACAGAGCAACACCATGATTAACCCGACTTTAGGTTACGTTACGCTCGATGCCGACGCGGAGGAGAGGTTGTCTAATGTAGTGGCTTTGTCTAAAGACCCCGAAACTCGACCCGAATTTGCCCCGATGGATATGGGTAGTGTGAATGTTGACTGGTATAACCCTGAGGAGCCAGGTTATCGAACCAAGGGGTTAATTTATAAGAACGGAACCGACACGCTGGAGTATTTTGCGCAAAATATCGCCGCTCATCAGATGAAGCATTATCTGGTGTGCTGGAATGTCAGTTTCATTCGACAGACTCTGGCCTTCATGGACATGGGATTGCTGACCGGGCCGCTACCATTTCTTATCGTGCTGACCGATGGCACGATGCTTGCGGGTCACCCAGGGACAGAGGCGGGACTCGATGCGCACCTCGCTTTTATTCCGCCTGACCGACAACTCGAATGGATCGTCTCCAATTTTAACGGGAATCTTTTCCAGTTAACTGAGAAAGTCATTCGTGAAGGCGGGCATATTGCGATTGGTTTGGGTGATTACCCGTATACCGAATTGGGCCAACCCAGCAATGCTGATCTGGTGCGCAAAGTGCGCGAACAGGCCGAGACGTTGGGTCGCGAGGTGGCCACGGTGGATGAGGCAAAAGAAATGCTGGGTGTGGGTTGATGCGGTTAGAGTGCTGAGGTCGATACATTGTCTGAACAAGAGATCAAGGATACGGTGCCCGCGATGCCTCCGCAGTCGGTGCCTGCATTGCGTACGTTGGCAATGCCTGCAGATGCAAACCCCAATGGTGATATTTTTGGTGGTTGGTTAATGTCACAGATGGATGTTGCCGGTGGGATTCATGCTTACGCATTGTCAGGGGGTCGCATTGCGACGGTTGCCGTTGATGGAATGTCGTTTCACCTTCCCGTTCAGATTGGTGACCTCATCAGTTGTCACTGTGTTACCCAGAGAACGGGTACTACCTCGATTGCAGTTAAGGTGGAAACATGGGTTAAGCGTCGCGCAGATGGTCGCGAAGAGAAAGTAACGGAAGGCCTCTTTACCTATGTGGCGATTGATGCAAAGGGTCAGCCGCGGCCGCT
>DUBL01000157.1 GCA_012960345.1 Gammaproteobacteria bacterium | reverse complement strand
CGCTTCGGTGAAGTAGGCTTGCCTCGATCCGGTCGACGCATCCGTGCCTGTCGAATCGACCCAACTCTGGGTATAGACCGCGTTTGGTGACGGTCCGCTGCACAGCACCTTCCAGTTGAGGATCTGGATTTCCACACCCTCGTACAACTGCGTATACAGGCGAGTGTACTCGCGAGCGAACTCGTCCCGGATCAGGCCTAGCTTGTCCTGGTTGAGTGGACCGCCGGGGAACGGAATCGTGATCTCATGCATCTGTCCCAGCAACCGCATTTCTGCGTAACGAGACACGGTGATGTCCGAATCCAGGACTCCTGCATCGAGCAGTAGATTTCGGCCCTTTTTCTCGAGCTCGTCAAAGAGCGTGTTGGCGTTGCTCAGATCCAGCTCGTCGAGCAGTCCGGGTGAGGACTGCCGGAACTCGAAACTGAGCGGCGTCACCAGGAAGCCGAACGCCGAAGCAATGCCGGAACCGGGGGGTATGATCACTTCGGATACGCCCAGCTTGGCTGCTACCCGAGCCGCGTGCAGAGGCCCGGCGCCGCCCATTGCCACCATCGCATAACCTCGGGGATCACGTCCCTTTTCTACGATATGAATCCTGGCTGCACTGGCCATATTTTCGCTGACGATATCGTAGATTCCCCACGCCGTGCCGGTCTCTGACAACGACAGTGTCTCGGCAACCCCAGCCATGGCGCGCCGGGCCGCGTCAACATCCAGCGACATACGGCCACCTAGAAAATAATCGGGATTAAGGTAGCCCAGCAAGAGATTAGCATCGGTCACCGTGGGGTCGGTGCCAGCCAGGCCGTAACAGGCCGGGCCGGGCTTTGCCCCGGCGCTGTCAGGACCCACCTTCAGCAGCCCCAGAGAATCGACCCGAGCGATGCTCCCCCCCCCAGCACCGACCTCAATCATCTGGATCACCGGCGCCACGAGTGGCAGGCCGCTCCCTCTTTTGAACCGGTGCACCCGCGCACCTTCCATCATCGAGGCAATTTCGGGTTTTCCGTCCTCAACAAGGCAGACCTTGGCCGTGGTACCCCCCATGTCGAATGAGATCAGGTCATCCTTGCCGACCTTTGCGCCGAAATAGGATGCCGCCAGGCCTCCACCGGCCGGCCCGGACTCGACGAACCGGATTGGATTGGCAATGGCCACCTCCGGCACTGCCAGCCCACCGGCGGAATGGATCAGATGAAAATTTCCATCGAATCCCTTGTCCGCCACGCGCTGGGTAAGACGCGTAACGTAGTTGTTCATCAGCGGTTGTACGTAGGCGTTGACCGTGGTGGTCGATGTCCGGTCGAACTCTCGCAGTTCAGGCTGCACCTCACAGGAGATCGACAGAATGAGATCGGGATAGTGTGCCTTGATGAACGCGGCAACGTCTTTTTCGTGCCTGGGATTCTTGTAGGAATGCAGGAAACAGACAGCCAAAGATTCGATGCCCTGTTCAACGAGGTAGCCGGTCTCGCGGCGTACGTCGTCCAGGTCAAGAGACGTGATGATCTCGCCATCCCGGCTGATTCTTTCAGTCACCTCTCGTCGCAGATAACGGGGCACAATCGGATCGGGAAACTGCAGAAACAAGTCATGAATATCGTAGCGCTGCTCGATGCCCATCTCAAGAATGTCGCGAAAACCGCGTGTCGTCAGGAGCCCCGTGCGGGCACCTTGTCGCTCGATTAGGGCGTTGGCCACCAGGGTGGTCCCGTGCACGAGATGATCGACGTCAGAGAAATCGAGACCCTGGCCTGAGAGTATCTCCTGCAACCCGTCCATGGCACCCACGGACGGATCATCGGGCGTTGTCAGACACTTGTGTACTGCGATCTCGTTTGTCTCAGGATTCGAGAGTACAAAATCGGTGAAGGTCCCACCAATATCAAATCCCAGACGGTATTTTCCGACACCGTTAGTCATTGCCAAATCCCTCCTGTGTATAGCCCGCAGCACGCACTGTATGGCGGTTTATTGTTCATCCAGCGCGGCCTGTGTTTATCTGATTTTGTCCGCAGTTGTCAGTCGATCTCAAGAATTATTTTTCCAAAGTTCTCATTATTGTCCATAAGCTGATGGGCTTCTCGCACGCCGCGAAACGGAACAGTACAGTGGATCACGGGATCAATGGTTCCGTCCACATATTTCGGGAGCCAACGTTGTTCGATACGCTTGACGATCTGGCGCTTGTCCTCCAGCTTCTGCGCGCGCAGCGTGAAGCCGAAAACCATCAGGCGCTTCTTCAGCATAGGGCCAATATCGAACTCACAGTTGGCACCCCTGAGCGCACCCACGAGCACAAGCCTTCCCGCCGGTTTCAGCAGAGTGATGTTACGCATCAGGTAGTCCCCCCCGACTAGATCCTGAATCAAGTCAACACCGCAGTCGCCGACCTCCCTTACCGCTTCCACTATGAAATCCTGGGTGTGGTAGTTGATGCCCAGATCTCCGCCGATTCGCTGAACCAGATCGATTTTTTTGTCAGTTCCGACTGTGAACAGAACCTTAGCACCTACGCTTTTAGCCATCTGAACCGCGGTTGTCCCAACGCCGCTTGCCCCGGCGTGGACCAGAAACACCTGGCCCGACTGAAGCGCGCCGAGCTCGAATACGGTCTCGTTCGTGGTGCATGCCACCTCCATTACAGCGGCGGCCTTGGCGAAATCCCAGTCCGCAGGGACCAGTAGTGCCAGGCCTTCGTCCACAAGGCAGTACTCTGCGTAAGCGCCTTCGGCAACCAACCCAAAGACCCGGTCGCCCGGTCGAAACCGGCTGACATCAGGACCAACGGCCACCACTTCGCCGGAAAGCTCCAGTCCGGGCACGTTTCCCAGGCCTGGCGGCATGGGGTAGAGCCCCTGACGCTGAAGAGAATCCGCGCGGTTGATGCCAACGGCGTGCACACGCACCACCAGATTAGTGGCACTGGCGACGGGTCTCTCGCGCGCTTCGAATACCAAGGCCGAGACGTCCCCAGGCGCTTGGATGGCGACGACTTGCATGGAGTTCATGTCAGTTAACCTTGGGAAATAATGGCATTTTACTAGAAGATATATTACGCTATTATTATGCCAAATAGAATTGAGGACCGGCCTACACGTTCGAGGGCGATCATATCGCTGGCTATGCCCCGATAACCGAGCCCCATTCTAGTTTCTACTACTGCGATGCTACACTGATTTTTCCATCGACTTTACTCAACCCACCAACCGAAGAAGGAGGTATTAAACTATGAGATCCAACACCAACAAACAACCCCTCAACACTAATCGCCGTAAGATCCTGAAGGGCATGGCTGGCACCACAGCGCTGTCGACACTCGGATTCCCGGCCATCGTATCGGCTTCCGCACCGTTGGTCGTGAATTCCTACGGCGGCGCTTTCGAGAAATT
>DUBL01000156.1 GCA_012960345.1 Gammaproteobacteria bacterium | reverse complement strand
AATAATATCGGAGGAAAGTTGTACAATAATCGGCAATAAATGTTGCGCTTAAAGGCAAAGCAACCACCGTAGGGTGTTTGACTTAGAACCAGGTGGTCGGGAGTTCGAATCTCTCCGGGCGCGCCATATTTTTCAATGACTTAACCCACTCCTGCCAACTTGAATTGCCCCACAAAATTAGAAGATCAAGGTGGTAATCGATGATTGGGGAACCATCATGGGAAATGTTTGCAACTAAGGCAGGCTTGCTTTTAGGTCGATGACCTGGGGCGTGACACTGTCCAAAGCACATACAGGAGTGGTCCAGATATGAAAATAAAGGCAGCGGTACTTTATGAGCCCAATACACCTATGGTGGTGGAAACCATCGACCTCGATGAACCGCAGGAAGGTGAAGTCCTAGTACGGATCGTCGCAGCCGGCGTATGTTACTCGGATTACCACATTATGAAAGGCGAGTGGTCCCATCCTCTGCCGGTCGTACTCGGGCATGAAGGCGCTGGGGTCGTCGAGCGGGTGGGTTCCGGCGTAACCCGAGTGGTGCCCGGGCAAAACGTTATTCTGAACTTTCGGGCGAACTGCGGAATATGCCATTACTGCATCATCGGCCGGCCGGTACTTTGCAATGGCATCGACTCACCGCGAAATACTATGTTTGATGGCAGTAGTCGCCTCAGTAAGGATGACCAGACAATCCATCACTTCGCACGAACAGCCTGTTTTGCTGAATTTGCCGTAGTACCGGAATCGGGCGCTGTACCCGTACGCGCAGACATGCCGCTGGACAAGGGCTGCCTAGTCGGTTGCGCGGTAATGACTGGCGTCGGCTCGGTGATCAATACTGCCCGAATCGAAGCCGGGGCATCCGTGGCTGTTATCGGCTGTGGTGGGGTTGGTCTTAACGCCGTGCAGGGCGCAGTGCTGGGTGGTGCTGGACAGATCATCGCGGTTGATCTACTCGACAACAAACTTGAATACGCCCGGGAATTCGGCGCGACTCATCTCGTCAATAGCAGCAACAGTGATGCGGTCGAGCGGGTGATGGAATTGACGGGTGGCGGCGTGGACTACGCGTTCGAAGCCATCGGCAACGTTCATACCATTAACCAGGCATACCAGATGCTGGCACCGGGTGGCACAGCCGTGGTGGTCGGCATGGCGCCGGAGAATGACGAAGTCTCGATCAATGCCCTATCCCTTCCGCGGACCGAAAAGACCATTGTTGGTTCCTGGTACGGTGGTGCGCGGCCCTGGGTCGATTTGCCAAAAATTGTCGATCTTTATCTAAGTGGAAAATTGAAGATCGACCCACTAATCAGCCGAACCTACTCGCTTGATGAAATCAATATTGCCTATGACGCCCTCGCGGCTGGGGAAGTAGCGCGCAGCATCATCGTTTTCGAATAGAGTGGACATGGTTCATCAATAATAGGAGATTCGCAATGACCGATCCCGAAACGTCGAAATTCACGGGGCATTGTCTGTGCGGGTCAATCCGTTTTGAGTGCAACGCTGAGCCCGAGGTCCAAGCCTGTTGTCATTGTGACGACTGCCGTCGCGCGACCGGTGGTGTTTATGGATCATTTGTATTTGTGGCAACAAAAGCCCTGCATGTGACCGGTGAGATGCGTGCTTATGAGCACCAGAGCGACCGAGGCAATACCATGACGAAGGATTTCTGTCCGATGTGCGGATCCCATATGTTTGAGTCAAACAGCAAGAGCCCGAAGCTTCGTGGGATATTTGTAGGAGTCATAGATGATGCCAGTTGGTTTAAGCCACAGGCTTATGTTTATGCGAGTAAAAAATTACCGCATACACCCGTTGACCCTGAGGTAGAAGCTTTCGACAAGATGCGGTGGTAGGAAACGCTCTAGAATTTAGTTTGATTCGGCCATGCATCGACAACCACGCCTCAGCAGTATTACAGACTGAAGCCCACAAAAGCAGTTTCGCTGTTGTCCCACAACAACTGGTCGTATCTTGCGGTTACTGGGGTTTAACTCCGTGTAACTCTCAAATCTGTGGAACAGCCGATGTACAATAAACGGCAGACTGGTGCAAAAAACTGGAGAAAAGAATTACTGGCTTCGAACCTGGTAGTCGGGAGTCCGAATCGCCCCGGGTTCGCCAAATAATCAAGCACTTGTGACGCTTCTGAAAATTGCACTCTCCAGTGAATCGACGATTCTCCGGTAAAAATCAGAACAACAAGGTGGTAATCGATAGTTGGGGACCAATCTGATGAACTCCTGGCCTAATACTGAACTGACCGGCCGTCTTGGCATTCGCTATCCGATTATTCAGGCGCCGATGGCAGGGTCGTCAACACCGGCGCTCGCCATCGCAGTCTCGAAAGCCGGCGGACTGGGCTCGCTTGGGCTCGCCATGCATACCGAAGAGGCCCTGCGCACTGACTGTGCCGCAGTGTCCAATGCCACCGATACACCGTATAACGCCAACTTCTTTGTTCACAGTGAGCCTGTTGATGATCTGGAGCGCGTTGACGATACCCGCTCATTGCTCGCACCCTACTATCGTGAACTGGGGCTCGGCGAAGTACCTGAGGCGATCACGCCAATCCCATCTTTCAATGAAACCCATCTGCAGGCCTTGCTTGATCTTCGTCCGCCGGTAGTGAGCTTTCACTTTGGCCTGCCCAGTGATAATGCGCTCAAGGCGATCAAAGCCGCTGGGTTATTCACCCTGTCCTCGGCAACCAATGTGGCCGAAGCCCGTGAACTCGAAGCGCGTGGTGTCGATGCGGTTATCGCACAGGGTTTTGAAGCCGGCGGCACTTTTTTAAAACCGTATGAAAGAGGTCACGTAGGCACTTTGGCACTGGTACCGCAGGTTGTCGACGCGGTATCCATACCCGTCATTGCGGCAGGCGGCATCGGTGACGGCCGCGGTATCGCTGCTGCGCTTGCCCTTGGTGCTAGTGCCGTGCAGCTTGGCACGGCATTTCTGACCTGCCCTGAATCAGCCGCACATCCACTTTACCGTCAAGCCCTCAACGAGGCCCGCGACGATCAAACACGAATCACACACGCTTTTTCCGGTCGGCCGGCTCGAGGCCTGGCAAACCGTTATCTGCTTGAGATGGCCGGTCATGAAGCCCGCTATCCGGATTTTCCGATTCTCAATACTCTGACAGGGCCACTGCGTAAAGCCAGTGCCAAAGAAAACAACCCGGATTTTCTGTCTTTATGGTCCGGTCAAAGTGCCGCGATGTCGAAAAACCTGCCGGCCCGCGAACTGATTCAACTGCTGGTTACAGAAACAGAATCTGTCCTAGAGGGTCTGGCAACAAAACGTTAATAGCACCGGGCCACTGACGCTGACAGTATTTCATGTGTCCTGACGAATAAAGTGCATCGCCTGACGGGCTGTCCGCCTCACCATCTTTCGCCGAACCGAAGACGAGA
>DUBL01000155.1 GCA_012960345.1 Gammaproteobacteria bacterium | reverse complement strand
ACTGTCACGATCACGATCAATGCCGTGAACGATGCAGGCTCGGGGCTGATTTTGGCCAGCGATGGTGATGTTGCCGATCCGGATGAGGGAGACACGCTTAGTATTAGCGGAACCCTGGTTGACGAGGACGGAGTAACCAGTTCAACAATAACATACATTTGGAGCACGGGTGCGACATCGAGCGCGATAACTCTGGGTCAGACCGATGTGGGCAGCACGATCACGGTGACGGCCTCCTACACGGATGATCAGAGCGAATCTAACACGATCAGCCTGGCAGTGGCTTCGGATGTCGATAATGTGAACGACCCCCCGACGGGCACTGTTACCATTAGTGGTACCGCGGAAGAGGGCAAGGTGCTAAGCGCGTCCAATAATCTGGCTGACGAGGACGGAGTAACCAACTCAACAGTGACATATCTTTGGAGCACGGGTGCGACATCAAGCGCGATAACTCTGGGTCAGTCCGATGTGGGCGACGCGATCACGGTGACGGCGAGTTACACGGACGTGCATGGCACAGTCGAGAGTTCCACCTCTTCGCCCACGGCCAGTGTGGTGAGTGCGAGCGATACGAGCGTGACACAGACCGTCTCGCTGGTGCAGGGCTGGAACCTTGTCTCACTCCACACCCAGCCGGCGGATCTCAGCCCGTCGGCAGTATTCACCGGCCATTTCGACGTGATTGAGGAGATGCGAACATTGCAGGGCGTGTTCAACACCTCCTGGCCGATATTCCTGAACACGATTCAGCAACTCGACCTCGCGGGCAGCTACTGGGTCAAGGCGAACGCCGCACGCTCCGGAATACAGGTCACCGGCACGCCGCCCACCAGCACGGACATCAGCTTGACCAAGGGATGGAATCTGATCGGCTTCCCCAGCATTGGGGCGCAGGAAACGGCGACAGTCTTCGCGTCGGTGGCTGCGAATAACGCCATCGAGCGCGTCATCGGCACCGGCGAGTTTTACACGTTCGATTCCAACGCACTGTTCAACACGCTGTTCAGTCTCAAGCCGGGCGATGGTTATTGGGTGAAGATGAACGAAGCCGATACTTTGACGGTCACCAGCGTCGCGACGGGCGACGGCCAAAACGGGGGGCGTAGCTTGGCCAAGGCAGGTGGCAAAACGAAGTTGGCGGAGTTGAAGCAGCAACTTGTGGCTTATCCTTCAGTCCCGGCAATATGCGTAACGGAAGTCAGGGCCGGTGGACGGCAGGCCCCAACGGGAAGCCTGCTCGCGGCCTACGTCGGCGATGAGTTGCGGGGCGTGCAGGCGGTGCGTTTTCTAGACGGCAAAATGATCGTCCCGGTCGTAATTCAATCCAGCCGACCGGCGGAAGTGCGGTTTAGACTTTGGCATGACGGCTTGGCCAAGTGGTTCGAGATTACCGAGCGGCTGCAGGTGGATTCCGGCGACGCGCTGGGCATGGGAAGCGAGGGTCAAGTCGTGCTGAACGTCACCGCCCCTTGGCCGAGCGCACCGGAGTTGGTGTTGAAACAAAAGCCGTTGCGCCTTGCCGTGCGCCACGAATCAGCACGGCGATTCATCGTGGAGCAATCCTCGGACTTGAACAACTGGGAGCAACGGTGGCAGTTGACCGCCAACGGCCAGTGGCAGGAGATAAAACTCCCGGCCGCAAACGCCCGGAAATACTTCCGCGTCCGGGCCTTGGAATAACGGCAAAAAGAGATGGCGGAAGGGGAGGGATTCGAAACCCCGGGGTATTGGTTAACCAAGCAACTGTAGAGCCATTGAAGGAAGCAGGTTGGCCTGCGAAAGCATGGCCGTGCCGCTTTGGACAAGAATGTTATATCTGGCAAATTCCATAGTCTCTTCAGCCACATCAACATCCTTGATACGACTGTTGGCAGTCGACAAATTTTCATTCAGGATACTCACCTGATCAGTGGAAAATTTTAGACGCTGAAGATTTGAACCAACATTAGCCCTCAGGTTGGCTAGACTTTGGATGGCTGTCTGAACATTACTCAATGCTGATGCCGCACTTGTCGTATTGGTAATATCAAGACCATAATAGCCTAAAGCGACACCGCTCGTATATCCCGATCCATGAAAAGCCCTATTGATGCCGAAATGCTGCGATAACCATTCCCCTGAACCCCCAGCCGCATTATAACCATTGTAATTAATTGAGCTTAATTCAAATTTATTACCGTTACTGTCAACTGTAATTTCTTTCCCAACTGGATCCCCATTGTAATTTACTCCATCATATCCAGCAGGGATGGAATGATAATCTTCAAAGAGGGATACTCCATTGAAACTCTTTGTGCCAATGTCGCTAGCGTAGCTTTGCAACTGTACAAACTCCACGGAATAGTTGGAACGATCTGTATTTGTCTTGGTTATATCTTGAGCCAAAACGGACAACTCGCTCATCCGATCCAGTGCGGACTGAGCCTTAACCAGAAAACCATCTTGGGTTTGAGAGAAGGCAATCGCATTGGCCAAATTGGACTGAACGGCGCGATTCCGGTTGATCTGTGCATCAAACCTAATGGACTGTGCCAGTCCGGCAGCGTCATCCTCCGGGGAAACGATCTTCGAACCCGAAGATAATCGGGCTAATGAATTCGATAGACTATTTGTCGATGCCGCAAGACTGCGTGTCGCAGCCATGGCAGCTATATTCGTATTGATAACCATAAGACAAATCCTTTTGTCTTTGATAGATTAAACGACAGCATCCGTGCCATCGGGCATGGTGGGTTCATGCCGACTCTTCAGGGATTATCCCTTGTACATTAAAATCTATCATCGGCAGCCTGGGGGATTTCTTTAAGTAAAATAATGAAAGGTATGCAGTTTGATGATGTTTAGAAAGCTGACTTCGTTCGGTATACCTCCCTAAACACTGACGATTTCGCAAATTAAATGCCTCTTTGGGCCGTTAATTATCCAGTTGCCTGAGAGGTCATTTTTTAGAGAGGGTTATAGTCAGGAAAGAGATCCATTTCCGGGGTGGGGTGCTGCTCTCCTGTGTTGAGTGTTAAGATGAAGAACTATAACAAACTCTGAAACACTAAAACACCCCTGACATTAATGGACATGAGTGAAAACGGTGTAACTTTTAGGAGTAACTTTGACCTGCAGAAGTCGTAAGTCATTGATGGAGAAGTATGGCGGAAGGGGAGGGATTCGAACCCCCGGAACGATTGCTCGCTCAATGCTTTTCGAGAGCACCCCGTTCGACCACTCCGGCACCCTTCCTTTGGGGCGCACATCTTGGCCAAATCCAATGATCATTCAAGCCAATTGATAAAAACGCATGGCATTGTCGTGAAACAGTTTTCGTTGCTCCTGCGCCGGGCGATTGGAGACGATTGCCTTTAGGCCATTCACCCATTGGTCGTACCGGGCTCCGATCAGGCAGACCGGCCAATCGCCCCCGAACATCACGCGC
>DUBL01000154.1 GCA_012960345.1 Gammaproteobacteria bacterium | reverse complement strand
GGTCGCGTCGCAAGCTGGAGAGTAAGACGGATTCAGACGTCGTCGACCATAGTGCCTCGACGGAACGGGACGTAGATGAAGAGCCGGCAGTGCCCGCATTAACCGATGCGGATATGCCGGCCCTCGAGACGCTTCATGATGATAGTGACTACAGTGGATTCTTGTCACCCGAGGTCAGTGACAAGTTGCGCGAAGTAGCGCTCCGAAAGCTTTTTCATGGCAAAGCATTCAACATTGTCGATGGTTTGGATGATTATGATGATGATTTCATTACCGCCTTGCCGTTAGGCGATATCGTCACAGCTGACATGCGCCATCAGGCAGAGATCAAGTTGGAAAAAGAAAAAGCAGCTTTGCTGGAGGAGTCTCAGCGCGTCGCTACCGCTGAGGAGAGCGCGGATGAGGAGTTGAAGGATGACGAATCTGTTGCCGTTGACACGAGTGACTGGGGCAATGAGGATAAGCATGAAAATCAGACCGAAGCGGCTAACGCTGTGTCGCAGATCGATGATGATGCCCTCTTGGAATCAACCAAGTGCTCGCCCACACCGAGTTGATGATGGCCTCCTCCGATAGATCGGCAGTCGACGAATTTCTTGCATTTAGCTTGCCCTCAGATACCGCTGGGCAATTGGCGCGTCGCGATGCCATTGCGAAGGCAATGGACTCTCGGCAGAGCACGACTGCGCTGGTTGGTTATCGCGCCACTGGCTTGGTTCTAATTGTAGGTCCGGAGCCTTACGCACTATCCGTAGCTGAGGAACTTGTCGGCAAAGTCACGCTGGCCATCCTGGCAACTGAGGGCAATAACCCATCAGCAGGATTGGAAAAGACCGTGTTTACACGCGAAATCGACGGTCAAATCATTCTTGTGGTGACTGCTGATCTGATGAATGTTGGCGGGCATTTGGGTGCGTTCGAAGTTACTGTCGATGTCAACGGTGAGGGTCAGAATTTGGCCAGTTTGATGAATCTTACTAGCCAGACTTTTGATGTTGTCCTTGATCTTGGTCGTGAACCGGCCATCACTCTTGAGTTGCCTCCGCCCGGTTATTTTGCGGTCTCGGGAGATCGCGAAAATCTGCCTAAGGTGTTGGAGGAAGTAGCTGGGCTTAACGGGGAGTTCGAAAAGCCTCAATACGTACATTACAACCCCGATATCTGTGCTCATGGTGAGCGAGGTATTACCGGATGCACGCGCTGCATCGATACTTGTCCCGCTGGTGCCGTCATCTCCATCGGAGAGCGGGTAGCGGTGGATGTGCATCGGTGTCACGGCATGGGTTCGTGTAGTGCGGTTTGTCCGACTGGGGCTTTAAGCTACGCATATCCGTCGCTCAGCGACACGATGAATGGGCTTCGTCGGGCGCTGGCTGCGTGGCGGATTTCCGGCATGCCCGCACCTTGCATTTTGTTGTATGACTCTGACGCTGGCGCGGAGTATCTGAGAACAGTGTGTGCTGATTTTCCCGACCGTGTCCTGCCTTGGCGGGTCGAGGAGGTCGGTTCAACAGGCATTGAGGTTTGGCTCAGCGCGCTTGCGTATGGTGCGGTGGGTATTCGCATACTGACTCACGAGCGCACACCAGATTCAGTGCTAACGGCTTTGGCGCAGCAGATTGAATTGGTTCGGTGCCTGCTAGAGGGACTTGGTCACGACGGGCAGTCCATCGCCGAATTACCAGCAGTAGAATTCTCAAGTTCCAATTGGCCGCAGGGCGTTGATGAAAGCGTCGCCTCCGATGTCGCGACGTTTGGTGGTGTTGATAATAAGCGCGATGCCTTACGCCTAGTGCTTGACCATTTGATGCCAGAAAATACACCACTCGAGATTATCGCGTTGCCAGCGGCGTCGCCGTTAGGCCAGATTCACGTCGATACCTCGCTATGCACCTTGTGCATGGGCTGCGTTTCGGTGTGCCCCGCTGGTGCGCTGGCCGATGGAAGCGATACGCCTAAACTTGATTTCATTGAGTGGAATTGCGTTCAGTGTGGACTGTGCGAACGTGCCTGTCCCGAAAATGCCATTACCTTGGAAGCCCGGTTGCTGGTCGATTCCGAGACTCGACTAATGAAACGCAACCTGAACGAAGAAGAGCCTTATGGCTGTATTACCTGTGGAAAGCCGTTTGCGACGAAGAGCATGATCGATAAAATGGCTGAAAAACTGGCTTCGCACAGGATGTTTCAGGGTGATGCGCTCGATCGCCTCAAGATGTGCGAGGACTGTCGGGTCAAATCGATGTTTGAGGTGTGATTGACACGGTGTCTTTCTGCGTTGGTCGCTTCCTGTCAGAAAACCGATCAAGAAGGCCTCTAAGGCTTGCAGTCGTGGGCGGATAACGGCCACAATAACCATAGAGTTTATGAAGTTAATACGACTAATACGTATTCGCATTTAAGGGGGAGCATTGGCTCAGCCAGCACACATCAGTGATCCTGTTGTGCCCGAAGAGGAGTTTGCGCGGGCGGGGGTCTATAGCCTTATCGGCACATTGTTGTCAGCACCGCCTGATCAGGTGGTGTTCGATTTGCTGGCCTCGATCGAGGTCGGTTCAGAAGAAACTGATCTGTCTTGGCAGGCCATCAAAACGGCGGCATTGGCTGTAGACCGCGTGGAACTTGAAGCGGAATACCACGCGTTATTTATAGGGCTTGGTCGAGGCGAACTTCTGCCATACGCATCGACTTACCTGACCGGTTTTCTACAGGAACAACCGTTGGCTGATGTGCGGCAAGATTTCGCGCGATTGGGATTTGTTCGACAAGAAGGTGTGCACGAACCAGAGGATCATGCCGGCAGCCTTTGTCAGGCCATGGCCGCCTTGATCTTGGCACCGGATGATTACCCTGCTGAAGAGCAGCGCCAGTTTTTCACTCGTCATGTTGGTTCATGGATGAGCGAATTTTTCTCCGATTTGGCTGTAGCCAAACAGGCGATTTTTTACCGCAGTGTGGCTGAGTTTTCTCAGACCTTTATGCGTATCGAAAAGCATTATTTTTCGATGGAGGTCTGAGGGTGTTTTCAAATGATCGACTTTTAATTCCTGGATATTTAAAGAGGACGGAATCATGAAGAAGCAGCAACAAAAAGAACAAGTAGCAGACGGTGGGCGTCGAGGTTTTTTGAAAGGCGCTGCAGCCACTGGGGGGGCTGCGGTCTTGGTTTCTGGCACAGGAGCGTTGGCGGCTGAGCAAGATGTTGCCGCTGGAAAGGCGCCTTCACACGGTTACCGGGAATCGGGGCATGTTCGTGATTATTACAAGACGGCTCGAATGTAAGGGAGAAAGACAATGAAATTAACACGCAAGTCCGCTACTGAGTCGCAACAAAAAGAAGTCACCGCAGGCAACGCGATTGACCGTCGAACTTTTCTGAAGCGTTCCGGTTTGACTGTGGGGGGTGCTGCTGCTGCTGCAACATTGTCGCCGACC
>DUBL01000153.1 GCA_012960345.1 Gammaproteobacteria bacterium | reverse complement strand
GTTTGTGGTTGCTATGAGAGCAACTGACTCCACCACAGCCGTAAAGAATCGGCGGCTCAGCCGGCGGTTGTGGCTGGTTGTGCTTGGCATGTTCGGCTTTGGCTATGCTTTGGTACCCTTATACGATGTCTTCTGTGAATGGACGGGTGCGGGTGCCGGCCGGGCATCGAGCCTGGTACAGGCAGGGACATCAGTCGCGGTGATTGATCGGGAACGTTGGGTAACCGTTGAATTAACTGCCGATATCGTTGGGTTACCTTGGGAGTTAGAACTGGATCGGCACAAGTTGAGAGTACGGCCGGGCCAAGCGACTACTGTGGCGTATCGCGTTCGAAACACCTCACAAACGCTTGTGACCGGCACGGCAGTACCGAGCGTTGTGCCACCCAGAGCGGCTCGTTATTTTGTCAAGACCGCCTGTTTTTGTTTTGAGCAGCAGGCCCTGACGGCTAATGAGACGCGTGATATGTCGCTGACTTTTGTCGTTGATCCCAAGTTGCCGGCAGAGGTCAAGACGATCACGTTGTCGTATTCATTTTATCCGGCGACAGCGGTCAGCAGTTGAAGCAGTATCCACACACCAGTTAGTGACTTTGAATAGCAGCGAGGGCGAAACATGAGTGGCGACCACGGAACTTATTACTTACCAGACCCGACGAAGTGGCCCGTCATTACGTCCATGGGATTATTCTTATTGGCACTGGGGTTCACTCTTAACATCCACAGTGTTGCGCCTGGCCCCTGGGTCATGCTGGTGGGTGCGTTGGTGATCGTTGTCATGATGTTCAGTTGGTTCGGACAGGTGGCCGGTGAGAGTGAGGCTGGCCGCTATGGCCATCAGGTAGATACTTCTTTTCGCATGGGAATGGGCTGGTTTATTTTCTCTGAAGTCATGTTTTTTGCCGCATTTTTCGGCGCATTGTTTTATGCACGCATTTTTTCGGTGCCCTGGCTGGCCGGTGATGAAGTCTTGTGGCCTGGCTACGAAGGGGGCTGGCCGACTGCCGGTCCCACGGGTGCTAACTATATTGGCCCCGATGCACATGAGCCGGCAGCAGGACAGTTCTCGAGTATCGGTGCATTGGGTGTTCCATTGCTTAACACCGTACTGCTGCTGGCATCGAGTGTGACCGTCACTATCGCCCACTGGGCGCTGAAAGCACAGCAACGGGGCCGACTTGCTTTTTGGCTGTTGGTTTCAGTGGTGCTGGGTTTTGCCTTTCTTTATTTTCAGGTGGGTGAGTACATGGAGGCTTATCAGCACCTGGGCTTAACGCTAGGTTCAGGTGTCTACGGTGCCACTTTCTTCATGTTGACGGGCTTCCACGGCTTTCATGTCACGGTGGGTGCGATCACCTTGACCGTGATTCTGGTGCGGTGTCTGCGCGGCCATTTTTCGCCTGACAATCACTTTGGATTCGAAGGGGCGGCCTGGTATTGGCATTTCGTAGACACCGTATGGGTGGGCCTTTTTATCTTTGTTTACATTCTCTAAATTAAGGCCAGCAACACCTTTCTACGCATCATTAACCCAAGACCGAGCCATGGCCTAGTCATGGCTAAGCTAAGCCAGGGTAACGATGGTCATTCGCTGCGTTGATGTTCCGCGGCCTGCTGAAGTGAGTTACCGGGCGAAAGGAAGCCGCTGTACAGGCCGATCGCAATAAACAGGAAGAGTACAACCCAGATGCCGACACGCATGGTCAGGGCGCGAACGGTACCGTCACCGCGACCTTGGTTTTTCACCATGTGGCGTAGGGCCACGCCAAGGGATATCACCATGGCGATGAAGAGAACAACGATCACAATTTTGGCAAGCATCGATATAGACCTCCGGGGGTCATGGTAGCAAACCACGACCTTTCGAACCGACCGGTGAACAGGGCGTCGACACTTTATCAACTGGGTTGCGCTCTTTGCGTGACGGCTGCCCTGTCGGTGCTCGTACTGCTCGGGCTTTGGCAGTTGCAGCGAGCGCAGGAGAAACAGATGCTCGTGGACCGTTATGAAGCGCGAGTGGACGCAAAGAGCGTCCAGGTCAGTCAGATTCGAATGGCGCCGGGCTTGGCGTATTTTCCGGCTCGAGTGAAGGGACAGTTTGAGGCTCAATACCAGATACTGCTTGACAATCGTGTGCACGAGGGTCGCGTGGGTTACGATGTTTTGACCCCGTTCCGTATCCAAAACGGCCACATGCGTATTCTTGTCAACCGAGGTTGGGTTCCCATGGGCCCATCTCGCTCGCAACTACCAGTTCTTGAAACCCCGGGCCAGGTCCAGATAATCTCAGGTCATTTGTATCGTCCGCCGGAGCGCTACTTCAGCTTGGAGAAGATGCTCCCAACGCTGGCGGACAAGGTATGGCAAAACCTCGACCTCGAACGATTCCACACCGAGGCGGGTTATCCTCTTCAGCCTTATGTGCTGCGTCTCGATGTCGGACTTCCCGGTACTTATCAGCAATTGTCGCCGCGTTACTCAGACCAGTGGGTTGATCGACATCGGGGTTACGCGGTGCAATGGTTTGGTTTGGCGCTGGTAGTGCTTATCGGGTCCGTGGTCCTCGCCTGGACACATCGGGTGAAGCGTTGATGTCGGGTCTTGCGGGCGAAGGCAAGTCCCATCGCGGCCGCTGGGCGTTGATTGCGTTGGTTGCGGTGTTTATCGCTCCGGTGTTGGTTGCATTTTTTTGGCAACCGACCGGTTACGTGAATCGCGGGCAGTTGATTGAGCCGCCGCGGTTGGTATCCGATTTGGCGATGCATATGATTAACGGTCGGGCCACAGCGCTGTCTTCTTTGAAGGGTAAGTGGACTTATGTGTATTTCAGTCATGAAGTCTGTGATCAGACCTGCAACGCGGTGATTGAGTCCCTTGTCCGTATTCGGTTGAGTCGTGGTAAGCACAAGCATCGTATCCAGTTCCTCGTGGCGATTGTCTCGCCGAGCGCTCCCCCAAGTGACGAGCGTGTTAGTCATTCTGCGGTGCGAACCGCGTACATCGAGAAGTCAGCCTTGGGGCGTTGGCGCAAGGCGTTTGGTGTAGAAGACTCAGCACCGCCCGAGGCAGGCAGAATTTATCTGCTTGACCCTTTGGGGTACCTCATGATGAGTTATCCGCTGGCGATCGATCCCAATGACATTCGCAAGGATCTGGCGCGCTTGATGCGCGTCTCCCGGGTCGGTTAGGTCGAGGCCACTCCTCTATAATCCAGATCCTATGAAATCGCAGGTAACCACAACTGACAAGCCGGCGGCTATCGTACGAGACGGCTGGCCTATTCGACGTTATTACGACTTGACCAAGCCTCGGGTTGTTGGGCTGATTGTGTTCACAGCGATCGTCGGCATGTTCCTGGCCACCAATGAGATGGTGCCGTTTGTCCGCTTGGTGCTGGCGGCAACCGGTATTGGCCTCGGTGCGGCATCGGGCGCTGTGTTGAACCACGTCCTGGATCGAAATGCCGATGCGGTGATGGCACGTACTCAGGCACGGCCTTTGCCAACGGGTGCAGTCGGTACGTTAGGGGCATTGATACTGGCGTTAACGCTAGCCATTCTATCGATGGTCCTGTTGGTTATGTGGGTCAATTTCTTGACAGCGGCACTTACGTTCGCCTCCATGATTGGTTATGGCGTGATCTACACGGTATTTCTCAAGTACGCGACGCCACAGAACATCGTGATTGGCGGTGCAGCTGGTGCCACGCCGCCGGTATTGGGTTGGGCGGCCGTGACCGGTTCGGTGTCTGCCGATGCATTGTTACTTTTCTTAATCATTTTCTGTTGGACTCCACCGCACTTCTGGGCGCTGGCGCTTTATCGACGCGAGGAATACGCGAATGCCGGTATACCCATGTTGCCGGTCACTCACGGTATGCGTTACACACGGCTGCAGATTGTGCTCTACACCGCACTGCTTTGCGCTGTCACGCTATTGCCATTTGGCACACAAATGTTTGGTATCGTCTATTTGGCTGGCAGTGTGATTCTGAATATCGGATTCATTTATTACGCTGTTCGTTTATACAAAAACTATAGCGATGCGTTGGCTCGCCAGACTTTCTCATATTCCATCCAGTACCTGGCCATGCTTTTTGGTCTGATGCTGATTGACCACCATGCTGCATCACTTGTCGCCTTGATTACGCGTTAATTACGCGGGTTATTCGCTGGGCCGGGGTGTTTGAAATCACTCAGAGAGCGATGGATCGAGGGAGGCACCGTGGAGTGATTGGAGAACGCTGGCAAGGTCGGTAAAATTTCGGCCGACCTGTTGCCGGTGAATGTTGTCGATGATATCGCGGATTAAGCGAGGTCCGTGGTAGATAAAGCCCGTATAGATTTGGATCAAACTGGCGCCGGCCGCGAGTTTGCGCCAGGCATCGTCGCCACTGAAAATGCCCCCGGCAGCGATGATCGGAATTTTGCCTTGCAGGTGATGGTGGAGATTTACAACCAGTTCGGTTGAAGCATCAAAAAGAGGTTTGCCGCTAAGGCCACCGGCCTCCTTGGCATGGAAATGTGATTGGATTGATTCGGGACGTGCGGTTGTTGTGTTGGTTGCAATGACGGCATCCACTTTGTTTTGGAGGAGACTGGTTGTGATGGCTGGCACGTCTGCTGGATCGAGATCGGGCGACAGTTTCACAGCAAGCGGTACGTAACGATCATGCAGGTCGCTTAGTTGGGTGCGTTCTAGGGTTAGGCGCCGTAATAGAGGGTCCAGTGAAAGCGGTTTCTCAAGCGATCTCAAGTTGGTCGTGTTGGGAGAGGAAATATTGATCGTGACATAGTCTGCGGCCCGGTACACCGCGCGAAGTCCGGTAACGTAATCGTCCGCCGCTTGCTTCATCGGTGTCACGGCGTTTTTTCCAAGATTGATTCCGATACGGACTGTCTGCCGGTGACGCGCCAGATTAGACAGGAAAGCCCCAAGCCCTGCGCTGTTGAAGCCATTGCGGTTGATTAGGGCGCCGTGTTCGCTCAGTCGAAAAAGACGGGGATGGGGATTGCCCGGCTGTGGCAATGGCGTGACAGTGCCGACCTCGATAAACCCGAAGCCCAGCGCTGCGAGTCCATCCACCGCACGGGCATCTTTGTCCAGTCCTGCCGCAAGGCCGACGGGGTTAGGAAAGTCAATACCCATTACCTTTATGGGGCACTGCATCAATGGGCCACGCCATGCGTCATGAGCGTATACATTAATTGGGTGGATGCGCCCCAGAGCGTCGAAGAAGCCCATCGTCAGACGATGGGCGTGTTCCTCATTCAGTGCAAACAGCAGGCGACGCAGTAGCGGATAAAGATTTGGCATTCAGAACGATTCGTTAGTGCTTAGAAAACGCCAGCAGCCTCGCGGCAGTTGACCGAGTTTGATGGCGCCCACGCGGTTGCGGTGGAGTGTGCGAACGTCAAGTCCAACGGCTTGACACATTCGTCTAATCTGTCTTTTTCTCCCTTCGATAAGTTCAAACAGTAGACCGTCTTCGCCAGTTTGTTGAACGGTAGCCTGGCGAAGCGTTCGACCGTCTAGTTCAAGGCCGAAGCGTAATTGCTCAAGACAGTTGGGGGTAATTGGACCGTGCACTTTAACTCGATATGACTTCTTAATTTTGCTGTTGGGCCCAATCAGTTGCCTGGCAACACGGCCGTCTTGAGTCAAGACGAGGAGTCCTGAGGAATCGATATCCAGTCGTCCGGCGACGTTGAGCGAACCGAGGCGAGGGAGTTGCCCGTCTTGCGTCCCATCTAGGTTGGATCGTGTGATTAATGAAACCGCGTCAGGATAGCCACGTTCTGCTTGTCCAGAGACATAGCCGGGTGGTTTATTCAATATGATTGTGATCAGGCGGTCACTTTTCTGGCGCGCCGCGGTTGATAGGGTGATTTCACTGTCGGGAGAGATGCGTGTTCCAAGTTGAGTGATCGCAACGCCATCAACGAAAACCTGGCCCGTTTCGATCAATCGATCTGCTTCACGGCGGGAACACAATCCCATCTCTGACATCAGTTTGGACAATCGCACTTCGGACATCGCGAGGAAAGCCCCTTATTGGCCAGATAAATGCAGTCGCCTAAGAAATGCTCGAGTCGCGCTGGCCGCGTTGCCGGTATAGGTTGCGGGTGACAGATCCATCAAGCGTTTTTTTGCTTCCGGTGGTACATCTAGTTGTTCAATAAATGCTCGTAAGGAGTTCCTGTTGATTCCATTATGACCACGGGTTAGCGCCTTTAGTTTCTCGTAAGGTTCAGGAATGCCGTGACGCCTCATGACAGTTTGAATGGCTTCAGCGAGAACTTCCCAGGCGCTGTCGAGGTCTTCAGCCAGTTGGGATCGATTGATCTCCAGTTTGCCGAGTCCTTTGTGTAGGCTGTTCCATCCAAGCAATGAATACCCGAACGCGGTGCCAAGATTTCGTAGTACCGTTGAATCTGTAAGGTCTCTTTGCCATCGGCTAATCGGTAATTTACCGGCCAGATGTTCCAGCAAGGCATTTGCAATGCCAAGATTGCCCTCTGCATTTTCAAAATCAATCGGATTAATCTTATGGGGCATAGTGCTCGATCCGACTTCACCCACTACTGGACTTTGTTGAAAATAACCGATCGAGATATAGCCCCACATGTCACGGCTGAGGTCTATCAAAATGGTATTCATGCGCAAGGCCGCATGACACAGCGCGGCCAGGCCGTCGTGGGGCTCAATCTGGGTGGTCATCGCACTGTGTTCGACGCCCAGCATCTCGATAAATTGGCGCAGGGAGGTAATTAAATTATTACTTACAGCTGGCCAGTCAATTTCTGGATAGGCACTAACATGCGCATTGTAATTGCCGACGGCACCGTTGAATTTTCCGACCAGAGCAATGGTGCTGAAGTCGATGAGTGCCGTTTCAAATCGCGCGATCACGTTCGCCACTTCTTTGCCCACAGTAGTAGGGCTTGCTGCTTGGCCATGAGTGCGTGCCAGCATAGGAATATCTGCAGTGGCGGTGCTGAGATCGATCAATGTCCGACTGACCTTGGTCGCAGCCGGTATCAGAATGTCGTTGCGGGCATTTTTCAGCATTAAGGCATAGGCAAGATTATTAATGTCTTCAGATGTGCACCCGAAGTGAATAAATTCACTGGTGTGATCAAGTTCCGCATGGCTCGCAAAAATTTCTTTCAGGAAGTACTCAACCGCTTTGACATCGTGGTTAGTGTCGTGTTCTATGGCCTTGATGCGTTGTGCGTCAGCGAGCGAGAAATCGTTCACCAACCGGTCCAGGAAATCATTGGCGTCACCGGACAGTGGAGGTAATTCACTAATACCGGGTTCGGCGGCAAGATAAGCAAGCCAGCGAACTTCGATCATCACCCGGTAGCGGATAAGGCCAAATTCGCTGAAGTGGTTGCGAAGGACACCCACCCGTGTGGCATAACGGCCGTCAAGAGGCGAGAGGGCGGTCAGCGGTGACAGTTCGAGATCGTTTTCTCGTGACATCTCAAGGGCCGACGTGCACTTAAACAAAGAGTTTACCATGTTGAGTTTGATCAGCAGTAGCAATATGGACCCGTGTTGGGATATCAAAACCCTTGGGTAGTGCCCAGGGTGGCGTTCGGCGCGCACATAAAAAAGGTGACACGAGTACTCGTGTCGTTGATCGGTTTGATGCGATGCTTAACCGAGTGAACAATGGCAACAGCCAGTGTGTTTTTTGAGCAATTGCCGGGCGAGGCTGGCGGTGTGGAACCATCATGCGGTGACTATGTGATCCGCGATACGCTCACCCATGAGTCTAGACCCCGATGGGGCACTTTCGATGCGCTACTCAGCTTCTGTGCGGTTCGCTGAGCTGAGTGCATTTTCTTGGGGTGCTGTCGACCCCAGAAGAACGCTCAGGCCACGGCCATTGGGGTGGCTTTCAGCAGCAATCTTGAGCAGCATGGTGAGTGGCGCCGACAGAAACATTCCAACCGGTCCGAACAACCAGCCCCAGAAAACCAGGGATAGAAAAACGACCAGCGTAGACAGGTCCAGCCCCTGTCCGAGATAGCGGGGTTCTATGATGTTTCCGACTATAACGTTGATGGCAAGATAACCAAAAGCGACCCAAAGCGCTATATCTGGACCGGGATCGAGCAGTGTCAGCACGATCACCGGGATGGCGGCGATGAGGGAACCGACATAGGGAACGAAGTTCATGAAGAAGGCGATCCATCCCCACAGAAGTGCAAAATCAACACCGATCATTACCAGGTATAGCGCGACGCCAGCTCCGGTTATCAAGCTCATGACTGACTTAATCACCAGGTAGGTCTTGACCGTCTCCACAAAGCGGGCCAGGTGAACAAGAGATTGTTCAGGTCGTGGTAGAAGGTAGCGTATTTTTGCGGGAAACGCTGATGCTTCCATAAGTACGAACAACACGGCAAAAAGAATTAGCAATCCGTTGGCGAGAATATTTCCGAAACCATTAACCAATCGACCGAACAGGGTGACGGCCAGAGCAGGATCAACCAATGCGGTGAAGTCCTGGTGGGATGGATTGAGTCCGTTGTTATCAAGCCAGATTTTAGCGACGCCAAGGTGTTCTGTGAGGCGGGCTTCATAGTGGGGCAGACTGGAGGCGATTTTTTCAACCGATACGCTGAGCAACAGAGTCAGTGTCGTCAACACAAGCACAAGGCTAATGACAATAATGCTCAGCGCGGCCCATGTCGGTAGCCCTGTTCGCTGTAGATAGAATAACGGCGGTGACAGCATCAGTGCGATGAAGCCAGCCACAAGCAACGGAATGACGATGGGGCTGGCTGCTTTTAAGCCGGCGATGATCACCACCAGCGAAGCGAAACTTATGAGAACCCCAGTGGTGACAGGTCGCCTTTCAGAATCCATTTAGTCCAGTCCCTGCAACTGTTGTCGACACTGTTTTTCGATATGATTAAGTTCTCGCAGGGTCACCTCAATGTCATCGTGTTGCTGCTGCAGAGCATGGCGACGTTGTTGGATACGGTCGATAAAGTAGCTCAGTTGACCGGACTCGCCCGGGGTCGAATCGTACATTTGGATAATGTCGCCGATCTCACTGAGAGAAAAACCCAGCCGCTTGCCGCGCAGAATGAGTTTCAGCCGGATCCGGTCTCCCGGTGAGTAGACCCGTTGCCTTCCAACTCGTTCAGGACGCAACAACCCTTCGTCCTCATAAAAGCGAATGGTACGGGTGGTGACTTCAAATTCCCGTGACAACTCTGATATGGAGTAGGATTCTTGAGCGCCGGTATCAGCGCTCAGCTGGCCTTGCGCATTAATCATAACGGGATTGAGTATAGGACTAATTGACGTTTACGTAAACGGAATCTAGACTGACCGACTCTTTCGTAACGCTGAATATTTCAATGACTTTGCCTGCGGCCAACGTCACGCACCTGGTTGAGGTCGATGTTGACCCGCGTTATCGAGTGCGATTTATCACGGCGGCTAGTCTTTTTGATGGTCATGACGCTTCCATCAACATCATTCGACGGATGTTACAGGCGGCCGGCGTTGAAGTGATTCACCTTGGCCATAATCGCTCGGTCAAAGAAATTGTCGATGCCGCCATTGAAGAGGACGTACAAGGGATTGCGGTCAGTTCCTATCAAGGTGGTCACGTTGAATTCTTTCGTTATATGCTGGATATGCTTCGCGACAATGGGCGCAGTGAGATTCGTGTTTTCGGTGGCGGTGGTGGAGTGATTGTTCCTGACGAGATTCGCGAGCTGGAGGCTTACGGCGTCACGCGTATCTATTCCCCTGAGCACGGACAACGAATGGGTCTCGAGGGCATCATCGAGGACATGGTCAAACGGGCTGACTTCTATCCCGGTGAGAGTTTGGTATCTGATCTTGAGTCGACCCGTCCTCTGAGTAGGGCAGATTTGGCTCGTGTGATTACGTTGCTCGAAAATGAGACAGCGCCACGTGCGTTGATGACCTCTCTAAAGCAACGCGCCGCGAACTTGGGGCGCAAAGTTCCCGTGCTCGGAATCACCGGAACTGGGGGATCGGGCAAGTCTTCTCTGACAGACGAATTGATTTTGCGCTGGAGATTAGACCATGCCGATCAGCTGCGCGTTGCGGTACTCGCGATAGACCCTTCTCGGCGCCGATCGGGCGGCGCGCTGCTCGGTGATCGAATTCGTATGAATGCGATCGATGGTGACTCTGTATACCTGCGCTCGCTCGCCACTCGGTCAGCTGTTGCTGAGGTGCCCAAAAAACTGCCCGATATTATTACAGCGACTAAGGCAGCTGGTTTCGACCTCATCATCGTCGAGACCCCGGGCATTGGTCAGGGTGACGCCGGTATCGTGTCTCACGTGGATGTATCGCTCTACGTTATGACACCCGAATTTGGCTCAGCCAGTCAGCTTGAGAAGATCGACATGTTGGACTTTGCAGACTGCGTTGCGATCAATAAGTTTGATCGCAAAGGTGCTGACGATGCGTTGCGCGATGTACGAAAACAATTTCAGAGAAACCAGACTGCTTTTGACAAGGAACTGACCACGTTGCCTGTATTTGGCACGATCGCATCACATTTCAACGACGACGGTGTCACCGCGCTGTACCAAGAGTTGTCATTGCGATTATCAGTTTTTGGTCTGACCGACACGGGCGGTGAGCTGCAGCGTGTGGGCGTTCGGACATCGAGCACTCGGTCACAGATTGTTCCCGCGGATCGACAGCGGTATTTGTCGGAAATCAGCGAGGCCGTTCGAGACTATCGCGCGCGTGCCCAGGTTCAGGCACAGCTTGTGCGCGAGGCACAATATCTTCGAGAAAGCGTTGCATTGCTTGAAGTTGAGGCGTCAGCGACCGACGTTATCAGCGTTGTGCGCGCACTGGCCGAAGACAAACTCCAGCAATTGGATGCGACCTCGATTGCGTTGTTGGAAAACTTCAAGGAACTGCGTGAACAATATGGGCAGGACGAACTGGTTTATACGGTACGTAATAAAGAAATCCGACAGCCATTGGTGTACACCTCGCTGTCGGGGACTCGAATACCCCGAGTCAGTTTGCCACGCTACAGCGACAGCGGAGATCTCTTGTGTTGGCTGATGTTGGAAAACTTACCAGGCTATTTCCCTTATACGGCGGGTGTGTTTCCTATCAAGCGTCAAAGCGAAGATCCCACCCGCATGTTCGCCGGCGAAGGTGACGCATTTCGTACCAATCGTCGATTTCATGTGTTGTCTGAGTCTTCCTCGGCAAAACGGCTTTCGACGGCATTCGACTCCGTCACGCTTTACGGTGCAGATCCAGGCTTGCGCCCCGACATCTATGGCAAGGTGGGAACCTCGGGAGTGTCGATCGCAACCTTTGATGACATGAAAGCCCTTTACGCCGGTTTTGATCTGTGTGATCCAGGCACATCGGTGTCGATGACGATTAATGGTCCTGCGCCGACTGTATTGGCGTTTTTTCTGAATACGGCCATTGACCAACAGATGGATAGGTTTCGCGCTGACTATGACCGCGAACCGGATGCGCTGGAGGCGGAGAAGGTGCGTTGTTTTGCCCTGCAGAACGTACGCGGCACGGTGCAGGCCGATATTCTCAAGGAAGATCAGGGACAGAACACTTGTCTTTTTTCTACCGAGTTCAGTATTAAGATGATGGGTGATATTCAGCAGTACTTTATCGACCACAGTGTGAGGAATTTTTACTCGGTGTCGATATCTGGATATCACATTGCCGAAGCCGGGGCGAATCCGATTACACAGTTGGCACTGACTCTGTCAAATGGCTTCACCTATGTCGAGGCCTATCGCGCACGCGGTATGTCGGTTGACGATTTCGCGCCCAATCTGTCGTTTTTCTTTTCCAATGGCATGGATCCAGAGTACACGGTGATTGGACGGGTGGCTCGCCGTATCTGGGCTGTTGCCATGCGCGAATGCTATGGGGCGAGTGAACGAAGTCAGAAATTGAAATATCACGTCCAGACTTCCGGTCGTTCTTTACATGCACAGGAGATGAGTTTCAATGATATCCGCACGACCTTACAGGCGTTGATTGCGGTTTATGATAACTGCAATAGTTTACACACCAACGCCAATGATGAAGCCATCACAACGCCGAGTGAAGGATCAGTTCGGCGAGCCTTGGCGATTCAGATGATCATTAATCGCGAATGGGGATTGGCAAAAAACGAAAACCCGAACCAGGGTAGTTTCATCATCGAAGAGTTAAGCGATTTGGTCGAGGAAGCGGTGTTGCTTGAGTTTGACCGGATCAGTGAGCGCGGAGGAGTCTTGGGCGCGATGGAAACGGGGTATCAGCGAGGGCGAATCCAGGATGAGTCGATGCATTACGAACACATGAAACACGATGGGTCACAGCCGATCATTGGTGTGAACATGTTTGTTGCTGAGGGGGACGCAGCGCCCGCTGCAGTCGAGTTGACCCGCGGTACGGAAGATGAGAAACAGGGCCAGATTTGTCGACTTGAGGCGTTTCATGAGCAGCATCAGGCTGTGACATCTTCTGCCCTTGGGCAGGTGCAAAGCGCTGCGCTCAATGACGAGAATGTTTTTGAGCAACTGATGATCGCAGCCCGTTGTTGTTCGCTGGGTCAGATCACTGACGCCCTGTTCGAGGTTGGTGGTCGCTATCGACGAAATATGTGATTCCCACGGGAATTTCCCCCGCTACGGGTAACCGGGTGGATCACCACCGCCGCGTCTCAGTAGGATGGCAATAATGTTGGATAGTAAAATGATGCGCCGTAATGTTGGCATTCTGGCACTGTGTCAGGCGCTCATGATGTCAGCAATGACGTTAATTATGCCGACCTCCGTGCTAATTGGTGCAACGCTTGCCGATGAGCGTCACTGGGCAACGGTTCCGCTGGCGTTCATGTTCTTAGGCATGCTGATTGCCACGTTTCCGGCATCTATGTTGATGCAACGGATTGGACGCAGAGCTGGGTTTCTGATCGGACTTATGTTTGCCACTGTGGGTGCCGGGCTGGCGGCCTACGCTATTATGAATCGCGAATTCGAATTATTTTGTTTTAGCTTCTTTTTAATAGGGACGTTCAATGGCTTTGGTCATTACTATCGCTTTGCGGCCGCTGATGTGGCCAGTGAGGGGTATCGAAGTCGGGCCATTGCATGGGTTATGGCCGGTGGCGTGGTGGCAGCGGTAGTTGGTCCCAACCTGGCTAAATTCACTCGAGAAATCGTACCTACCGCACCTTTTGCTGGCAGTTATGCGAGTCTGTTGTTCTTTTATTTAGCCTCGATGATCTTATTGTGTTTTGTAAGGATTCCCCAGCCTACGGTTGAGGAACAGCATGGCGTGCCGCGATCGTTAATGCGTATTGCGACTCAACCGAGCTTCTTCGTCGCGGTTTTTAGCGCAGTGGTAGCTTACGGATCGATGAATTTTCTAATGACCGCGACCCCGTTGGCGATGGCGGGTTACGGCCTTAGTTTCGATGATACGGTGCTGGTCATTGAATGGCATGTGCTGGGGATGTTTGCCCCGGCATTCGTGACCGGGCACCTGATCAAGCGCTTTGGCGTGACCATTATCATGGCGATCGGTGGATTGATCCTACTGGCCTGCGGTGTAATCAATCTGAGCGGAGTCACTTTGTCGTACTTCCTGACAGGTTTGTTCCTCTTGGGCGTTGGTTGGAACTTCTTATTTATCGGCGCGACCACGTTAGTGACCGAGGCATATAGGTCGGTGGAAAAAGCCAAAACCCAGGGCTTTAACGATGTCTTGGTATTCGGAACGGTGACAATAACAGCGTTAAGTTCGGGGTACCTTCACGAGTATTACGGTTGGCAGTTGCTCAATATCGCGTTATTGCCGTTTGTTGTGCTGGCGATTATTGCCATCATGTGGTTGCATCGTTCGCGCCTTTCGTCACCAGCTGTGGCCATTTCATGAAGCGACGAGTCGGTGATAGCGCTTGAGTAACAGATCGACATCTTCTACTCGCGCTGGGTCGACGACAATACACTCCACTGGACACACTTCTACGCATTGCGGCGTTTCAAAATGCCCAATGCATTCGGTACAGCAAGCAGGGTCGATTTCGTAAATTTCCTCGCCCTGGTAAATCGCTTGGTTGGGACATTCGGGTTCGCACACATCGCAATTGATGCATTCGTGTGTGATCAGTAGCGCCATCGATTAATTCTTGCATCCGCTGGTGTCAGCCCATCTTGTTGAGCAGGGCTTGATTGACCACGGGATGCACGAATTGAGCGACATCGCCGCCGAGGCCTGCAATCTCGCGAACCAGTGTTGCTGAGAGAAAAGTGTAATTTTCCGCGGGTGTTAGGAATACGGTTTCGATGGTGTTATCCAATCGGCGGTTCATTGCGGCCAGTTGGAATTCATACTCGAAGTCAGATACTGCCCGAAGTCCGCGGACGACGATGCCCGCCCCGCGTTTTTTCGTGAAGTTGATGAGCAGACCCGAAAAACCAGCGATTTCAAGATTGGGAATATGCCCGAGCGTTTGTTCGGCCAACTCGATTCTTTCTTCGAGGCTGAATAAAGGCTGTTTGGCCGGGCTGGCTGCTATGGCCACGACGATTTGGTCAAAGAGGTGGCTTGCTCGTTCTGCCAGGTCGAGGTGTCCGTTCGTGACCGGATCGAAAGTGCCGGGATAGATGGCTTTGGTTGGCATAAGTAAATGGGTCTAGGTGCAGGACAAGTGTCGGAGTAACCGGCATACTAGCAATCAGCCAATCGCCGCGCCACAACGTTAGCACGATAAAGGAGATTCGCATGGATCAGGTGGAATTTGTCCACATGGCAGATGGAACGCGTGAAGAATACGCTTTCCTCGATGCGATGGAGGCCGAATTTACCGCGGGTCTCGTTGATCGTTTAATAGCGCATCTTAAGGCGCTCGATAGTTCCATTAACGGATACAAGGTCAGTCGTCTCGGTCATTCACTTCAATCTGCGACACGAGCGCATCGTGCCGGCGAGCCTGAAGAGATGGTGGTAGCGGCCCTACTGCACGACATGGGTGACATGCTGGCGCCGCATTCACATGGAGAAATGGCGGCCGCGGTGTTGCGTCCTTTTGTGTCTGAACGTATCCATTGGATTGTTAAGCATCATGGGTTGTTCCAGATGTATTACTACGCACACTTTTCAGGTGGTGATTCCAACGCGAGGGACCGTTATAAGGATCATCCGTGTTACGCCGATACCATTCGTTTTTGTGAGGATTATGACCAGAATTGTTTTGATCCCGATTACGCTAATGAAGCGCTGTCTTTCTTTGAGCCTTTGATGCGGCGGGTATTTGATGTTGACAACCGGCATGGTTTCGAAAGAGAGGCGCGCTACGGTGGTAACTGAGCGTTAAGTTGAGCGCGCAGCGAAACGGTCGTTATGTGGATGCCCATTCGCGATTGACTGTCTCTTTGATTTTCTGATACAGCTGGTAACGGACTTCACCTTGTGCCTTTTGACGAAATATTTCCCATCCACTCGGCAGCACCAGAGGTTCCATATGAGTGCCGGATTCGACATAGATCACGCCGTCGGGTGTGGTTGTTGTTTGACGATTAAGCAAGTTGAATGTTTGAGTGGCAAGCAGTGTGTTGTAGGGTGGGTCGATAAAGATAATGTCGAATTGATCAAAGGTTTGACGCAGATAAGTAAGCGCATCACTACAGACGATATTAATTTGCGTTGTGCCGAGCAGTTCACAATTCTCTCTCAGGCGGAGGCATACGGGACGTTGATGATCGACCATGGTGACCTGTGCTGCCCCACGGGAGAGTGCTTCGAACCCAAGCGCTCCGCTACCCGCAAACAGGTCCAGACAGCGGGCGCCGTTGATGAGAGGAATCAGCCAGTTGAAGAGGGTTTCTCGAACCCCATCCGGCGTCGGACGGAGCCCCTCGCCGGGGTCGAATCGAATCAACCGGTGGCGCCAATGGCCGGCAATAATGCGAACGGTATGTCGAGCTCTCAAGGAGTTGCCTTTTGCGGATTCCGTGGTGCGCCTGTTGGTGTCATCGGTTAGCCTTGGTCACAGTGAACCCGCCATTGTCTAACGATGCCAATCGAGTGAATGCCGCGCCACAGCGGGCTCGAGAGTCGTTTGGCACGCGTTTTTTTAGACTATTTGGCGGATCTCGAGTGACCCTCGATGAGGCAGCCTATGAAGCACTTGAAGAGGCCTTGATTCTCGCAGATGTGGGCGTGACTGCAACCACTCGAGTTGTCGAACGATTACGCCAAAGGTCACGCAGCGAGCAGATCAGTGATCGTGCCACCTTGGTCGCGGCGTTACGTGAGGAGATCGTCACGCTTTTGACCCCGTTCGCGCAACCACTGCCGGATCCATTACCAGGTTCGACCACGGTGATCTTGCTCGTGGGAGTGAACGGGGTCGGGAAAACAACCCTGACTGCAAGGTTGGCCCGAGAATTTCAGCGCCGGAAGTTCACGGTCATGCTGGCTGCGTGCGATACATTTCGTGCCGCCGCGATCGAACAGTTGGGGATCTGGAGTGATCGATTGGATATCCCGATGGTGGCGCAGACTCGCGGGGCGGATGCAGCAGCGGTCGCGCACGATGCCGTTTTATCGGCAAAAGCCAAGGGCATCAATGTGTTGTTGATTGATTCGGCGGGCCGAGCTCACGTCAATACGGATCTTATGCGGCAACTGCAGAAAATGGTCAGAGTGATGGCAAAGGTAGATGCAACGGCGCCGAACGAAACACTGCTGGTCATAGATGCGGCCAATGGACAGAATGCAATCGCTCAATGTGAGGCGTTTACTGCGGAGATCGCAGTGACCGGTCTATGCCTGACCAAGGTCGACGGCACGGCCCGCGCAGGCATTGTCATTTCACTGGCGGAGCGTTTTGGATTACCCATATCTTATGTGGGAGTCGGAGAGGGGATCGATGATCTAGTGCGTTTTGATCCGGTGAAGTTCGCCGTGCGGCTGGTGCCCGATGCACCGACTTAGTCGGCAATTAGTCGCTTTATTTATGCTGAAGTTTCGCTAGAAATATTTATAAGTTATTGAAAACAAACAATATATATAAACTAATTAACTTGTTAGCACTCTTCTGTTAAGAGTGCTAAAATAGCCTGTACTGATCCCTCAGAGACTTCTTATGACGCCATCATATGCCATTGCCACCGAGTCGTTATCCGGCCAGGGGTTCGCGAATTATCTTAGTTCGGTCAATGCAGCCCCCTTACTGTCTGCCGCTGATGAGCGGGAGTTAGCGCGTCGCTACAGCGAAGAACAGGACTTGGACGCCGCTCGACAGTTGGTCTATTCCCATTTGCGATATGTAGTCAGTGTAGCGCGTGGGTTCAGTGGCTATGGATTGCCTTTGGTCGATCTCATTCAGGAGGGCAGTGTGGGGCTGATGAAAGCCGTGAAACGATATGACTATCGGCGCGATATTCGACTGGTATCGTTTGCGGTGCACTGGATCAAGGCTGAAATTTATGATTACGTAGTTCGAAACTGGCGTATGGTCAAAGTAGCGACCACCAAGGCGCAGCGAAAACTTTTTTTCAATCTACGTAAGAATCGCAGTCGATTGGGCCCGATGCAGGCCTCGGAAATTGAGCAACTCGCTGAGAAACTTCAAGTCGATGAGCGCACGGTGCGTGAGATGGAAACGCGCTTGGGTGGAGCGGATGTCTCTTTCGATCCCGTATTGGATCATGATGACGACAGTAGAAGTTTGTCGCCGGCGGAGGTCTTAGCGGCTGAGGGCGCCGATCCGGGCGAATTAGTTCTAAAAGCAGATGAGGCGCACTCGCGTCAGTTACAGTTGCGCGAAGCGTTGAATTCATTGGATGACCGTAGTCGCAACATTATCCAGCGCCGCTGGTTGAATGATGAGTCTAAGAAACCGACCCTGCAAATGCTGGCCGATGAATATAACGTCTCGGCAGAGCGAATTCGGCAGATAGAGAATCGTGCCTTGATCCAAATGCGAACAGTCGTGGCGAACTAGCTTGTTGGCAGCCGCTCTCGATTGAGTCTGGCGATAGGGTGCCCTGCTAACGTTAGTCTGTTAGCAGCATGAACATCAGCGCTTTTTGTGCGTGAAGTCGGTTCTCGGCTTCGTCCCACACCACGCTTTGCGGTCCATCAATCACTGTTGCATCCACCTCCTTTCCGCGATAAGCAGGCAGGCAGTGCATGAAAAGCGCGTCTTTACTCGCTTGATGCATGAGTTCGGACGTCACGCGGTAATTGGAAAAAATGGCCTCTCGGTCAGCACGCTCGGATTCCATACCAATACTGGTCCAGGTGTCAGTCACCACCAAATCTGCACCCAGGACGGCGTCTTCTGGTTGATCTGATAAGGTTGCATAGTCCTTTGACGCAGCGACAATGTCCGAATCAGGCTCGTAACCGGGGGGAGTGGCAACGCGTAAATTGAAACCAAACTGGCGGGCCGCGTTGATCCACGATTGGCACACATTATTTCCGTCGCCAACCCATGCTACGGTCGCGTTGGTAATGGACCCCCGGTGCTCAACGAAAGTGAGTATGTCGGCAAGTAATTGACACGGATGTGAGGTGTCGGACATTGCATTGATGACGGGTACCTGGGAATGTTGGGCGACCTCGGTCAGGCGTTCGTGGGCCAGTGTCCTCATCACGACCAGATCAGCCATGGATGACAGGACGCGGGCAGTGTCTGCAAGTGATTCACCGCGGCTCATTTGGCTGTCGCCGGGTGAGAGGAAAAGCGCACTCCCACCGAGTTGGTTGGCACCAATTTCAAACGAAACCCGAGTGCGGGTAGACGCTTTTTCGAACACCATGGCCAAGGTCTTGCCTCTCATCACGCTCGGCAGTTGGCCTTGTCGCGCCCCAGTCTTGAGTTCCATAGCCTTTTCAATCAGTTGCTGAAGATCTTCGCTCGAGAAGTCGAGAAGTGACAAAAAGTGTCTGCACGTCATGATGGCAGGTGGATCCTGGCTGTAATCGAAGTCGATTGGGTGAATTGGGCCATTCTGGATGAGGTCGCGGCGCCGATTCTATCCTGACTGAGGCATGGTCGCATCTATCGAAGCCCTGAGGAGGATATCTGATTGATATAATTCGTCTGACTTAACGTAGATCCAGGTTAGGACCAAGGCCCTCGTATGCAAACAGTAAAAAAGGTGGTGCTCGCCTATTCAGGTGGGTTAGATACCTCTGTCATTTTGAAATGGTTGCAAGATCATTATCACTGTGAGGTAGTTACGTTCACCGCAGATATTGGGCAGGATGAACCCTTAGAGCCAGTCAAAGACAAAGCTAAAGCGCTTGGAATAAGCGAAATTTTTGTAGAGGACTTGAGAGAGGAATTTGCCCGCGACTTTATTTTTCCCATGTTTAGAGCCAATACGGTCTATGAGGGTGAGTATCTGCTAGGCACATCGATTGCACGGCCATTGATTGCCAAACATCTCGTTCGAATTGCGAGCCTTACCTCATCAGATGCGATTGCTCATGGCGCTACCGGAAAAGGTAACGACCAGGTCCGCATGGAACTTGGTGCCTACGCGCTCAATCCGAGTATTCGCATCATTGCACCGTGGAGAGAATGGGATCTGACATCGCGCGAGAAGTTGGTCGCTTACGCTAAGGCGCATGGAATTCCCGTTCAGACACAGGCCGATGGGAGTTCGGATTACTCGATGGATGCAAACCTGTTGCACATCTCCTACGAAGGCGGACAACTTGAGGATCCTTGGCACACACCGGATCCCAGCGTATGGGCATGGACTGTCGCACCTACCGATGCACCTGACGAACCGCAAACCATTGAGCTAGCGTTCTCGGTAGGGGATCCTGTGTCGATCAACGATGAGTGCTTGTCACCGGCTGCTTTGATGGTGCGACTCAACGAAATCGGCTGTCGTCATGGAGTGGGTCGTGCCGATTTAGTTGAAAACCGTTATATCGGCATGAAAAACCGAGGTTGTTATGAGACGCCTGGTGGCACGATATTGCTGAAGGCACATCGTGCGATGGAATCAATTACCTTGGATCGGGAAGTGGCGCATATCAAAGATGATCTGATGCCCCGTTACGCACGCTTGATTTACAACGGTTATTGGTGGAGCCCTGAAAGAGAAGCACTACAGACGTTGATCGATGCTTCGCAGGCGACTGTTAATGGCACCGTTCGTCTGTCAGTCTACAAAGGTGGTGTCATGGTGCTTGGACGACGCTCAGAGACACACTCATTGTTCGCTCCTGAGCTGTCTACGTTTGAAGAAGATCATGGTGCTTATCGTCAGGCCGATGCAGAGGGATTCATCAAGTTGAACGCGTTGCGTTTGCGGGTAGCGCACCGTTTGAGAAACGGCTGATTGGTTTGGTCGTGGTGCGCCGATGACTCGGCCAACGATAGCGGTGGTGATGCCTGCGTTTCGGGAAGGGCCCGGTCTTGTTAGTGCGGTGGTTGCCGTGTTGGCAAGGGACGATATTGATCAGTTAGTTGTGGTGGATGCCAGTGATGATCCCGGTTCAAACCTGGTGGTACGTGGCTTGTTGGCATCGAGTCTTGATCGAGATTCCCGACTGCGCATTGTACGGTCACAACGAGCTGAGAGAGCTTCGCAGATGAACGACGGCGCGGCACAAAGCCACACGGACTGGCTTGTATTCCTTCATGCAGATACTCGACTGCCCATGGACGATCTGCGCTTGATTCTTCGATCGACCGGAAAGGACATCGCGTGGGTGCGGTTCGCCATTCGAATTGACGCTGCAGCACCGATCTTTCGAATCATCGAGACTATAGCCAACCATAGGTCTTGTTGGACTGCGATCGCGACTGGTGATCAGGCGATCAGCGTGCGTCGGTCAATCTTCCAAACCATTGGCGGTTACCGTCCTTTAGCCTTGATGGAGGACATCGATATCTCAAAGCGTCTTAAACGTATCGGTCGGCCGCTATGTGTGGAGAAAACGGTTCGCACCTCTGCGCGGCGGTGGCAGGCGGGGGGGGTGGCGCAGACCGTCGTGCTGATGTGGGTATTGCGG
>DUBL01000152.1:8935-21226 GCA_012960345.1 Gammaproteobacteria bacterium | reverse complement strand
TTTCATAGTGGTGGCAGAATCCAGATTCCGTCAAGTGAACAATTAAAACGGCGCTGTTTCCCAGCGTCTGTGGATGGATTGTAACCCGAATTTCTAGGGGTGTGGCGTTATCCTAGCATCGCGTGAATTACCCGTGGCATTCTTAATCCGGTATCCTTCGAGTTTCTTAATGGGTATCGATAGGCAAGTGTGATGCAAGAAACCGGTGAACTCAGCCGCACACTCGATGATTACGGCATTCGAATTAATGCCCTAAGGGGGTATCTTTGACTATCAAAACAAACGAGAGAGATTAGAGGAAGTCCTGTTACGGTTTGAAGAACCGGATATCTGGACTGATCAGTCGGTAGCGCAGGAGTTGGGGCGAGAACGAGCCCGTCTTGAAGAGGTGGTAGGCACTATAGATGATCTCACCATCAAGACTGATGAAGCGTTGGAACTGCTGGATCTTGCCAGGACCGAAGAAGATGACGCCACGATCGTCGACCTAAGGGCTGATATCGACTCAATTGGCAATGTGCTGTCAAGACTCGAGTTTCGGCGTATGTTTGCCGGTGAGGCGGATGCGGCGAGCGCGTTTGTAGACATTCAGGCGGGATCCGGTGGTACCGAGGCCCAGGACTGGGCCGCCATGTTGCTACGAATGTATCTGCGATGGGCCGAGCGTGAGGGATTCAAGGTTGAGATGATCGAACGGTCAGAAGGCGAGGTGGCGGGGATTAAAAGTGCCACGATACAGGTGAGTGGTGAATACGCGTACGGTCATTTGCGTACAGAAACCGGCGTGCATCGCTTGGTTCGAAAATCACCGTTTGATTCAGGCAACAGACGACATACTTCCTTCGCCTCGGTATTTGCGTACCCTGAGGTCGATGATACGGTCGATATCGAGGTCAACCCCGCCGACCTACGAGTGGACACCTATCGTGCCAGCGGAGCGGGAGGACAACATGTCAACAAGACCAATTCAGCGGTACGACTCACTCACCTGCCGACGGGGATTGTGGTGCAATGTCAGAACGACCGGTCACAGCATCGCAACCGGGCGGAGGCGATGAATATGCTGCGCGCGCGCCTATACGAAGCCGAGATGCGTAAACGGAAGGAAGAGCAGCAAGGGCTTGAGGATTCCAAGTCCGACATAGGCTGGGGTAGCCAGATTCGTTCCTACGTGCTCGACCAGTCTCGTATTAAGGACTTAAGGACTGGGGTGGAAACAGGCAATCCACAGGCTGTTCTGGATGGCAACCTTCGGGCATTTATCGAGGCAAGCCTAAAGCAGGGGCTTTAAGATTAGATGAGGTTGGAAAATTAATCCTATGACGACCGAAGAAAACGATCAAGTACTTCAGCGCAAGCAAAAACTCGAAGTATTGCGGGGTGATGGCAATGCGTATCCGAATGATTTCAGGCGTGATACCGATACACAGGAAATTCGTCGGAACTATGATCATATTGATGAGCAGGCACTGACGGCCACACCGACTCGTGTCACGATAGCGGGTCGTGTCATGACGCGACGAGTGATGGGCAAAGCCGGTTTTGCTGACATGCACGACGAGCATGGAAAGATACAGATCTATGCCCAAAGGGATCGTTTAGCCGACGGTGTCTATAACCGACTTTTTCGAAAACTCGATATCGGTGATCTCATCGGAGTGGTGGGTACCTTATTTCGTACTCGCACCGGAGAGTTAACTGTGCAGGTCGAGGATATACGGCTGCTGGTAAAAGGCTTGCGGCCTTTGCCGGACAAATTCCACGGGCTTGCGGATGTGGAAACGCGTTACCGACGACGCTATGTTGATCTGATCGTCAATGAGCAGTCCCGCCAGACCTTCCGTCGGCGAGCGCAAATCACCGCGTCACTGCGTCGTTTTCTAGATCAGCGCGGATATCTTGAGATCGAGTCACCGATGATGCAGGTCATTCCCGGTGGCGCCAATGCGCGACCGTTTATTACTCACCACAACGCCCTTGATATGGATCTTTTCATGCGAGTCGCGCAGGAGCTGTATATCAAACGTTGCCTGGTAGGTGGATTTGAGCGAGTGTATGAAATGAATCGCAACTTTCGTAACGAAGGGCTAAGTACCGAGCACAACCCGGAATTCACGATGTTGGAATACAACGAAGCCTATCTTGACTACGTTGATTATATGGATCTGACGGAGGACATGTTGCGCACGGTGACCGAAGAGGTCACGGGGTCTGCCGTGGTTGAATATCAGGGACATCAGATTGACTTGGGGGCGTCGTTCCGTCGATTGTCATTGGGTGAGGCCGTTCGATCGCATCATGGGACATTGTCTGAATCCGACTGTAAAGACGCGGCTGTTCTGCGCCGCCATCTGTCATCCACGGGAGTTGAGAGTTCACCGGATAGTGATGCCGGCGAGCTGCTGCTCGAGGTGTTTGAGCAGTCTGTTGAGGCGACGCTGATTCAGCCGACTTTTATTACCGGCCACCCCGTTTCGGTGTCTCCGTTATCTCGTCGCAGTGAAAGCGACCCCGATATGACGGATCGATTTGAGTTGTTTATCGCTGGCCGTGAACTGGCGAATGGGTTTTCCGAACTCAATGATCCACAAGATCAGGAGGAACGCCTCAGGCGGCAAGCGAGCGAGAAAGCCGGTGGTGATGAAGAGGCGATGTTTTTTGACCAGGATTACATCGACGCGCTCGAATACGGCCTACCCCCCAACGCGGGGGGCGGGATTGGTATCGATCGGTTTGTGATGCTATTGACAGACAGTCGCTCTATTCGCGATGTTTTGCTTTTTCCCCATCTCAGACCAGAGGCATGATCCGCTGAAGGCCTCAAGGTTGAGTCGAGCACGGTCCGCCGGTCAATGATTCGTCCTCTGGAACTGCAGATTGGTCTGCGCTATACGCGAGCCAAGCGGCGAAATCAGTTTATTTCGTTTATCTCTTTAATCTCGGTTCTGGGTATTGTGATTGGGGTCTGGGCGCTGATTACCGTGTTGTCGATCATGAATGGGTTTGAGCGGGAATTGCGCGAACGTATCCTGGCGGTGGCCTCTCACGTCACTATTACCAGCTTCCGGGGGGAACTGACCGATTGGCCACGCCTGAGTGAAAGGGTTGAACAGGCCGGAGAAGTGGTGGGTCAGGCGCCGTTTATCCTTGGCCAAGGCATGTTGGTTAAGGGGCCGACTGTTAGTGGTGCGCTTATTCGGGGCATCGTGCCGAATAGGGAGGCGAATGTTTCTACGGTCCTGGACCACTTAACTGCGGGTGATGTTGCCGCGCTGGTTCCTCGGGATTGGAATATTATTATCGGCTCAGCGCTTGCGTCTAAGCTGGACGTTGTACTGGGTGACAAGGTTACTGTGGTGGCTCCGAAAGGACAGGTAACGCCGGCGGGGCTTTTACCGCGGCTAAAGCGTTTTCGAGTGGCAGGAATATTCGAGTTGGGCATGTATGAGTATGATAGTGCGCTGGCGTTGATTCATATAGAAGACGCCGCCCGGCTGTTTCGAACGGAAGGTCGAGCTACGGGTCTTCGCCTTAAATTGAAGAATGTCTATGACGCGCCACGTGTTCGTCAGAAGTTGACCGAGTTGCTTGGCTCTGGTGTGGGCATCACCGATTGGACACGGGAACATAGCAATCTTTTTCGCGCGCTCAAGATCGAGAAACGCGTCATGTTCATTATTCTCTTGCTCATCGTGGCGGTGGCTGCATTCAATATTGTTTCGACCTTGATTATGGTTGTTTCCGATAAGGAAGCTGATGTTGCCATATTGCGCACTCTCGGCATCAGTCCCTTGAGCGTTATGGGTATCTTTGTCGTGCAGGGTGTGATGATTGGAGTAACTGGTACATTAATTGGAACCGGTGTCGGTGTGCTCACTGCAATCAATATTGAAACATTGGTGCCGTGGCTTGAGGAGCTTCTTAACACCGAGTTCTTTCCTTCAAGTATTTACGTGATTACCGATTTTCCGGCACAGATGAAATGGTCTGATGTCATTCAGATTGCTAGCGCATCGTTTGGTATCAGTCTGGTCGCAACCCTTTACCCGGCGTGGCGAGCATCGCGCACACAGCCCGCAGAGGCGTTGCGGTATGAGTAGGACGGGAGCAGTGGTTCTACGATGCCGTGAACTGGGTAAAACCTATGTTCAAGGTGACGCGAAAGTCGAGGTATTGGCTGGGGTCAGTTTAGATATTGTGGCCGGGGAAACTGTTGCATTGGTTGGCGCCTCAGGTAGCGGCAAAACAACCCTGCTGCACTTGCTGGCCGGTTTGGATGACCCGACCGCGGGACGGGTGGAGTTAGGCGGGACGGACCCGGCGGGTATTAGTCAGAAGGCGCGTGGTGACTTACGTAATCGCACCCTGGGGTTCGTTTACCAGTTTCACCATTTACTGGGAGAGTTCACAGCGGAAGAAAACGTTGCCATGCCACTACTGATTCGTCGGCACCCCAGTGCGGATGCGATTGAAAGAGCGAGAGCATTGCTTGAGCGGGTTGGCTTGGCCAGTCGGGCGCGTCATCGACCCTCGGAGTTATCCGGTGGTGAGCGTCAGCGTGCGGCGGTAGCGCGAGCGCTGATCACTCGGCCGACGTGTGTATTGGCTGACGAGCCGACGGGAAATTTAGATCGGCGCACAGCGGAGTCGATTCAACAGTTGTTAATCGAACTGAACGAAGAGTTTGGCACCAGTTTGGTCGTAGCCACTCATGATGTGGCGTTGGCAGGCAAACTGGGTCGAGTCCTGCGTCTGGTGGATGGGGGGCTGGAGCGCTAAGAGACATTACCTCCGCCGTCACGGATTTAATGGGGTTTTGTGCGTGTGCCGGTACGGTCTTTTTGCATTGCTTGTCTTTGTTCCCACTGTCGCAACACACGTAGTTGCCACAGGGCGTGTCCTAGCAGATAGCCTAAAGCAGCAAACAGGCAAGCCAATATCATGCATCCCACCCACAGTGTCACCAATTGTTCCTTCATCCAAGCCAGGTCAACGGTCGATAAGTCAGGAATCGGTTGACCCAACACCCATGCGCCGAAGAGATACGCGGCACCATAGAGGGGAAGCCAGGTCAGCGGATTTGAGATCCACACGATCAGCGCTGCAATCGGTAGGTGTCCGCGGATGACAAGGCAGGTGAGGGCAGCGGGGATGGTTTGCAGCGGTATTGGCACGAAGGTCCAGAACAGGCCAATCGCTAATCCACGGCTGACCGATCGCCGATTGAGCGACCACAGTTGAGCGTCCCCGAAGAGGTGAGCCAAATGTCGAAGACCGGGTTGTTGCAGTACGGTCGCTTTTGACGGCAATTTCCGTCGCAGTGTGCGGTTCAGCACAGTCAGTCCTTAAGCCTCAGAAATACAATCACACCTCAAGTTAGATCATGCATTATAGGGTCGTGCGCGTATGCCCACGATGGTTAGAATTTCAGTACTGTTCTGGCTTGGTGCGTCGCTGATACACAGGCTGCCTGTTTTGCTGGAATGGCACGCAGCACTTTGTCTTGTGGTGACTTTGGTCCTGACGTTTAAAACGCGGGCTTTTCCTTGGCTGTATCCTTTTGTCGGGGGCTTATTACTGGCTAACACGGTCGCGGGTCTCATGTTGATGCGAACGTTGCCGTCGTCTGTCTACGAGAAACCCGTGACCATTACCGGCTGGGTGGTGGGTCTTCCCAACGAGTCAGATGCGGTGCTTCGCTTTGATTTTTTAACCCAACGGATATCGTTACCAACGTCAGAATTGACGATAGCGCGTCGCCTCCGTTTGTCTTGGTATGGTGATACGCCGCGAGCTAGGCCGGGTGAGCGGTGGCGTTTGGAGGTGCGGTTACGCTCGCCCCGTAGTTATCGAAATTGGGGAATCGTCGATTTTGAGAAAAGGTCATTTATCCACGGGATCAAGGGCAGGGGTTATGTCCGAGTCAGTACGGATAATGCCCGTTTGGGATTATCCGGGTCGGTCGCTTTACTCGACCAGATTCGTTGGGATTTAGCTTCATCCCTTGTTGCTGATCGCCCGAAAAGCACGGCCATGGGGGTGATTAGAGCGCTGGCGGTCGGGGATCGATCAGCCATTCAGTCGGAGGAGTGGCGAGTACTTCGACGAACGGGCCTGAGTCATTTGATCGCGATATCAGGGTTGCATATTGGGTTAGCAGCAACACTGGGCTACTGGTTATTCAATGTTCTTTGGCGCCTTAGCCCCGCACTGTTGCTTCGAGTACCTGCCCAAACAGTTGGATTAGTTGCTGCCATCACAATGGCCGCGGGCTATGCCGCACTGGCTGGGTTTTCGATCCCAACCACCCGTGCTTTGGTCATGTTGCTAGCGGCGTCGTTGATGTTGCTCACTCGGCGTCGGTGGTCGGCATCGACTCTCTTTTCGGTCGCATTGATAGCGGGCACCTTGTTGACCCCCCTTGCAGTTTGGTCGGCATCGTTTTGGCTGTCATATGCCGCGGTAGGGTTCATTCTTCTATTTTATTCGTTGGCAACCGGCCAGGCCCGATTGAAAGCATCTCCCTCACGGTTGCAACGAGTTGTCAGGGCACTGTGGACATTGTGTGGAATTCAGTTCTTTCTATTCGTGGGGTTGTCTGGGTTGCTTATGGCGTTTTTCGGCCAAGTGTCCCTCGTGGCACCGGTGGTTAATCTGATTGCTGTGCCGATTTTTTCCATCGCAGTGGTGCCGCTGGTATTGATTGCGTTACTGTCCCAACTGCTCGGGCTGAGTGCGCTCACGACTTTGCTTCTGGACTCGGCGAGCGGGGTTCTCGGCTACTTGTGGCCGTGGATGTCATGGACCGCAAAGTGGCCCCACGCCGTCACCAGCGCGTTCCCTCCGACGGTTTATTTGACATTCGCCGTTGTCATCGCGGCGCTAGGTTGTTTCAGAAGGTATTGGCGCTGGGTGTGTGTGTTTGGATTGCTGTGTGTTTTATGGCTGGGATTAACGACATCGTTGCCGAGCAGGGATGTATTTTTTGTCACGGTTCTTGATGTGGGGCAGGGTCTCGCTGTGGTGGTCGAAACCTCGCACCATACTCTTCTGTTCGATGCGGGGTCCGGGTATGGAGGCTTCTCGGTGGGTACGACTATTGTGGTGCCTTATCTGCGTTCACGTGGCCGCAGTGCGATCGATGTGATGGTGGTCAGTCACGATGACCGTGATCATCGGGGTGGAGCTGTGGGCGTATTGAGTTCAGTGCCTGTGGGTCAGATTTATCGAAGTGGACGTTCATTCGATGATCAGGATCGCGCTTGCTCCGCGGGACGGTCCTGGAGCTGGGATAGCATCAGTTTTCAATTTCTCTCGCCACTACCAGGACAGCGGGGTTCTCGAAATGACCGTTCGTGCGTGCTTCGAATTAGCGACGGTATCAGTTCAGTTTTGTTGACCGGAGATATCGAGAGGCGAGCTGAGCGGTTACTGGTAGGTCGCTACGGGGGGGCATTGCGTTCAAACGTTATGATTGTGCCGCACCATGGCTCAAACACGTCATCCAGCCAATTATTGCTGGACGCCGTGCAACCGGATATTGCAATCGTCAGCCGGGGTGCAAGCAACCGGTTTGGTCATCCTCGAGCGGATGTCGTTCGGCGTTATGAGGGAAAACGAGTCATTTGGCTCGATACAGCTGAACAGGGTGCTATTTTAGTCAAAGTAGAGCAAGGGCGAGTCAATTGGACGACGTGGGCAGGCACCCAGATGCGATTCTGGCATTCTCACCAGCGCGACCTTATGCGCTGATGAATGGACTGTTAAACGAGGGGGTTGTTAGACTTCGCTCCCCGCGCACAGTTTCGATTTTCTGACTCGTCTGGGACGCCTTTTCCGATTGCGACTGAATCTGAATCCTTTAGCGACATTAACGACTCGTGTTTGAATTAATTAGAAGTGGTGGTTGGCTCATGTGGCCAATCGTCGTGTGCTCGGTTCTGGCACTGGCGATCATTGTTGAGCGCTGTTGGAGCCTTCGTCGGTCGGTGGTGGCGCCGAGAGATTTAATGAGCGAAATACAAGGTATGACCTTGGGTGATCGGCTTACCAACGAGCAAATTGAATCTGTTCGTGAGACCAGTGCTCTCGGCCAGATACTGGCAGCCGGACTGTCGCGTCAAACGCAGCAGGCGTTCCTAGTAAAAGATGCCATTGAAGAGGCCGGTGGACATGTGGTGCATGAACTTGAACGTTACCTGAATGCGCTCGGGACCATCGCTGCAACGACCCCGTTGCTGGGTTTACTTGGCACGGTGATCGGAATGATTAAGGTGTTTTCGGCGATCACTGCCGTTGGAGTTGGTGATCCCCAAGTCCTTGCGGGGGGGATTTCAGAAGCATTGATTACTACAGCGGCAGGTCTTTCTGTTGGCATTCCAAGCTTAATGTTTCATCGATATTTTCTGGGCAAGGTTAATGAATTGACCGTCGCCATGGAGCAGGATGCTCTGCGATTTATGGAGATTCTCCAGTCGGGGTGGAAATCATGAAATTCAGTCGACCATCCCAAGAGGAAGTGACCATCAACCTCACGCCTCTGATTGACATCGTCTTTTTGTTACTGATTTTTTTTATGGTTTCGACCACGTTTTCGAAGGAATCGCAGTTGCGAATCCGTTTGCCTGATGCCAACCCGGATTCCGCGGTCGAGCAGCAACCCTCACGGCTGGTGGTTGCGATAACCGCGAGTGGCGATTATTCAATTCGCAGCCCGAATGAGTCCACTGGACATCATCTATTAAGTCGTGAGCGATCGGTGTTGGCCGAGGCGATGGCCAAGGGGGCACAAGGGACTGACGAACTGGTTGTCGTCATTCGGGCCGACCGGAAAACACCACATGAGGCCGTCGTGCGGGTAATGGATGTCGCACGCAAACTCGGATTAGTAAGAATCACCTTTGCTACTCAGAAACCCAGGAATGCCGACTGATCCCGCCCGGGATGTAAAACTCGGTGGCCCCGTATTAAAGCGGCTTCTGGGCTACGGCTTGCCGTACCGCTGGATTGTGGTTATCGGCATTCTAGGTATGTTGATGGTTGCCATTGCTGAAACGGGTTTTGCTGCGTTGTTGAAGCCGGTTATGGACGGTGGCTTCATCGAGCGGGACGCGAACATCATCGCATTGATCCCAATTGTTTTAGTGGGTGTGTTTGCTCTACGAACCGTGGGCGCGTTTCTCGACCAATACAGTATTGCCTGGGTTGCCCGGAAGATGATTTTTGATCTTAGAAATGACGTCTTTGAACGATTGATACATCTGCCCGTTGCCTATTACGACAAACAATCGTCCGCTGGGTTGGTGTCAAAACTGATTTTTGATATTGAGCAAATCGCGTTGGCCTGTAACCAGGTTTTCAGGGTAGTGATCAAAGATACGCTGATTGTGATCGGTTTGTTAACCTGGATGTTCTACTTGAGTTGGCGGTTGACGTTTGTTTTTCTTGCTGTCACACCGCTAGCGGCAATGATTATTCGTGCGGCGAGTCGACGATTTCGTACTACCAGTGAAGATATCCAGTCTTCTGTCGGTGATATTGCGCACGTTGCTCAGGAGGTGTTTCAGGGCCAACGGATAGTTAAGGCATACGGTGGATATGACTACGTTCGCAGTATTTTCCTCCGTGCCAACCGGGATAACCGGCGCCAGGCGATGCGCAGGGCATTGGTGGCCGCCGCCAGTGTTCCACTGCTCATTTTTGTGGTCGGCATCAGCGTGACCGTCATTATTTACCTTTCAATGTCTGGCGCCGCCAGCGTTGTTATGAGCGCAGGAACATTTGTTTCCTACATTGGATCGGTATTGATGTTGATGGGGCCGGTAAAGCGTCTCGCGCGGGTTAACGAATTTATTCAATCTGGTATCGCTGCATCGCACAGTGCTTTTAGCGTTCTGGATGAGGTCAAGGAATTCGAGGGCGGGGCCATTGGCGCTGACGGTGTTGCCGGTCGTATTGAATTTAAAAACGTATCGTTTTCATACGATGACGGAGATGGCCTAGTTATCGACAACTTGTCCTTTACCATCGAGGCGGGTCAGACGGTGGCCTTTGTGGGTGCTTCTGGCAGTGGTAAATCCACAGTGACTGCTTTGCTGATGGGATTCTATCGCCCCCATCGAGGCGAGATTCGGGTGGATGATGTTCCGCTAGCGAGTTACCAACTGGGTGCTTTGCGAGAACGAATCGCGCTGGTCACGCAGGAGGCCATTTTGTTCGATGACACGATTCGAAACAATGTTCGGTTTGGACTGGAAATGGTCGATACCATGCTCGATGATGTGTTGGAGGTCGCGCACGTGACCCCATTTCTGGTAACCACCGAGGGAGAGTCTGGAGGGGGTGTCGGGGAGCAGGGCGGGAGATTGTCAGGGGGCCAACGACAGCGCGTGGCCATCGCTCGGGCATTGACTCGAGACGCATCAATTCTGATTTTCGACGAAGCGACTGCGGCCTTAGATAATGTTCTAGAGGCAAAAGTTTGGGCATCGATTCGCCGTGTGATGAAGGGTCGTACTGTGTTGGTCGTTGCGCATCGGTTGACGTCTGTTGTCGATGCGGATTGCATCTACGTTCTGGACGAAGGGGTGATTGTTGAAACGGGTACACACGATACGCTGATTCACCAGGGCGGTCCTTACGCCAGGCTGTATCAAAGTCAGGCACGAGATAAGGTGCCGACTCAAGAATGATGGTTGCGTCGTGATCCGTTTTTCTACTGTCCTAGAAAACAGCTGGTATCAGCCCAATTGGTTAACGTTATTGTTGATGCCCGCTAGCCTTATTTATGCGGTAGGTCTTCTGATTTACCAATCACTGAATCCACTTCGTCCTCGCAAGATCGAGGAAGGCTTGCCGGTGATTGTGGTTGGGAACCTCACGACAGGGGGAACCGGTAAGACACCTTTGGTGGTTTGGCTGGTCAAGGCGCTTATCGGCGCAGGCTACCGGCCTGCTGTGATCAGTCGAGGGTATGGTGGCACCGGTCGGGGTAGTCTTAGTGTCCTGGCGACAACGGATGCTGCGCTGGTTGGCGATGAGGCGGTTATGATGGCATGGGTGCTGGACGTACCCATTGTCGTGGACAAAGACCGTCGTCGCGGGATCGCTTATCTGCGCGAGAATTTTGATGTAAATGTCCTGGTCAGTGATGATGGGTTGCAGAATCGGCGCTTTCCGCGCTGGATTGAGGTGCTTGTACTGGATGGTACACGGCGCCTGGGAAGCGGTTTGTTGCTACCCGCTGGGCCGCTTCGCGAATTTAGTTCGCGTGCCAAGACGGTTGATTTTGTGGTCACTAACGGCGAGGCCAGGCCGGGGGAAATCAAGATGACGACTGTGTTGGCACAGTGTGTCAACCTTGTCTCTGGCGAAACGCGTACATTAAGTGAGATGGACAAACACAAGTTCGTCGCAGTCACCGGCATCGGGCATGCGGGGCGGTTTTTCGATCAGCTAACGCAGGCCGGTGTTCGTTTTGAGCCCCAGCAGTTTCCGGATCACCATGTGTTTAGCGAAGATGATTTCATTAGGTTTGGCAGCGATGGTGTGCTGATGACTGCCAAAGATGCGGTGAAATGTCGCACCTTTTCTCGTTCCAATTGGTGGCAGGTGGAGTTAAAGGTGGATTTGCCGCCGGAATTTATCGATAGTGTTTTACAGCAATTGAGTTCTGGGGCTGAAGGCGCCGAATGACTGCTGCCTTCGACGTCATTATTCCCGCCCGTTATGGGGCAAGTCGTCTGCCGGGAAAGTTGCTGCGCGACATTGCGGGCAAACCGATGATTCACAGAACCTACGAGCGGGCACTGGAGAGTAAAGCAGAGCGAATTATTGTGGCAACGGATGATGACGGGATTGCCCGAGTGGTGGAGTCGTTTGGTGGGACGGTTTGCCGAACTCAAAGCGAGCATGCCACCGGAACGGATCGCATCGCGGAAACCGTTGAGAATCTTAGCTTTGACAAAGACCGAATCATTGTGAACCTGCAGGGGGATGAACCGTGTGTGCCCGGTGGGTTGATTGATCAGGTGGCGGAGTGTTTGGCCGGAGCGACCGAGGCCGAGATGGCAACTGTCTCGTTACCGCTGGTTCGGCATGAGGACATGAATGACCCAAGTGTTGTCAAAGTGGTGGTCGATCGTCGCGGTTATGCCCTTTACTTTTCGCGAGCGCCGATACCGTTTGTTCGAAATGATGTTCCGCCAGACAATGTAACCCATCCCCGTTATATGCGACGGCACATTGGGTTGTACGCCTACCGAGTGGGTTATCTGCGTCGCTTCGTTTCTC
>DUBL01000152.1:0-8759 GCA_012960345.1 Gammaproteobacteria bacterium | reverse complement strand
CGGTAGGATTCAAATAGGCGGGTTGCGGTGGCTAACAACTTGCCGTTGGGCCCGTTGATGGTCGACATCGGGGGCCATGAATTAGCCCCTGAGGACATCGATTGTCTCTGCCATCCACTGGTGGGGGGAGTGATTCTGTTCTCCCGAAATTTTCACGATCAATTCCAACTTACCGAACTGGTCGCGAGCATTCATGCGCTTCGAAGTCCGCGTTTGCTGGTCGCGGTAGACCAGGAAGGGGGTCGTGTACAGCGGTTGCTTGATGGGTTTACTCGGCTTCCATCCGCTCGTTCGCTAGGTTGCTGTTATGAAGAAGACAAAGTGATGGGGAAGTTCGCGGCATTAGCGGCGGGTTATGTGATGGCTTCCGAATTGCGCACCATCGACATTGACATTAGTTTTGCCCCAGTGCTGGATTTGTTTAATCCACTCAGTTCGGTCATTGGAAGTCGTGCTTTTTCATCTGATCCTGGGGTGGTTGGCGTGCTCGCTGATCAGGTGGTTCGTGGGATGAATTTAGGCGGTATGTGCGGCGTGGCTAAGCATTTTCCTGGGCATGGGGGAGTGGTGGGGGATTCGCATACGGAGCTTCCCAGCGACCCGCGGTCGCTGAAAGCGCTACAAGCCGCTGATCTCGTGCCCTACGAGAGTCTCTTGCCCAGGGGTTATGCCGGTGTAATGGTGGCGCACGTTGTGTTTCCGGCGGTCGATGGCAATCCAGCGAGTTTGTCAGGGCGTTGGCTTGCTCAAGAGTTAAGAGGTCGTTTGGATTTCGATGGAGTCATCTTTTGCGATGACATCATGATGGGCGGCGCCGTTGCGGCGTTACATTCTGTGGGTTCTCGGGCACAGCTTGCCTTGAGTTCGGGTTGTGATGTGGTGCTGGTCTGTAACGACCGTCTAGCGACCAACGAAGTGATCCGTACGCTAGAGAGTCAGGCGTGGGTGAATCCACAGGTTGACCGACTATCGCGTTTGGCAGGTGGGGCTATTGACCAGACAGTCGACGTCGATGAATGTCGAATGCGCCTAGCGGGCCTGGCGGATTGAGCTAAGCAAGCACGATCATCCACGTTCCAGGTATTCACCCGTATCGGTGTTAATGCGAACGGAATCGCCAATGTTAATAAAGGAGGGCACGGTGACGCGTAAACCAGTCTCCAGGATCGCGGGTTTGCCGGATCCTGAGGCAGTCTGGCCCTTGACAACGGATTCGGTATCAACGACCTCCAGCGAAACGGCCGCGGGTAATTCCATGCCAATCGGGTTGTCGTTATAGAAATTGAGCTGGACCTCAAGATTAGCCTGGAGGTAACCCGATTGGTTGCCGATTAAATCCTGTTCGAGGGGTATCTGTTCATAGGTTTCCAGGTCCATGAAGACAAATTGTTCCCCATCGGGGTAAAGATATTGCATTTTGCGCGGCTCCACATGGGCTTTTTCAAGCTTGTCGTCAGAGCGGAACCGCTCATTGAGTTTGGTTCCCTCCTTAAGTGCTTTCATTTCGATCTGTGCGAAGGCTCCCCCTTTGCCGGGTTTAACATGCTCTTTCTTGAGGATGCGCCAGAGTTTCCCCTGATATTCAATTAGGTTGCCAATTCGGGCGTCCGATGCTGAAATCTTCATGGTGGATCCTAATAAGAGCCAAAGCCGGCGCAGGAGTTTATTCGTTGAACATCAACCCAGCAACAAGGCACCAATACACTTGGCGTAACTCTCTCAATGGCGAAACGACCTAATAGCAGATTTGATCCCAATTGCCGGGTGTGCTCCAGGCTGGCGAACTATATGGATACGGTGAAAGCGGTGCATCCAACTTATCACTGTGGGCCCGTTGCGGCCTTCGGTGAACGGGATGCGGGTCTTCTTGTGGTGGGTTTGGCGCCCGGGAAACACGGGGCTAACGCGACGGGGCGTCCGTTCACGGGCGACCATGCGGGGCGGATGCTTTATGAGGCTTTGCATCGTTTCGGTTTTGCCACGCGCCCGGTATCGGCTCATCGTCGGGATGGTCTGCGGTTGATTGGTTGTCGTATCACCAACGCGGTCAAGTGTTTGCCACCCGAGAACAAGCCGGTCGCGGCAGAGGTTCGCGAGTGTCGGCATTTTCTCGCTGCTGAGCTAGCGACGGTGGGTCGCGGTGGGGTGATCCTAGTTTTGGGTGGGTTAGCTCATCAGGCGACATTGAGGGCACTGGAATGCCGCTTGCGGGATTATCCGTTCGGCCATGGGCTTGAATATGAGGTCTTAGGAGGGCGCACGCTTCTGTGCAGTTATCACTGCAGTCGTTACAACACACAGACTCGACGTCTGACGGAACCGATGTTCATGTCAGTGATCAAACGAGCCAGGACAAAGGTGGACGCATCGTGACGGATGTCCCAGAAATGGACCGTCGGCAGTTGTTGAAACGGGCCCGAAATGTGCCAGGGGTCTATGTGATGTTTGATGAGAAAGACGATTGTCTGTATGTCGGTAAGGCAAAAAGCCTGAAGAATCGTCTATCCAGTTATTTCAGAAAAACAGGACTGCCAGCCAAGACGGCTCACATGATGGAAAGGGTTTGCCGAATTGATACGCATCTTACTCATACGGAAAGCGAAGCCTTATTACTGGAAATCAATCTGATCAAGGAATTGAAGCCTCGCTATAACGTGGTATTCAGGGATGACAGGACCTATCCGTATATTCGAGTGGGTACAGATCATCAGTTTCCGGGACTCGGGTTCTATCGTGGCAATCGAAAAGGACCCGGCCGATACCTGGGACCTTTTTCGAGCGCTGGTGCGGTCAGAGCGTCATTGACTATGGTGCAGAAAGTTATTCCGGTGCGCCAGTGTGAAGACAGTTATTTCCGTAATCGAAGTCGCCCTTGTCTGCAACATCAGATCGGTCGATGCACAGCGCCGTGCGTTGGGTTCATTGAGCCCGGGGCGTATGACGAAGATGTTACTCAGACTTTGATGTTGCTCGAGGGCAAAGATGCTGCACTGGGTGATCGGCTTACCCGGAAAATGGAAATCGCATCGACCGCGCTTGATTTCGAAAATGCTGCGTTATGGAGGGATCGGTTGCAATCCTTGCGGCAACTGCAGTCAGGCCAGGTGTTGTCCGGAACCCGACAGGATGTTGATGTGATCGTCGGCGTTGAACAAAGTGGCGTGGTTTGTCTGAGTGTGATGTCGATTCGTAACGGTCAGAATACAGGCGGTCGCCAATATCTTCACCGCCCGCGTCTTGATGAGTCATTGGCCCAAGTGTTAGAAGCGTTTCTGCCACAGTATTATCTCGTGCGGCCCATTCCACGCGAGATCGTGGTGGCACCAGCGGTCACATCGGCGCAGACGATTGTTGACTTCTTAGCTGAACAGTGCGGCCGACAGGTTATGATCAAATCGAAGGTTCGATCTGTCCGCGCACGGTGGCTGGAGACAACGCGGGCCAATGCGCTTGATTACTTGGCCCGGTTGTTAAGTGGCGACGAGATGTATCAAAAAGGTCTGGCGGCACTGGCAGTCACCCTTGGAATAACAACGCCCATGACGAGGTTGGAGTGCTATGACGTGAGTCACACGCAGGGAGAAGCGGCCATGGGGTCGTGTGTCGTGTTCGATGCGAGTGGCGCGGCACGAGATCAATATCGGCGGTTTTCGCTCCGCGACATCCGACCCGGCGATGATTATGCGGGTATGGACCAAATGCTTAGGAGACGATTCCGCGGGGGGGCGAGTGCAGACATGGCAGTGCCTGATGTTCTCTTGATTGATGGCGGTCGCGGGCAGCTTAATGTGGCGGTTAATGTGTTGAACGAATTGTCGCTGGGTAGTGTTCGAGTGATGGGTGTTGCGAAGGGGCGCGACCGAAAGCCTGGGCGTGAGCGCCTGTATCTTTCTGGCCGACGCTCGCCGGTAGTGCTTGATCCAACATCGCCGGCGTTGCATCTTGTCCAGCAAATGCGAGACGAGGCGCATCGCTTTGCCATCAGTGGTCATCGTGCCAAGCGTGGGCGCGCTCGAACCACGTCGCCATTAGAGGGTATTCCCGGAGTAGGGTCGATACGCCGACGGGCCCTCCTGCGGCATTTTGGCGGATTGCGACAGGTGCGAAGCGCGGGTATCGATGATCTTTCACGAGTGTCGGGGATCAGCAGACCGATTGCACAGCGTGTGTATGACTACCTTCATCAGGGATAATTAGGCAATGCCCCTCACCACACCCAACTTGTTAACGCTGTTTCGCATGGCGCTGATTCCGGTGGTTGTCGCGTTGTACTTTATGCCCATTGCGGGTGTGTATGTCACGGCGGTCTTTCTTCTGGCTGGATTGACGGATTGGCTTGACGGGTATTTGGCTCGTCGTTTAGGACAAACTTCTCAATTTGGCGCTTTTCTAGATCCGGTGGCCGATAAGTTGGTTGTGGCGGCTGTTCTGGTGTTGTTAGTGAGTGACGGCGATGTGCTCGATCGGGTTGTCAGTCAGAAACTGTTTATCGTTGCCGTCGTCGTCATTATTGGTAGAGAAATTGCAGTGTCGGCACTGCGGGAGTGGGTCGCACAGAGTGGGGCGCGGTCGGGGATCGCGGTGAGTACGTTGGGCAAGGTAAAGACCACAGCGCAGATTATCGCCATTGCGCTGCTGTTATATGGTCAGGACCTGGTGGGGTTTCCAACATTATTGGTTGGTGAGTCGATGTTGTATGTTGCCAGCGCGCTGACCATCTGGTCGATGGTGGGTTATCTAAAATCTGCCTGGCCAGCGATTTCAAGCGGAGTTAGATAGGTTCGTCGGTTAACTGGCTAGCCAGTTAACCGGATAACCGGATAACCGGTTAGCGGGTCCTTTAAATTAATCACCCGGATAAATCCAAGGGTGAGCTCGGGGGAGATCTCAATGAGTGATGCAAAAGTAGCGGTAATCACAGCGGGTGGGGGTGGCATGGGAGCGGCAGTAGCGCGGGAGTTGCATCAATGCGGTTATGAGGTGGCCCTGATGTCTCGCTCGGAGGCCGCAGAGGAGTTAGCGCTGGAGTTGGGTGGGTTAGGTGTTAGGGGTTCGGTTACCGATGCGCGCGCGTTAGAGAGTTTGGTCAGCCAGACGCTCGATCGCTACGGCCGTATTGACGCGGTGGTTAATCACACAGCGCATCCACCCAAGGGTGAGTTATTAGACATCACCGATGAGCAATGGCGTGACGGGTTCGATATGTTGATTCTTAACGTAGTCCGAATGTCTCGCTTAGTCACGCCGGCGATGCTGCGTGGTGGCGGCGGGGCGATAGTCAATATCACGACGTTTGCGGCATTGGAACCTGAACTTGCACTGCCTGTGTCATGCACCCTGCGGGCAGGTTTGGCTAGTTATGCCAAATTGTATGCCGACCGTTACGCGGCTGAAGGTATTCGCATGAACAACCTGCTGCCCGGGTATATCGACAGTTTGAATCATACCGAGGAGACTCGATCTAAAATACCCATGCAGCGGATTGGCACGACCACTGAAGTCGCGAAGACCGCTGCATTTCTTCTTTCGGAAGGAGCCGGGTATATCACGGGACAAAATATTATTGTAGACGGCGGCGTGACTCGTCATGTGTGAGTAGATGCCGGCATTCAGTGCATGTGAAAACCGCCGTTGACATCGATTTCCGACCCGGTCACATAAGCGGAAAGATCCGACGCGAGAAACAGCGCGCAGCCGGCAACATCTAATGGTTGACCCACGCGCCCCATCGGGGTGGCCGCGACAAACGCTGCCCGATTTTCCTCAGACAGTTGGCCCGCAAAAATATCGGTGTCGATCATGGCCGGACAAATGGCGTTAACGCGAATGTGATAAGGGCCCTGTTCGCGGGCCAGTGTTTTGGTCAGTCCCAGGACGCCGGCCTTTGCGGCGGCGTAGTGCGGTCCGCCAAATAAACCGCCCCCACGCTGTCCGGCGACCGACGACAGGTTGATGATGGTACCGCTCTGGTGCGTTTGCATGGCCGGGATCACTGCTTGGCACATATTGAAAGTACCGCGCAGGCACACATCGAGAACGAGGTCGTAGTCCTCTGGCTCTATCTCTAGCGTTCCCAAGGGCTGTGCGATGCCGGCGTTGTTGATCAGGCAGTCAATCCGTGGGACTAATTTGAGGACTTGAGCGATGATCTCGCGACAGGTAGTCCGATCACTGACATCAAGTTCGAAACTTAAGTGAGTGGGTCCGAGAGTTTGGGCTGTGCGGGCAACCGCTTCCCCATCGAGATCAAGCAGCACCACCGTTGCGCCGTGCTCAACAAATAGATGTGCACAGGCACGCCCGATGCCGCGTTCGCTGGCAGCGCCGGTAATGACGCAGATTTTGTCTTGTAACAACATGATGCGCTCCGCTCAGGATTCATGAATAGGCGAACAGGGGAGGATTTTGTTGTGCATCAGACCTCCTTCAAAACGGGGATAATCTTAAGCGATCTGAGAGGGAAGCGGTGCCCAGTTTCTTTGGATTGTGCGTGATTTCAATGCGGCCAACTGAGACAGTACGGGAAAGAACAGGAAAGAACAGGAAAGAACAGGGGGCCTAACACCCTGTCATGCGTTCAATCGGTATTAATCCCCGTTGCGAGAGGTGTTTTATAGGGAAAGACCTGGAACGCTTGCTCATGGTATAAAACACCCACTCCATCGTGATACTCACACGAGGTTTCGATCTATGACAGTGACCACATTACCCACGCGTCCACAGATGTCTGAAGCGGAATGGCAAACACGGTGCGATCTAGCAGCGCTTTATCACATCCTGCATTACTACCGCATGACGGACATGATTTATACCCACATGACGGCACGTGTGCCGGGCGAGGACGGGACTTTTCTGATCAACAGTTATGGTGATTTATTTGATGAGATCACCGCATCGTCTTTGTTAAAAATGGATATGGATGGCAATGTGATCGGTGACGAGGCGAACTACAACGAAGCGGGGTTTACCATTCACAGTGGGGTTTATAAAGTGAGACCGGACGTTCAATGTGTGATGCACACGCACACACGAGCGGGAATCGCCATTTCAATCACAAAAAAAGGACTGCTACCGATCAGTCAGGATGCAGCGCTGTTGATGGGTGATCTGGCGTACCACGACTATGGCACCCCTTCAACGCAGACAGAGTGTGAGGCATTGGGCCACAGTTGCCAGAACGCGAACAATATTATTTTACGTAACCATGGTCTGTTAACGGTGGGCCAGAGCATTCCGTCGACGTTCTCACGGATGTATCGGCTGGAGCATGCGTGCTCGGCACAGGTGGCTGCGATGTCGTTGAACGATGAGTTGATCGAGATTGCACCGCAGGTGCTTGCCGAGGTAGAGAAAAAATACGGGGGTTTTGATACCAGTCTGGAGAGTGGACAACTCGAATGGAGTGCCATGTTACGACTACTGGATCGTCTAGGCACTGACTACCGCCGGTAGATGATCGATTTAAGCGCTACATCGCCTGTGACCACATAACATAGCGGGCATACGGTGTGTCCTCGCGGCGTGGATTCCCGTTAAGCGCCTCTAAAATAGACTCCATAGCGGTGCTATACTGCCCTCGTTCGATCAATGTATCGAACCTTTCGGCAACCCCGAGGCGGGAATAGCTCAGTTGGTAGAGCACCACGTTGCCAACGTGGATGTCGCGAGTTCGAGTCTCGTTTCCCGCTCCAAATTTCTTAATAGAAACAAACCCGTAGACTTGGGGCGGAAGCTGACATCTAATCGTTGAGTCCGACGATAACCCATTGCCTTAAGCTTTGTGGGAACTCGTCTTTTGTGACTACATTAAGCAGGTTTCTTACGCTCACTCAACACGACGGCAAGGCCACTGGCGACAACCAGCGCGGCACCTGCCATGACAGTCAATGTGGGGATATCGTTAAACAGCAGATAACCCCAGAGGGCCGCCCACACCAGCGCCGTGTATTCCAGAGACCCAACCAGGTAGACCGGCGCGTAGCGAAAGCTGCTGGTTAACCCATACTGACCGAACAAGCCGGCGACCGACAATCCCAGCATCAGTACCAGATCGTTAACGGTCGGCGTCTGCCAGGTGAATGGTGCGCTGATTAAAGAGAGCACCAATATGCAGCTCGCACCAGTGAGCAGCATCAGTTCTGAGGATTCGGTTTTAGAGAGATAGCGGGTATGGACGGCGAGGCCTGCAAAGCCCAGACAGCCAAACAGCGCCGCGCCGGCGCCGATCCAGTCAACGTGGTCGCCTGTAGGCTGGATAATAAAAAGAACCCCGACGAAGCCAGCGAGAATCGCCATGATCTGCCGTGCATTGGGAATCTCGGCCAACACGATGCCAGAGAGCAAAATCAGGATGATCGGATAGGCGGAGGCAATGGAGAGCGCATCGACTAAGGGCATACGAGAGATCGCATAGTAGTAACTGAGGAAGGCGATCAGGTTGAATCCCGCGCGCAACAGGTGGGCCCCAGGCCGACGGGTAACCAGCCCGTGGTGTCCCCAGCGTGTCAAACAGATCAGCGCGAAGGTGGGAACCATGATGGCACTGCGCACCAGCAGAAGCTGCAGCAGTGCGTAATCACTGGAGAGCCACTTGACCAGCGCATCCTGTAACGAAAAGGAAAATGCCGCGCCCAGGGCAAAAGCCCCTCCAAGCCAGTAAGCGTGACGCAGTTGATTCGTAGGGGGCATTGGGAGGGGCGGTATCAACTATCGAAGATGATTAAGCACCAAGTGTATACAACCCAAGCGGCAACCAACGG
>DUBL01000151.1 GCA_012960345.1 Gammaproteobacteria bacterium | reverse complement strand
CCTTTGGATGCTGGTCAACAAAGGCCAGGTTTTTATTGAGCTTTTGCAACATGCCCGTATGCGCCAGATCATCGGCGCAGTGCTCGGTGAGGAATATCTCTTGTCGAGCCATATTGCCAATATCGCGCGCCCTGGCGGCGTCGCCATGCGATTGCACACCGACCAATGGTGGATGCCGCCACCGACGCGGGCGCATCGACGTCATCTACCGGCCGGTTCAGTCAAGCGGGAACGCTTTGACGTTGATGATGGCCTGGGTGCAGCGATCTCTCCGCCGGTGGTGGTGAATGTCTTGTGGATGCTGGATCACTTCTCAGAGGAGAACGGGGGCACACGGCTGGTGCCGGGCAGTCACCTGTTGGGTCGTCAACCGGAGGCGGACGCAGTATCTATTGCGGCGACGGCGGCTGCCGGCACGGCCCTGATGGTTGACGGGCGGACATGGCATGGTACCGGTGCCAATAGGGGCAGTAGCGAACGTCGTGCCATCCTGACAACGTTCTGCGCACCGCAGTTTCGACCACAGGAGAATTACACAGTCGGTACTCGACCTGAGGTGTTGAGCCAGGCGAGCGACGACCTTCGTGCGTTGTTGGGATTGAAAGTATGGAATGCCTACGGTCGAACCGGTCACCCGACCGCCGATTTTGTGACACCCGGTGCGGACTTAATTGGCGAACTGCGACCCACCTGAACGGGTACGATGCGTGATCGCAAGATAAGCCGGGGTCATTCAGTGGTTGACCGTTCTGATGGGGGGGTTCACGAGTTGTCCGGCCAGGTGGGTTCGTCTGCTGTTGGAGGCACCACACTTCGTGCGACAGATGCATCGAGCGATTCGAAGTCGAAGTAGTTGATCACCTCGTAGAGCTCGGCCCGTGTCAGCATATTGTCCAGCAAGGGTCGTGTTTCTCCTTCTTTTGCAATGGTCGCATAGAGCCTTTCCATAGCCCGTGCGGCGATGCGTAGTGACGATGCGGGCCAGATCACTAGTTTGCACCCCATTGCTTCGAGCTGCGTTGCTGTGTAGTAGGGCGTGCGGCCGAATTCTGTCATGTTCGCTATGAACGGGACACTGATCTCGCTGGTGAAGGTGCGAAACATGTGCTCATCCACGAGTGCGTCTGCAAAAGCAATATCCGCGCCGGCCTCGATGTAGCGATTCATGCGCACGATGGCCCCGTCGAGACCTTCCGACTGCACTGCATCGGTTCGCGCGATGATGCGAAGATCGCGTCGGGCGCGTTTTGCCGCGGTTACCTTGGCACACATCTCCTCAGTCGTGACCAGGCGCTTATCGTTCAGGTGGCCACATTTTTTGGGCAGAATTTGATCTTCCATCTGCATCGCGGCCGCTCCGGCGGCTTCGAGTTCGTGCACGGTACGCATGACATTCATGACTTCGCCATAACCTGTGTCCGCATCAACTACTAAAGGCAGGTGTGTCGCGCGATATAGGGCTCGCACATGAAAACACAATTCCTCGAGCGTGATGATGCCAAGGTCAGGTAAACCGAGACTGGCGGATACGGCCGCACCGGAGACGTAGAGACAACGGAACCCCGCTCGTTTTGCCATCAGGCCAGCGAGCGCGTTATGTGCACCAGGAATCTGGATGATGCCAGGGCTATCGATCAGTTGTTGAAGTCGCTGGCCAGGCGTTTCTTTCGGCCAGTGTTCAGATTCGAGCCAGGTCATTTTTTTCTCCAAAACATTCCAAAGCCGTTATTCTATGTCTGATTCACCGGCCCCTGCAGGGTGGGGATCTAAGGCAGATGATGGGTCATTAGGAGGCAGTATGCGCCAGCGGAAAATACCGGCCGTGTTCATGCGAGGCGGCACTAGTAAGGCAGTGATGTTTCATCGGCATCACCTGCCAGAGGATCAAGCCTTGTGGCCACAGATTTTCGTGGCCGCGCTCGGTGCCGGGGATGCCACGGGCCGGCAGTTAGATGGTTTGGGTGGTGGTGTCTCGTCGTTGTCCAAGGTCTGCATTATTGGTCCTCCATCGCGGGCAGATGCCGATGTGGATTACACGTTTGTTCAGTTATCACCCAAAAGTGAACACATTGATTTCTCCTCAAGTTGCGGCAACATGACCGCAGCGGTTGGGCCATTTGCTGTTGACGAGGGATTGGTCGCCGCTGTCGGTGATCGAGTTGCAGTGCGTATTCACAACACCAATGCGGGACAGTTGATTATCTCGAGGTTTCCTCTTGATGAGGACCAGGCGGCGGTTGATGGTGAGTGGATCGTGCCCGGCGTATCGGGACAGGGCGCGCCGGTGCGACTGGAGTTTCAACACCCTGGTGGTGCAGCGACGGGGCGCTTGTTACCCACGGACGATTCGGTGAATGTTCTTGATGTGGTTGGGGTTGGTCCCCTCGAGGTATCGATGGTGGATGCGGGGAATCCTTGTGTTTTTATTGCGGCCGACGCGCTGGGACTGGTGGGGACTGAGATGCCCGATGTGTTGGATGGGCAGTTGGAATTACTCACTCAGTTAGAAGCCATACGTTGCAGTGCGAGTGTCGCCATGGGCATTAGCGACAGCATGGAGGCTGCTGCGAAAATTCCTGGTATTCCGAAGGTGGCGTTGGTGTCACCTGCTCAGAGTGCGGCGACTTTGTCCGGCGATCTGTTGGATGAAAGCGAGTGCGACATTACTTTACGCATGATTTCTGTGGGTCAGCCGCACCGAGCCATTCCGGTGACCGGCAGTATGTGCGCGGCCATTGCCGCACAGATCACGGACACGGTGGTCAATCGTCTTTGCCGACCGGCAGCAGCGCCCGATGACATTCGCATTGCACACCCATCAGGAGTGGCTCGGGTCGGTGCCACCGTAACTCAGCAAAAAGGAAAGTGGGTTGCTGACAATGCGGTTTTGTACCGCACCGCGCGGCGGTTGATGGATGGCCACGTGTACGTGTCCGCCGCAAGGACCCCCGGTCTGGCGGCTGATTGAAAGCGCTATCAATAACCCTCGGTCCAACCCCGTCGCTTGATAAACGGATGAATCGCGATGGTGTCACGGTCCCATACGCCAGACTGGTAGAAGGGATCGCCTTGATTGAACTGTGCGGCCTGTTCTTGATTTTGCACGTCAACCACCATCAGGCTGCCGATGGGCGTTTCACCGTCGGCTGCGGCGACGGGTCCTGCTAGGACGATACTGACTGGGGTGGTTCCGAGGTAGGTTCGGTGAGCCTCATAATGGTCCAGTCGAGTTTGGAGTCCATCGCTTCGATCGAGGCAGTAAATGGCGTAGAGCATTAGGTTATTCTCTGGGTTGGCTACAGTGGAATCGAAACTGTTATTGTAGGGTAGTTGTGACCAGACTACTTCTGGCGCGCGCGATAGAAGACGACGAGCGCTGGGAGGGAGAACCGAGATGATGGGTAGGGCTCGTAAGACCAATTTTTTGCGCCCGTTGTATCGCATGGGCTGGCTGACGATCTGGAGTGCTTGGTTGGTGGTCTTGTTCTATGGCGTTCCCGCTTGGGTACCGTATAACGACAAGCTGACTTGGGTGGTGCTCACGGTGTTGGTGACCACGGTGGCTTATGGATTGCACCGTCTGTTGGATTATTTTGTCACCGGTCGTCCTTTGCGAGCACCTCGGCAGATTGGCGGTTAGCCGCGAAGTCGATGGAACACCGCTGGGCACGCGCCTTAATTACCTGTGCTGGTTTCGTGTTGTTACTGAGCCCGCTTGCACTCTGGGTCGCTTGGTCACAAGCTATCTTCATCGGTGTGCTCTATACCATGGCCGTCACTGTTGTGGTGGTTATGATTTTGAGTTGGAGCGAGTTGATATCGAGAACAGTATTAATATGGCTACACCGGCTGTTGGTATAAGGACGGTACAGGTTGCGAGCGCAGGGTAAATGAACCGTGTTTTTTAATCACCGCAGAAAAGGCGCGATACGACAATGGCTCTTTATAGGTCTTGTTGCGGTTCTGTGGTGTGATGTCGGCGGTGCTGATGACGGGTCGTTCGGCCCATTCACACGCGATCTCAGTGATACCGAGTGGGGTTACCAGTTGCTTCTTGATCCCACCGGATTCGCACCGACGGAAGAAGTGGAACGTTTCGAAGTGCGACTCGGTGATTGTTCGAACGACGGCGATCGCGATGATTGCGCGGATAGCCGAGAACGTTCCGAACTTACGGAGCGCGCGCGCTCACGCAAGCCCGTGACGGGTCCCCAGTGGTATCGCTGGCAGGTGTATTTTCCCGAGGACTACGAAGTTATCTATCCGGCCCGTGTTGTTCACGCCCAATTCGCTCAGCAGCGACTGGGCGCGGCGTGGGTATTCGAAATTGGAGCGACCGGAGTGTTGTGGGTCGGTAACCGACTGGATGAGGTTGGAAGCTACCAAGCCTTGATTGATGAAGATTCGCTGCGTGGACAGTGGCACGATGTCGTGGTGCAAGTCGATTGGTCGAATAAAAAAGGCAGCCTGATGGTATGGGTCGATGGTGTGCGAAAGGCACAATTTCGAGGCAAGACCTGCAGCAGCTGTCGCGTGTACTTCAGTTATGGCATCGCTCGTGAGCAGCTTGTGCGTTTTAATCAAGCGTACCCGGGAACAGCAGTACCGACTCAGGTGGTGTATTACACCAATATGCGGCGCAGTCGTTTGGTGACGGGACTTAAGTTGGCAGATGAGTCCAGTGTGGCGCTTGAAGGACACGAATCGACGCCCGATCCTGCCGTGGCGGCTGAGGAAACGGTGACCAAGACGGAAGCGACCAAGTCGGACGCGACGGCGGAAACGCCTTTGCCCACGGTGGTTTCAGAAACTGTTGACACGCCGCCCATATCCGAAAGCGTGCCAACTCAGAAGCCGCCAACGGATACTATTTCCGAGGACGATCGGCCCTAACATTTTGTCAGGTGAGCCGGTTAGCCTTGGCGCCCACAGTCGACGGCGACGGTTTGTCCTGTGATAGCGGTGTTGCTGGCAAGAAACAACATGGTTTGCGCAATGTCTTCGGGCTCAACCATTCGTTGCAGTAGGCTGTTGGCGATGCCGCTTTTCTTTCTCTCTTCGGGCCAGGGCTCGGTCCACGGTGTGCGCACAAGACCCGGTGCAATGGCATTGACGCGCACGTCGGGTGCCAGTGCGTGGGCCAGATTGCGGGTCAAATTAATCACGCCTGCTTTGCTTGCACCATAGGCAATACTGCTGCCAGGCACACCGAGACCGGCGATAGAAGCCGTGTTAATGATGGCGCCGTGTGTTTTCTTCAGATACTCGGCTGCCGCCCGAGCGCAGCGAAATGGGCCGATCAGGTTGGTGTGTACGATCTTTGCCCAGAAGTCTTCGGTCATGGCATCAAGATCATCAAAGGCGATAGGTATCCGAGTATTGGAAGTGCCGGCATTGTTGATCAAGACATCCAGGCGCCCCAGTGCTGCAGCTGCTGTGGTGACCATGCTTTCTGCTTCGCCGGGAATGGATACGTCACCTGGTGCGCCAATCACGTCACTTCCGTTCGCGCGTAACGTTTCGATTACGGTCTCGGCACTGGGATCATCAGGTAAATGATTGACGGCAACCGTTGCCCCGTTGTCGGAGAAGATTCGGGCGGTGGCTAGACCAATGCCTGAAACAGCACCGGTGACCAGTACGCATTTGCCTTTGAAATCAGCGGAGATCATGCATCACATCCTTTAGTGAATTTAGCCCATTAGTGTACCTGTGACTTGCCAGGGATGAAGGACATGGCCGCAACAGACAGTCATCATGGAACCTTTGCACCGGCGGCACGGTGCAAGGTGCTTGAAGAGTCGCTAGAGTGTTGGGCATCTACTTCAAGGGTTACTGTCATATGAGTCGTATTAGCATTCAGTTCACTCGATTTTCTGCCTTTTACTCCCCGTTAATTGCCACCATGTCCGGCGGTTTTCTAAAAAGTGAAGGGCTTGATCCAATTCATTCGATCGCTCCGCCAGGGCGTTCGGCCATTGCTGCGCTCATCGATGGCAGTGCCGACGTAGTGCAGTCGGCGCTTTCACAGGGCTTTACCGCGCTCGAGGCAAATGAGCAACCACCGGCCGTTCATTTTGCGCAGATTAATGAGATGGATGGATTCTTCATTACGGGCCGCGGGCCTGAACCGAACTTCGACTGGAACCGACTGGTTGGTAAACCAGTACTGGTCGATCATGGGGGGCAGCCGCTCGCCATGTTCCGCTATGCCTGCCACCGGATGAACGTAGCCTACGACACCATTGAAGCGATCGATGCGGGTGATAGCGCGTCGATGGAATCGCGCTTTCGAGACGGGGACGGTGATTACATCCATCTTCAGGGCCCCGTCCCACAGCAACTCGAGAAAGACGGCGCCGGCTCTATTGTGGCATCTGTTGGTAGCGCAATTGGACCCTGTGGGTTCTCGAGCCTGGCGGCTACTCGGGAATGGTTAGCGAGCGATGTTGCCAGTGCGTTTATGCGCGCTTATCGCCAGGCCAGAGACTACGTGAACCATACGCCGGCAGCGGAGATTGCCGCCGCAGAAGCGGCTTACTTTCCCGGTATTGATGTTGATGTGTTAGCGAGTACCATCGGTCAGTATCAGGAGCTGGGCTGCTGGACACCGCACGTCGAGATCACCCGCGCTGCCTATGAAGTGACGCTGGATGTTTTTTCCCACGCGGGGCTGATCCATAAGCGTCATCCGTTTGAAGCGGTGTGTGTAACCCCGCCAGCCACGGACTAGCGGGGTTACTGGCTAACAGTCGAGATCGAGAGATTTCCGAGCGACGGAAATTTACAGGGAGCAGAAGAATGGCACTGGATTTAGTGATTGAAAATGGCACGGTCATCGATGGGTCGGGTGGCCCCCGGTACCGCGCTGATGTGGGAGTCAAAGCAGGCCGCATTGTCGAGATCGGTCGTATTCGCAGCGCCGCCGCAGAGCGAATCGATGCAGAGGGGCATATCGTGTCACCCGGGTTCATTGATGGGCATACCCATATGGATGCTCAAGTCGCCTGGGATCAGCTCGGTAGTTGCTCCTGCTGGCACGGCGTTACGAGCGTCGTGATGGGCAACTGTGGTTTTGCCCTGGCGCCTTGTCAGCCTGAGGAAAGGGAATGGATTGCCCGTTGCCTAGAAGCAGTGGAAGACATTCCTGTGGACGCCATGATGAATGGCATTGACTGGACCTGGGAGACTTTTCCGGAATACCTTGATCAGGTCGAACAGTTACCGAAGGCAATTAACTACAGCGCTTTTATCGGTCATTCGGCGCTACGTATGTACGTGATGGGCAAGCGGGCCCAGAGTGAAGTGGCTAATGAGGATGATCTCCGAAAAATGGGCGCAATCGTCGAAGAGGCTTTGCAGGTCGGCGCGGTGGGTTTGTCAACTTCGCGGGCAACAACGCACATCACACCCGATGGCTCGCCCATCGCGAGTCGAATCGCTGACTGGAGTGAGATCGATTATCTGGTGGGTACTCTGGCAAAACGAAATCAGGGCATTTTCCAAATTGGTCCGGACGTTTCAGGCGGTGAGGCGCACCAGACATTCCTCAAACGCTTGCAGAAGGTTGCGCTCGATAGCGGTCGACCGATTATGTTCGGTACGCTTTCGACCCAACAGGGCTTAGACCCCTATCCATGGCAGGAACAGACGCGTTACATCGACGAAACGGTGGCGGCCGGTGGCCGTATGTACGGGCAAACCACCACACGCCCGATCATCGCGCTCTTTTCTCTCAAGTCGTATCTGCCGTTTGATAACCTGCCGGCTTGGCAGGCGTTGCGTGATCTTCCCATCGATGAGCAACGACGGCGCTTTGCTGATCCGGACACCAGAAGTGCATTAGTAGCCGCTGAGGCAACGATGAAACCTCGTGATGGAGTTTTCCAAGGTGGTGGTGCGGCAACGACTGACCCAAAAAAGCCGGACTACAGTAACTTGTTTGCGTTGCGTGGTGTCGATTGGGATGATCCAACGGTAGAGGAATTGTCCAAACAGGCTGGACAACACCCAGTGGAGGTGATGCTCGATCTGATGATGGGCAATGAGGATCAATTATTTGTGCAACCCTTAGTGAATGAATCGCCAGCCGATGTCCTTGGCATGTTGCAGCACCCGAGAACGCTCGCCACTTTTTCTGACTCTGGTGCCCATGTTTGTCAGGAAATGGGGTCTTCGTTGCAGACTCACTTATTGAATTATTGGGTCAGACAGAAGCAAGCTTTTTCTTTAGAGCAGGCCGTTCGCATGCTGACTTTCGATAATGCGTCTGCTTTTGAGTTCAACGATCGGGGTTTGTTGCGGCCAGGTTACCGTGCGGACGTGGTGGTTTTCGATGCGGATACGATTCGTCCACGCCTGCCTACGGTCGAAACGGATCTACCAGGTGGGGCTCGTCGGTTGGTGCAAAAAGCAGATGGCATTGCAGCGACAGTCGTTAACGGTGCGGTGACGTTTAGGCACGGTGCCAGCACGGAGGTTTATCCAGGTCAACTCATCCGTGCGAACCAGGGGACGATCCAGTGAACACCACACAACGACGGCTGGAAGGGAAGATCGCTCTTATCATCGGCGCCGGACAGACCCCGGGTCCCACGATGGGTAACGGGCGCGCGACCGCATTGCTGTTTGCTCGGGAAGGTGCACAGGTACTCGCGGCTGATAAAAATGTAGCTTCGGCTGAGGAGACGGTGGCGTTGATTCAGAGCGAAGGCGGCACGGCGGCCGCAGTGGAGACAGATGTCACCGACGAATCGAGCATCCAACGTGCAGTACACGATTGTACGCAGCGTTGGAATCGACTCGACATCCTGCACAACAATGTGGGTATCAGCGTTGCCGGTGGCGATGCCCCGGTGACTGAGATCACGGTCGAGGCGTTCGATCGCATCATGGCGGTTAATCTGCGCAGCGTGGTATTGGCCTGTAAACACGCGTTGCCGATCATGCGTGACCAGGGCAGTGGTGTGATTCTGACTATTTCTTCAATTGCTGCATTAGAAAGTTATCCCTGGGTTACGTACAAGGCCAGTAAATCAGCATTGCTTGCCTTAACGCAGCAGTTGGCATATCAGAATGCCGAATACGGTGTGCGGGCCAACGTGATATTGCCTGGTTTGATGGATACCCCCATGGCGGTTGATACTCGTGCCCAGGCCTGGGGTCGAACTCGCGAGGACGTGGCCGCTGAGCGTGATGCACGGGTACCGCTTCGAAATAAGATGGGCAGCGCCTGGGATGTGGCCTACGCGGCGTTGTTTCTTGCCTCTGATGAGGCCGGGTTCATCACTGGCGCCGCACTGCCGGTTGACGGCGGCGCGAGTTGTCGTGTCGGTTGAACCTACTCTAGCGAGAATGTTTCTAGGTTAGTCGTAGCCCCAACGTGGCGGTATCGACGTGCGAGCGGTTGGTAATCGCCTGCACCAGGATCACGAAGCATCGGCTGGTGTAAGTTTGCTGTGAATAGTCGTAGGCTAGGGTCGTCTGGTGCACAGGAGAAATTAGGTGAAGATTGCAGAGGTTAAAGCCATACCGCTTGAGATCCCGTTCTCTCATGGTGGTAATGCCGCCGGTTGGACCGGCAGTGCCTGGACGAGCCTTGCCACGACGTTGGTCAAGGTGAGCACGGACACGGGTCTTGTCGGCTATGGCGAGGCGTTCAGTTATAACTGCCAGCGCCCGGTACAAGCGGCCATAGAAGACATGATTGCACCGATTGTCGTTGGGCGTGAGATCACCGAGTTGACTGAATGGATGCAGGACCTGCAGCAGAAGCTGCACCTGTTCGGTCGTTACGGCATTGCGATGTTTGCCATCTCCGGGCTGGACATTGCGCTGTGGGATATCAAGGCCAAGGCCCAGGGTGTCTCATTGTGTACCTTGCTCGGTGGTCCGGAAAAACCGACGGTGTCTGCCTACGCCAGCCTTTTTCGTCACGGTGAACCACAGACGGTGGCCGACCAGTGTCGTGCTGCAGTGGGGGAGGGCTATGGCTGGATTAAGTTGCACGAAACCGAAGTGTCCGAGGTCAGCGCTGCACGAGAGGCATTGGGTACGGCTGTGCCGATCATGGTGGATACCAACTGCCCGTGGTTGCCGGACGAGGCTCGCGAGAAAGCTGAAGCGTTGAAACCGTATGATCTCCTGTGGTTGGAAGAGCCGATTTTTCCTCCCGAAGATTTTTCCGCATTAGCTAAACTCCAGGTCGGGGTGGGGATTCCCATTGCTGCTGGGGAAAATGCCTGCACGGTCTTTGAGTTTGAGAAAATGTTTGCCGCCGGTGCGGTGACCTATGCGCAACCCAGCGTGACCAAAGTCGGTGGCATTACCGAGTTATTAAAAGTCATCGACGCAGCCGAGTTGGCCGGTGTTTCCGTCATGCCACATTCACCGTATTTCGGTCCGGGTCTGTTAGCTACGCTGCATGTGATTGCCGCCCGCGCCCCGAATAGCTTGGCCGAGCGTTTTTATGTGCAGCCTGAAGCGCTACTCTACGACGCGTGGTCTCACCCTCAAGCGGGTGTTTTTCAGGTGCCAACGGGACCGGGTCTTGGTGTCGAACCTGATGTGAACGTCATCGGAGACTATGGTGTGGGCGAGATCTAAAAGCGCTCGGGACTAGTCACGGTCCAGCCCGCCGGAAATATTCATCCGCTCGGCCGTTACGTACTCAGGCGCATCCAACGCCAGGTAGACCACGGCAGCGGCAACGTCGGCGGTGCTGATTCGGTGACCCACTGGAATCCGGGCTGTTCGCTCATCAAGATACGTATTGAGATCATCGCGTCCATCGATTGCCAGTAGTTCGCGTTCACTTTTGTCTTGCAATGCGGTATCCATCATGCCTGGCGCGACTGAGTTGACCCGCACGCCGTCGGCTGCCATGGCCAGCGCTCCGGCTCGAGTGATAGCGTCGACTGCCGCCTTACTGGCCGCGTAGGCCGTGTAGTTCGGCAGCGCCATGCGGGAAGCGGGTGAGGTAATGTTAATGATGCGCCCGCCGCCTTGTTGGCACATCACTCGGCCGCCTGCCGCGGTGGCGAGTGCGACGGCACGAATATTGAGAGCGTAGACTCGGTCCCATTCGTTAGCAGTCATGTCGAGAAAGGGTTCGGCTATTGCATAGGCTGCATTGTTGATGAGTATGTCTAGGCGCTCGAAAACGGCCAGTGTCTGGTTAATCATGTCTGAGGGACCTTCGGCACTGGCCAGATCGGTCTGCAAACAGTGCACGACAACACCTGACTGACGGCAGGCGACTGCTGTCTTCTTAGCGGCCGTGGCATCTATATCAGCAATGACAAGGTTTACATTGCGCTGAGCTAAGGCCATGCACGTTGCTTGGCCAAGACCATGAGCTCCGCCGGTAATCAGCGCAACGGGTGCTTGGATGGGTGTTGATGAGGGCATCCTTGTTACTCAATTGGCCGGCGTTGAGCCCACGGCTGTGCTGTTTCGAATGCGCGCGAAGCCTGCAGCACTTTTTTGTCTTGGCGATGTCCCCCAACGATTTGCAATCCCACGGGTAAACCATCGCGGGTGAATCCCGAAGGACAGGTGGCGGCAGGTAGCCAGGTCAGGTTAAAGGGATAGGAAAACCCCGCCCAGCGTAGCCAATCCCAGGGATGTTGCTCCCAGTGTTCAGGAATTAGGCGCTCGACGGGGAAGGCGGCAACGGACAGGCTCGGTGTTAGCAGCAGGTCATAATTTTCAAAAAACGCAAGCACGCGCGCATGGTAATCAAGTCGGCGTTGTTTCATCTGTACGTAATCGCTTGCCAGATGATCGGCGCCATCACGGATGCACAAGACCAACCCCGGATCCATTTTCTCTTCCCACTGTTCAAGATGAGGGCCAAGATTACCGGCGAAGTTCGCTGTCCAGAAGAAATGTTCCATATCGATGGGATCTCCCCAACCGGGATCGACTTCCTGAACATGGGCGCCCAGGCCTTCGAAGGTCTTGGCAGCTTTTGCTACTGATTCGGCCACTTCTTTATCAACCGGTAAGTACCCAAGGTCGGGACTGTACGCAACGCGCCACCCGGCGACCCCGTTGTTTAGATCGGCCAGATAATCAACATTCCGTTCATCGGCGCTGCTTGGGTCACGGTGATCGGGCCCCGCCATCACGTTAAGCATCAAGGCGGCATCCGTTACCGTGCGAGTGATGGGGCCGATGTGAGAAATCTGGTCATTATTGCCAACCGGGTGAGAAGGCACTCGACCGTAAGAGGGTTTGAGTCCGTAGACTCCGCAAAAGGCAGCAGGCATGCGAATAGAACCCGCTCCATCGGACCCTTGGTGCAATGGGCCGATACCCGCCGCTGCGCAGATGGCAGCCCCGGTGCTCGAGCCGCCGGCATTCATACCGTGTTTCCACGGGTTATGTGATACACCGGTCAATGGACTATCGCTGCAGCCTTTCCAGCCGAATTCGGGCACCGTTGTTTTGCCAAGACTGATTGCACCGGCCTCCTTAAGGCGTGTTACAACAACGGCATCAACATCCGGCACTCGGTCGGCAAAAATATGTGAGCCCATCATCGTGCGAACGCCACGGGTAAAGACAAGGTCTTTGATGGTTGTTGGAATGCCGTGCAGTGGACCTAGCGGTTGGTTAGTGGCAATTGCCGCTTCAGCGCTTCGCGCGGCATCCATTGCCTGTTCAAGAGTTGGTGTGCAGATTGCGTTCAACGTCGAGTTAAGGCTTTCGATTCGATCGATGGTCGAGCGCATCAGTTCGACCGGAGACAAGTCACCGTTCGCGATAAGCACGGTGAGGTCAGTTGCTGAGGTATAGCACAGGTCGGCGTCCGTCATCTTTAATGCTCCATGTCCGGTAACACGACACCGGTCTGTTCGGTGATCAGTCCGTAATGTTCGATTCGGCGATGGCGGGCAAAGTCGAACACGGTTTGTTTTCCGAAGTGGCATTGATCAAGGTTACAGTCGGCAACCGCCAGTTCGTCTTCTAGAGTCACACATTGGGCCGCCACTTCGCCGCTTGGCGCGATGATGGCGCTGCCACCCATCAGCTCGTGGCCATCTTCGTTACCCGCTTTGGCTACGCCGACGACCCAGGTACTATTCTGATAAGCACCCGCCTGCATAGAAAGCAGGTTATGAAACGCACGCACGTGCGGCGCTTCATCTGACTGCGAATTGACCGTTGGGGTGTTGTAACCCAGCACCACCATCTCAACGCCCTGTAAACCCATCACGCGGAAAGTCTCTGGCCAGCGTCGGTCGTTACAAATACACATGCCGAAGAGGCCATCGAACATTTTCCATACCGGGAAACCGAGGTTGCCAATCTCAAAGTAGCGCTTCTCGAGGTGCTGAAAAGCACGGTCCGAGTCAAATTCAACATGACCTGGAAGATGAATTTTTCGATATTTTCCGACCACGTTGCCAGACTGCTCAACCAGAATGGCAGTGTTGTAGTGATGGGTAATGCCTTCTTCTTTGACTTTCTCTGCATAACCCAGATGAAATCCCATGCCATAGCGCTGTGCAGCATCAAACAGGGGTTGAGTGCTGTTGCTAGGAATTGAAGTCTCGAACCATTCGTCGACCTCCGTCTGGTCTTCCATGTAATAGCGTGGGAAAAATGTGGTTAGCGCGAGTTCGGGAAACACGATCAACTGACAGCCTCTGGCATGGGCTTTCTCCATCAGTGCCAGTAGGCGGTTCACCACGCTGACGCGATCCTCCGCTTTCTGGATAGGTCCTAACTGGGCAGCGCCTACGGTAATGGTTCTTGTCATTAGCATGCTCGATTCAGGTTATGATCTGTTGATGTTCTCCCACAGTTTATTACAGTAATGATATGAAGCATTTCGACACGGTGATACGGGGCGGTACGGTGGTTACAGCAGCGGATTCGACTGACTGTGACGTGGGCATTATCGACGGGCGTGTCGCCGCCTTAGGGCTAGGCTTTAGCGATGCCGATCGAGTCATCGATGCAACCGGGAAACTCGTGTTGCCGGGGGGTGTTGAGGGTCATTGCCACATTGAGCAGCAATCGTCTGTTGGTGGCGTGATGAGTGCGGATGATTTTTTTACCGGTACACGCTCGGCGGTTTTTGGTGGAACCACGACAACTCTGTCATTTGCTCAGCAGATTCCCGGAGAGTCCTTGCGTAAAACGGTACAGGATTACCATGAATGTGCTCGCCCCAAAGCGGTCATCGACTATGGATTTCACCTGATTATTTCTGATCCGACTGAGCAGGTCCTGGGTCAGGATCTCCCTGCGTTGGTTGCTGACGGAATGCCTTCCTTTAAGGTGTACATGACCTATGACAGTCTCAAACTCGATGATCGCCAGATGCTTGAGGTGTTGTCGACGGCTAGGCGGTGCGGTGCGATGATGATGATTCATGCCGAGAACCACGATATGATCAAGTGGTTAACGGATCGACTGCTTAGTGGCGGTTATGTCGCGCCAAAGTTTCATGCCATCAGTCATGCCGACATAGCTGAAGGCGAGGCAACGCACCGAGCCATTCGACTGTCGCAGTTAATGGATGTGCCTATCTTGCTGGTGCACGTGTCAGCCGAAGACGCAATGGAAGAGATTCGGCGCGCACAGACGTCGGGTCTTAAGATCTATGGAGAGACCTGTCCACAATATCTGTTTCTGACGCGGTCTGATCTTGATCGCGAAGGGGCGGAAGGGGCCAAGTTTTGCTGCAGTCCGCCGCCGAGAGACAAGGCCAATCACGAGGTTATTTGGCGCGGTATTGCCAATGGCACGTTCCAGATATTTTCCTCGGATCACGCGCCTTATCGTTTTGATCACACTGGAAAACTGGCCGCTGGCCCAAACCCGACTTTTCCACAAGTTGCCAATGGTGTTCCAGGCATTGAGCTGCGCCTACCGCTGCTTTTTTCCGAAGGTGTCGGCAAGGGGCGTATCGATATTCATCGGTTCGTTGCATTGACTGCGACCAATGTGGCCAAGATTTATGGGCTTCACCCGCGAAAAGGCACGATTGCGGTGGGGTCGGACGCCGATATCGCGATCTGGGACCCAGACAAAGAACTCACGGTGACCTGGGATCTTCTGCACGATAATGTGGGGTATACCCCTTACGAAGGTCAGACGATTAAAGGTTGGCCAGTGATGGTTTTAAGTCGCGGGAATGTCGTAGTTGAAGAGGGTGATCTGAAGGTAGATCGCGGTAGTGGCCAGTTTGTCAGTCGCAGCCTTTCACAGGCGGCACAGCCGTTAGGAAGACTGGTGCCTGAGATGGATCCTGCCAGAAATTTCGGCGCGGATATGCTGCCTTGAGCGGTGGTTGAAAGTTAAAGCCATGACAATGGCAGAAGACGAGCACGACGGTCGGATTGTTGTTATTAATCCGAATTCATCAACCGCAGTGACGCAGGCAATGGACAGTGCGCTCGACTCGTTACGATTCCAAGGAGGCCCTGGCATTGACTGTGTGACGATGTCGGAGGGTCCCCCGGGGATCGAAACGCAGGAACATGTTGACGCTGCCGTGGTGCCTATCTGTCAATTCGTGAAGGATCAAGCTGATGGCGCCGATGCTTTTGTCATTGCCTGTTTTAGTGATCCTGGATTATCACCTGCTCGCGCGATCACTGGTGTGCCGGTATTTGGCATTGCTGAAAGCGCCTTTGCTATGGCATTGAATTATGGCCAGCGTTTTGGAGTGATTGCGATCCTGCCGGCCTCTGTGATACGCCAGGAACGTTACGTGACACAACTGGGTCTAGGGCAGCGCTATGCGGCTAGCCAGGCGGTTGGACTCGGGGTTACCGAACTCGAAGGTCCCTCTACCGGTGCGCGCCTTGAAGCGGTAGGACGTGAACTTGTTGAAACGAAGGGCGCCGATGTGTTGATTCTCGGTTGTGCAGGAATGGCACGCCACCGTGAGAACATCGAGCGCACGTTGGGTGTGCCGGTCATTGATCCTGCCCAGGCGGCGGCGGTGCAGGCGATCGCTGCTGTGCGACTGGAGCAGGCAACGAGATTATCCTCATGAGCTCACCGCTTAGCTCGTTGTAGAGGTTGACTCGTTCTAACTGGCGGCGACATAACCCCCGTCGGCTACCAGGGTATGACCCGTGACGTTGTCAGAAAGATTCGACGCAAGGACCAATGCCAGTCGGGCCATTTCCTCGGCAGTGCCAAAACGTTGCATAGGTATTTTGTCTAGGCGCTGGGCTCGCCCTTCGGGTGTACCGATAATCTCTTTGATCATGGGCGTTTCGGTCGGACCCGGTGCAAGCGCCACCACTCGCACACCATAGCGCGCCCATTCTGCGGCCGCAGTGCGTGTGAATTGCACCAAACCGGCTTTGGTCGTGGAATACACGCTGCGGTCCATGGCCCCGGTGAAAGCCAATTGCGAGGCGGTGTTGACAATGACACCACGGCCACGGGCAATCATGCCTTTGGCGAGTGCGTTTGCCAGCAGGATGGGGCCAGTGAGGTTAATGGCGATCAGCTGAGTGATTTCTTCGGTGCTTTGTTCTTGAAGTGGGCTCATGGCTAGAATGCCTGCGTTATTCAGAAGAATATCGATCGGTCCCGCCGCTGCTGCCAGTTTCTCCACTTCTTCGGGAATGGACTGATCATAGGCGAGACAGGGAGGATTCCCACCGACGAATGTTGCCAGTTCATCGAGGCCGGTTTGATTTCTATCGGCGAGAACCAAAGTCGCACCGTGGGCAGAAAAACTACGAGCCATCGCGCTGCCGATACCACCGGCGGCACCGGTGATCAGAACCCGGCGATCGGTCATATCAAAAACGTTCAGGTCTATTCCGTCAGTCATTATGTTGGCGCTCCCATGAAGTGGTCAGTCGATTATAGGCAGTACATGCACGCATAATCGTTATCGGTTAGCGCTTAACGCAGAAAATAACATTAAATAGAGGGATTAATAGATCATGGCAATTTACGAACTCAGGACATATACCTTTCAGGTTGGAAAATTAGATCAGGCCAAGACGCTTTACGTAGAAAAAGGATGGCCGGCATTAAGAAAATATCAGGACAAGTTGGTCGGTTACTTTGTTTCTGATGTTGGGCCGCTTAACCAGTTGGTTCATCTGTGGCGCTTTGAAGACGACGCGGATCGCCGATTGCATTGGGATACTCTTTTTGGAGATAACGATTTTATGGAATTCGCAAATCAATTACGTACACTCGAAGCCAGTCAGGAGAATCGATTACTGACCAGCGCCCCGTGGGGGCCTGCGCCGTGAAGCGGTGAAACGTGTTTGACATAAAGGGGCCACGCGCATGCGACTGAAAGGGAAAAACGTCGTTGTCACTGGAGCCGGGCAGGGGATGGGTCGAAATATCAGTCTACGTTTTGCTAATGAGGGGGCAGATCTTGTGCTAGCTGGGCGTCAAAGAGAGCCACTTGAGAGTCTCGTCGATGAAATTCAGAACCTCGGGAGACGCGCGCTGGCGGTTTCGACGGATGTCTCCGAAGAAGGTGCTGTAGAAATACTAATCAGCGAGGCAGCTACATTTTTCGATGATCGTATTGATATTCTTATGTTGGCGGCTGGAATCACTGGGCCGCTGGAGACGCCAGTGTGGGAACTGGCGGTCGACGACTTCGAAGAAATCCTTGCAGTGAATCTGCGAGGAATGTTTTTGCCGATCAAGCATGTATTACCCCATATGATAAAAAGACGTAGCGGAAAGATTGTGACTATTGGTGGAGTAGCCGGCATCCGTGGTTATCGTATGCGTACCGGTTATAGCGCCTCGAAATGGGGTGTCCGCGGTTTGGTTCGCACGGTTGCCCTTGAAGTGGGCCCTCACAATATCAACGTGAACAATATTTGTCCGGGCCTGACCGAAACTCCACGAATGCAAAAACTGTTGGCAGGTAAGGCGTCCGCTCGCGGGTGGAGCGAAAAGGAAATCTACCAAGAGTACGTTCAGGAGATGTCATTGGGGCGGATTAGTCAGCCACAGGATATTGCTGACGCGGCGTTATTTCTCGCGAGTGACGAGAGCCGTAATATCACCGGCCAGGACCTGATTGTCGATGGGGGTTGGAAGCTGTGATCGATCTCGCTGCGCACGGGATCTATTAATGTTTCATATAGACATCCCACTGATCGCAGCATAGAGCAATTGCGCAGCGAGCGCCGTCAATACCCACCGCATTATGCGGCGGAAAAGACGTTCGTTCAGTTTGTTAAGCACGCGACGCCCAATCCAAGTGCCGATGACTCCGCTGAGTAGGAGTCCGATAAGAAGCGGGAGGTAGGCCGCACCGCTGAAGCCGGCCAGTCCAAAGAAAATAACTTTCAGGACGTGCTGAAACGTCATTAATGTGGCGTGTGTAGCAACCACTTCTTGGCGTTTGTCAAAGGCCGCGTTCACAAACGGAGCGACCAGTGGTCCCGTTCCACCGACGAACATCGTGACGAAGCCGCTACCGGTGCCACAACCAAAAAATTTCCAGTTGCCGGGGCGGTTGCTGCGAAACCCCGGAACCCAGGTCGCATACAGCACAAACAATGCAAGGATCAACTGCAGTAACCAGACTTCAAGTGAAATGGCGAGGTTGCCACCGACCCACACACCCAGGCCCGTGCCCGCGGCAAACGGTAACAAGACATGCAGGCGGACATGGGATCGTAACAGCAAGGCACGAAACCCGTTGGAACTTGCTTGCACCAGACCGTGGATGGGTAGCAGTATGCTGGGCGGTAGTACCAACGCCATCACAGCGAGAGTCAGTACGCCTCCGCCAAGTCCAATTGACGCAGATACCAGGCTGCCAGCAAGGGCGGCTACACATAAGCCGCCGTACGTCGCCAGTGAAAGATTCGTCCCCTGAACGAGCAGGTCCAGCACCATGATCAGTTGATCAGGCACTGCGTTTATTCAGAGTAGGTCGTGGTGATGTGGGCGTGTGATCATCGGCTGATTCAAAGCATTTGTCCTCCATCGACGGCAATTGTCTGCCCGGTGATCCAGCGGCCAGCGTCGGACCCCAGAAAGACCGCGAGTTCTGCCACTTCCTGGGGTGTCCCGAATCGGCCAGAGGGAATGCCGGCTAAAATACTGTCATATAGAGGACGATTTTCTCGTTCAGCCTGGGCCCATAGTCCACCTTCGAAATAGATCGACCCAGGCGCGATCGCGTTGACACGTATTCCACGGGGGGCCAGATCGATTGCCTGAGTCTTGGTGTACTGATTCAATGCGGCCTTGATGGCACCGTAAGGCGGGGTGCGCTGGCTGTGGGTAAGACCGGAGATTGATGAAACATGGATGATTGCGCCACCGCCTGCTTTCTCGATCTGTGGCGCAGCGTGCCAAGACCCCCGAACCGATGCCATGAGATCGACGTCGATAGATTTTTGCCATCCTTCTTCATCGTCACCTCGACCGAACCCGGAAGGATTGTTCACCAGTACGTTGAGTGTTCCCAGTGCTTCACAGGCGGCTGATAGATAGTGTTCAAGTGCATTGGCATCAGAGACGTCGCAGCTTTGGGTGTGAACCATCGATCCGTGAGCACTTAATTGGACTCTGGCGGCTTCGAGTCCTATTGGGTCACGCGCACAAATTGAAACGTTTGCTCCTTCCGCCGCAAAGCCTTCTGCGATTGACAGGCCGATGCCGCGGCTGCCGCCTGTGACGATCACACCTTTACCTTTGAGTTTGAGTTGCACGTAAAGCTCCCCGTTCGGTTGTTACTTGGATAAATGATGGATGTAACGTAAACGTCGGCACCAGTTTAGGCGATGCCCAATGCGGTAGCGAGGCTGGGAAAATCGTCGACGATGATGTCGTGATGCGCATTCGGAGTCGGGTCAGGCGGTGTTTCAGAACCCCACTCCTTGGGGCGACGCACAAACGCTGTTTTGAATCCAACGGCCTTGGCGGCATCCAGGTCGAAGTTATGACAGGCGATCATGCAGCATTCAGCAGGTTGTAATTGCAGATAATGTGCTGCCGTTTGGTACGCTTCTGGCAGTACCTTGTATTTTCCTATTCCCTCACAAGAGATTACAGCGTCCCAGCTCAGTCCGTTTTCTCGGGCCGTGTCAATAATGATGCGATAACTTAAGATAGTGAAAGACGCACAGATAAATTTTTGTTTGAGTTTTGGGAGTATTGCGGGGAAATCGGGCCATACTTTAAGATGATGGGTCGCTTCCCACCAGATTGCTCGGCGTTCATCAGCATTCATCTGTGCCAAACCTTGTTCGTTGAGTATCTCATCGAGCGCCATGCGATGGGCATCATCGAAATTGTATTCTGGTGCTTTATGCTGGCCCAGATTCAGCATTTTCTTGAGTGAACGACGGCGCATTTCGTTGGCGAGCTGCCCCCAGTCTTTTTCAAGACCATAGTGCGTGCCGGCGGAGCGCAGAGCGGAAGAAAAGCCCGTGTGCCAATCGAGAATCGTGCCCCCAGTGTCAAAAGTAAGGGCTTTAACATCAGCTAGGCTCATGGGATTAATCTCCTGGTTAGCGGATTGCGACGACGATAATGGGCTGAGTGTAATTCGAGGCACCGTTCATCGCACAATCGGCGGATCACTTTTCTGACGATCGATTCGCGGACTGCCGCTATAGTGGGCGTCTAATAATACGTGCGGCTAGGTTGGATAGGCCCCTGTCGAAAACGACGTAACCGGGAAAAACAGGTGAATGCGTGGCGCATCAGCATGAAATTGATCGGGCTAGAGTGCGGTTGGGTTTCGTTTTTGCGATCGTGTCGACGCTTGGCCTGGGCCTTGCGATTGCCGTATCCCGGTTTGCTTACGATGGTGGGTCAAATGGACTGACTGTGTCGGCGTGTCGTAGTGTGCTCATGTTGGTTGCCGTGGGACTATTCTGTATGGCAACGGGTCGTCGGCTTTGGATTGCACCTAGGGATTTCGGGCAGACAGTCGGTCTGGGTGTATTAATGGGCGCAGGTTTCTACGGCAATGTCGGGGCAGTTCAGTACATACCCATTAGCCTTGCCGCTATCTTGTTTTTTTCATTTCCACCGCTAATCGGTTTGATTCACGTCATTTTTCTAAGAGAGCGGCCGGGCTGGATTCGATCCATAGCGATACTGCTGGCGTTTCTCGGCGTGGTCATGATGATCGGTGTTGTGGCTGTGCAACCGGACTGGCGCGGCGTGGTTCTAAGTCTTGGGGCTGCGGTTGCTGTTGCATGGAATGCGGTTTGGATCCAACGGCGGGTTCCCCATGTGGATCCAGTGGTGTTGGTTTTTCACATGGGAGTC
>DUBL01000150.1 GCA_012960345.1 Gammaproteobacteria bacterium | reverse complement strand
GACTCACGTATTGCTTATGTCACTTTGTTAAGAACAGCAAGTAAGGGGTCTGAATACCAACTGATGGTCGCCGATGCGGATGGCTACAATCCAATGCAGATTCTGCGTAGTCCGGATCCGATTCTGTCGCCCGCGTGGGCAGCGGATGGTACCTGGCTTGCCTATGTTTCGTTTGAGGACGGTCGATCGAAAATCCTCGTACAAAATCTCAACACGGGCGCGCGAAAGAAGCTTGCCGAGTTTCCCGGCATCAACGGGGCGCCTGCTTGGTCGCCCGATGGCAAACACATGGCGATGACGCTGTCCCGCGATGGCAACCCAGAAATTTATGTGATGCATATTGCGTCGGGTTCCCTTCGGCGACTGACCAATCATTCCTCGATCGATACAGAAGCGGCCTGGTCACCGGATGGTCGCCACTTGGTTTTTACCTCTGACAGGGCAGGGCGCCCCCAGATCTATCGAATGTCGGCCGCGGGTGGACGGGCTGAGCGCTTAACTTTTGAGGGCAAGGAAAACGCCCGCGCATCTTATGATCGGACTGGCAAGCATCTGACTTTGGTCACGAACCAGGGCAATGGAGACCAGATTGGTGTATTCTCTTTATCAAAGGGGAGTCTGGAGATTTTGACCGATGGGCGTTTTGACGAATCGCCTACGTTTGCGCCAAACGGAGCCATGATTCTGTACGCAGCTCAAAGGGGTGGCAGCGGTTTACTGTCGGCGGTTTCGGCAGATGGGCGAGTTAGGCAGGTGCTAAGGTCTGAATCAGGTACGGTGCGGGAACCGGCGTGGTCGTCGCTCAACCGCTGATTTAGAAGGAGAATAATGATGCGGAAAATGTTGGTTTGGCCAGTGATTGCATTAATGACACTGGGCCTTGCAGGCTGTGCGAGTGACAAGAAGCAGACCACGGCGGAAATCGAGGATGCCAGTGTGGGTGCTGGCGGTGTCAGCGCATCGGGGCTGGGGTCCGGATCGGATGCATCGGGCCAGGTCATCGGCTCGCAGGCCGGAACCGTTGATGATCCGCTCAGTCGGCGAGTCATTTATTTTGAATATGATAGTAGCGTTTTAACCGATGAAGGTAGATTCATCGTTGAGGCGCACGCGGCATACCTCGCAAGTAATCCCGGCATGGCCGTCGTTTTAGAAGGTCATGCGGATGAGCGCGGTACACGCGAATACAACCTGGCGCTCGGAGAAAGTCGCGGTGCGGTCATCGGGGAACTGTTCCAAGGTCTCGGTATCGATCCCTCAGCGATTCGGGTGGTTTCGTACGGCGAGGAGCGAGCTGTTGCGTTAGGTCACGACGACAATGCGTGGGCGATGAACCGGCGCGTCGAGATCCTCTACTAACGATCGTTATATCTAAAGGGGCGTGTTGATGCCTGTCGACAAACACTCGTTTCGGCAATGCACGGGGTTTGTCGCTTTTCTTTTTTGTGTGGGGGCGTTGTTACCCGTTTCGCATGGACTTGCTGCTGGTGATGGCCCAGATGATGACGAGCCAGTCAAAGAACAGCCGCAGCCTGCTACCATCGTTCTGCCCGCGCCGAGCGTTGTGCGAATTGATCCTAATGTGTCCAAAGCCCTATTGGCGCTACAGGGCCTTCGAGAAGAGTTAAAAGGGTTGAGAAACGCGCTGGATTTGCTGGCGTTTGACCTTAAGAAGCTAGATCAGCGGCAGCGAGATCTCTATGATGATCTGGACGAGCGCTTGAGACGACAAGAGCGCGCCAGCGTGGTTACGTCAGCCAGTCCCTCGACCGAAGCCACATTGCCTGTGATTACAGCGGTGCCGGTTGTGCCCGATGCCGTCTCATCCAGTCCGAAGCCGGCGCAGTTGTCTGTCCCTATGCCGGTAGTAACGTTACAAGAGGGCTCACCTGAGATTTCTGTATCAAGTGCCAACACTGAGTCAGCTGCGTTACCGTCTTCGGTAGTGGTGGGTAGTGTGACTACGGTGCCGATTTCTGTGCCCGCGGCGGAGCCAACAACGACGCACAGTGATACGGGCAACGTGTCTGATACGGTAACGAGCTCGATACCCAAGATTGCTGTGACCGCAACACCGGGTATTGTGACTGCGGTTGAGAAGGCGGCTTACGATAAGGCGTTTTCGTTGCTTAAACAGAGTCGCTATGCAGATGCGGCGCTTGAGTTTGAAACCTTCCTTCGTGAACACCCATCGGGCGGCCTGAATGATGATGCGTGGTACTGGATGGCTCAGGCGCGGTACGTTATGCGTGAATTTGAATCGGCGTTGAATGCTTACCAGACGATTGCCAACTACTTTCCTGAGAGTTCGCGTGTTCCGGCGGCTTTACTCAAGATTGGCTACATTCAGTATGAGATGGCGGCCTATCCTGAAGCAAGACAGACGCTGAGCGATCTGCTACAGCGTTTTCCGGCGCACCGGGTTGCGGTGTCAGCAGAAACGCGTCTTAAAAAGATGGATCGAGAAGGGCGTTAGTCCAAATCGCGCGCCGTCTAGTATCAACGGACCAGGTCTATGGATGAACTACTAGTTGCTCATGTGGTCGCGCTGTGGGGTTTCGGTATTGCCCTGGTTTTCGGCATGGTCGCAAACAAGACTCAGTTTTGCGCGATGGGCGCTTTGAGTGATTGGGTTAATTTCGGTTCGCTCACCCGTTTCAGGGCTTGGTTACTGGCGATGGCGGTAGCGATTGCGCTCAGTCAGGCAATGCAACTGATGGGATGGATCGATCTATCAACCGCGATTTATCGTACTCCCAGCTTTGGCTGGCTTGGCAATAGCGTGGGCGGCTTGTTGTTCGGTATTGGCATGACGCTAGGGTCAGGGTGTGGTCAGCGTACGCTGGTGCGCGTTGGTGGGGGCAATCTGAAGTCTTTGGTGGTGTTGCTTGTGCTAGGCATCACGGCTTATATGACGTTGCGTGGCTTGCTTGCGCTCGTCCGAATAGAGGTGTTTCAGCGAACGAATCTGGATCTTACGTCCTATGGGTTAACTGACCAGGGGTTGCCGACCTTGCTCGCCTATGTGTTCGGTACAGAGCCTTGGACAGTGATCGCAACAGTGTCTGCACTCGTTGTTTTAACACTGCTTTGGTTTGTGTTTAAAGATGGAGCCTTCCGCGCAAATGGTGAGAATATGTTGGTCGGTGCTGCATTGGGGTTATTGGTCGCGTCTGCTTGGTATGTCACCGGGGTGATTGGTTTTGATGATTTTGATCCGGTGCCGTTTGAGTCTGTGACGTTCATCGCACCCGTTGGTAATGCGATCAACTATCTGATGACCTGGACTGGTTCCACCATTGGTTTTGGCGTTGCTGTGGTATTTGGCATTCTGTGTGGGTCACTGTTTTATGCACTTGCTAGCGGTGGATTTCGCATCGAGACCTTTTCTGATCGGGCGGATATGATTAATCACCTGATTGCCGGTGTCTTGATGGGGTTCGGTGGTGTTTTGGCATTGGGTTGTACAGTCGGTCAGGGAGTCGCAGGCATATCGACGTTATCTGTGGGTGCAATCCTGGCAACTGGTG
>DUBL01000149.1 GCA_012960345.1 Gammaproteobacteria bacterium | reverse complement strand
GCAGATCAAGATCGTGGCCGATCCTCACACGAAGCGCGCCAAGCGCGTCGTTGACTACGGTCGTGTGATCCGCACCGAAAAAAATCAGATCGCCAGCAGACGCCTCAGTCCGACTGAGAATGCCGGAAAGCGCGACGTCAGAGAGAAACTTGACGATCGGAGACTGAAGCCCCTCACGCCCAATGTCCATCTCGTTGACCTTGATATAAGCCAACCCCGCTGCCCCACTTTCTTTGGCAAATTGTGTATAAGCATCAATCTGTTGGCGGGTGAGTGCGCTTCCCCCGGGGACACACAGCGCCGCCACACGGCAATCGTCGCTAGTCGCCGGTTTAGCAAACACCTTAAATTCTGAATCACCAACCAGATCAGAAACCTCAATCAGTTCCATGCCCATGCGAAGATCTGGTCGATCACTACCAAAGCGCTGCATCGCTTCCGCGTAGGTGATGCGGGGAAACGGGTCGGGCAAATCTACTGACAGCACGGATCGGAATAATCCTCGCACCATCTCTTCCATCATCGCCATCACCGCTGTCTCGTCCGTAAAAGACAGCTCAACGTCGAGCTGGGTAAATTCGGGCTGGCGATCAGCCCGCAGATCCTCATCACGAAAACAACGCGCAATCTGATAGTAACGCTCAAACCCTGAGACCATCAATAATTGCTTGAAGAGTTGCGGGGATTGAGGCAAAGCAAAAAACTGCCCCGGATAAGTGCGACTGGGAACCAGGTAATCGCGTGCGCCCTCGGGAGTTGACCGAGTCAGCAGGGGGGTCTCTATCTCAACAAATTCTCTCTCGTCCAGGTAGGTGCGGATCGCCCGGATCACTCGATGACGCAATCGAATGTTCTCCTGCATGCGTGCTCCCCGCAGATCCAGGTAACGATAGCGAAGTCGCACAGCCTCGGTGGCCTCCTCTTCGTCTACCTGGAACGGCAACGGATCACAGACGTTCAATACCTCAAGCTCCACGGCAAGCACTTCGACCTCACCTGTTGGTAATTCAGGATTGATCGTCCCTTCTGGTCGCAGTCGAACCTTACCGACAATGCGCAACACAAACTCATTGCGCACCGATTCGGCGATTTCAAACGCCGCCGGTCGATCCGGATCAATCACCACCTGCACCAGGCCGGAACGATCTCGAAGATCAATAAAAATGACACCACCGTGATCGCGTCGACGTTGCGCCCAGCCACAGAGTTCTACTTCTGCATCGATAAACGAACGATCAAGGTGAGCGCAAAGATGTGTTCTCATGGCTAAAGTCAAACCAACCTTTCTTGCATTGAACCGTGCTCAGTCGGTCCCAGCACTGGCACTGGTCGAGCCGCTATCTTTCTTGGCCGAAGTCCCTTGGGACTTCCCGCTGCTCTTGTCACTGTCCGTAGGCGAAGAAGCGGTCGATTTCCCACCGTCAGTCGCACTGTCGCTACTCTTGGCGGAAGAATCATCAGTGGCCGCTTCCTTCTTGCCGTCAGCTTTACTGTCCTTATTACCGTCTGTTTTGTCATCACCCTCTGTCTTGGGTTTACCACTGTCCTTGAAATCGGTCTCGTACCAACCGGTGCCCTTCAGGCGAAAGGCCGCCGCTGACACTTTCTTTCGAAGCGCTGCCGCGCCACAGGCAGGACAATCAACTAACGGCTCCGCAGACAAGCGCTGCAAGGCTTCCAACTCATGTCCACACGACCCACAACTGTATTCATAGAAGGGCATAGCTCACTAAATCCTTAACAACGGCACTGGGCCGCCAAAATTACCACCGTAAAAGTCCGAATTATAGCGCTGTCTGGCGCGCCATCCCTGATCAGCACCTTTTCTTTCTTGAGTGTCAGGCAAAGCCCTAAGAACCTTGTTCTACCCTCTTGCTAAACAAGCGGACTTGGGCCCCGCTAAGCATGGCAGTTAATCTGTGCCGCAATACCCACAAACAGACTAGAGAGGGAAGCACCATCAGTGCCGTAATCACAAAGAATACTCCCCAATCACCATCGAGCCAATCGACCAGAGCACCAGAAGACGAGGCGAACAATGTACGGCCCGCAGTCCCAATCGAGGCTAGTAAAGCATACTGAGTTGCAGTGTAGGTTCTATCGACGAGCATCGAAATAAACGCCACAAAGGTAACTGTGGCAAAAGCCGCTGCGAGATCATCGAGCAAGACAGCAGCAGCAAAAAGAGTTTCTACAGGACCAGCCCAAGCCACCCAGGAAAACATCAGGTTGGTCACCGCCATCAGTATTCCAGATAAAAACATGGCTCGAACCAAGCCAATCCGAATCGCGAAAAGCCCACCGAGCAACGTAAACACCACCGTGGTGACCCAACCAATACCCTTGGAATACAACGCAATATCAGACTTTGAAAACCCAATTTCCTTGTAGAACACGATCGACATTCGTCCCAGGAATGCTTCACCGATCTTGAATAGGAAAATAAAACCAAGGATGGCGACAGCGATTGCAAATCCATTGCGCCTGAAAAAACTCATCAAAGGACCAACCACTGTGCCGACCAGCCATGCCACCACGTGACCGGTGCCCCCACCAAAACCCAGTTTGGAAGCAATGACTCGATCATCCGTTGACTGGGCGGCAGCCCTGTCTGTGGGCGGTAACTCCGGCACAAACATCAATGCAATGTTGCAGGCGATGACAACCAAGCCAAGCACAAGGAACGTCATTTGCCAGTAGTTTTCGACGCCGGCAGATTCGAAGACTTCGGCAGTATTCAGGGCAACAACGCCACCCAACTTATAGCCGGTCCACCAACCCGCTACTGCAACGGCAGCGCCTGCAGCCATGGATTGACCTTCGTCCGTGCCGATCTGCTCAATTCGCAGTGCATCAATGGTGATGTCCTGTGTCGCAGATGCGATCGCAATCACAAGACCAATCGCAATCACTCCCCACAGATGTACCGAAGGGTCCGTCAGACTCCAGCCCACAAGGCAGGCGAAGATCAGAGCCTGAAGCATAACGATCCAAGCCCGCCGGTGCCCCAGCTTGGGCGTCAGATACGGTACCCGCAGCCGATCGATTAATGGGGCCCAGAGAAAATTCAACGCATAAACCCCAAAAATCAGACCGGCCCAACCAATGGTGCTGCGGCTGAGGCCATCTTCCTTTAGCCATAGTGACAAGCTGCTGCCAATCAGGACCCAGGGGAAACCGCTGATTATCCCAAGGAGCAGGATACGAGCCATTCGCCGTTCCAGGTATACAGAGAACGTTGGTGACTGCTTCATCATCGTAGCGCTCCGTGCAATATCTACGCCGCGAAACTATCGACTGAGGGCCATAGGCGCCGCAGACTTCGCACCTGCGGCACGATCAGGATTTCAACCACCGGGCGTTAATTTTATAGTCTATGATCAACGGCGCGTGATCAGAAAACCGTTCGTCTTTGAAAATTTCGACACGGCACGCCTTGGCAGCAATCTGCGGGGTACCGATCTGATAATCGATGCGCCAACCCACGTTCTTTTCCCATGACTGCCCTCGGTTCGACCACCAGGTGTACTGATCCTCGCCAGGCTCGATGGTACGAAAAATATCTACCCAGTT
>DUBL01000148.1 GCA_012960345.1 Gammaproteobacteria bacterium | reverse complement strand
TCCAGTCCAGGGAGCCCGTCGACACCACCGCTGCGTTCTTGAGTGTGGCCTTTGGGTTTGTAGCCGGACCAGAGAGTACCCCAATGGTGATATCTGAGACCGCCGGATTCTCCGGGTGCTGACAGGACAGTTGTTCACGCGCCGCGGCTTTGATCATCTCACCCGCCCGAGCTAATTCTCCTGCTCTATCGGGAGTCAACATCAGTCCTAACGGTTCGGTTTCTGTAATGACGTAGAACATCCCGCCCCAGGCTACATCGACAACCACTGGACCGAATTCCGGCACTTCGATCGTGGCATCCAAATGGACGGCAAATGCCGGCACATTTTCGAAAGTGATGGAGTTTGCTTTCCCATCACGCACTTCTGCCGTTACTTTAATGAGCCCAGCGGGACTTTCCAGATTTAATGTCGTGATGGGTTCGGTCACTTCGACCATGCCGCTCTCGATCAATGCCGTCGCCACACACATCGTGTTGGTACCAGACATTGGAGGGTATTCGACCTGCTCCATGATAATGAATCCAGCGTCAGCGTCAGGGTGGGTAGGCGGCAAGATCAAATTGCAGTTTGACGCGGGATAGCCACGCGGTTCGCGCAACATGCGAAGGCGAAGATCATCTGCCTTGGTCTCAAAATAACGCATCTTCTCAAACATACTGGCACCGGGCACATCCAGCACGCCACCCACAATCACACGACCAGGTTCACCACCAGCGTGAAGATCGATTGCGTGAATCACCTTATCGAATCTCATCGTCAATCCTCCTTCCAAACCGTCCAACACAACCGCACACAACCTGGCTCACGACTTCGAGTCTTCGCTCTCCCCAAACGATTGATTCGACGTCCAATCGAAGGTTCCTTCGTCGCGTTCGCGAACAGCCTGCTTCCAGCCCATGGCTTCTGCGCGTTGTTTGAAATTCACCCCTTCCGGTGAGTGACGGGTGATGCCATCAAAGAAAGTAGCCAGTGTCTGCGTCGAGGAAAGACCCATATTCTCTAGTGCCTGATTGACCATGATTTTTTGCATGATCAACTGGTTGCGCGGAACCGTAGCCATGCGTTGCGCGATACGATCTACTTCATCGTCAAGGTCTGCCGCCGGCACAGCCTGTCCCAGACCCCAGGCTTCCGCCTGGCGTCCATCGATCAAGTCGCCACTGAATAGCAAGCGTTTCGCGCGCTCTGCACCTAGGCGATAGACCCACATTGCTGTTGGTGGACACCCCCATACCCTGGCAGGTGGATAACCAAGCTGTGCATTGTCGGCGACGACAAGAAGATCAGCACACAGTGCAATATCGCTTCCGCCAGCAATCGCATAGCCATGCACTTTACAAATCACCGGCACCAAAGAGCGCCAAAGACTCATAAAACAATCCGTGTTCCGCTTCATAAAAGCGAAGTCTTTAACCGGATCCCACGGCATTTCCTGAACACCTAGATTGGTCCCGGACGACTCAGCGAATATATCTAAATCATAGCCTGCGCAAAAAGCGCGCCCCGCACCCGACAAAATGATGACACGAGTGGACTCATCGGCATTCGCCCGGATAACCGCTGCTTCAAGCGCTGATGGAAGCTCCTCATTAATGGCATTCAGTACATCGGGGCGATTCAACGTGATATGAGCAATGCGTCCGCTTTGCTCATAAATGATCGGAGAGGTCGATTTCATCTTGATCCATCAGTATCGAGAACAAACGATTTAACGAACTATCCTCAGTCCTACTCCTTAATGGGTGTCGCCACACCCATCGACCAGCGGCAGAACTCCAGAGTGGTCAACTGGGTTCCGGCAAAGCGAAACCCATTTGACGCGAATCACGCGCACCTCATCAGATATCTCGCTCCAATCCAATCAGTTCGCTACTCTTCCTTAGCATAAGATGCCGCTGCACTCGCATCAAACTCAAGCATCACGCACGGCTCATCACCGATGACCCATGCATCATGCCCTGGCTCACAAACATAGGCATCGCCGGCACTGATTTCCATCTCACTTCCATCGTTGTGTTTTATTCCCAAACGACCTGACACCACAGTGCCCACATGGTTCGCCTGGCAACTATCGGTCCCCACCACCGGCTTGATGCAACTTGACCAGGTCCAGCCTGGTTGAACGGTCAGTCGTGCAGCTTTTACGCTACCCAGATCTACCAGTTCCAATACCGTTTTATCGGGTGTGCGTGTCTCATCTGGGGTTGAAAAACTCTTCCTTCTGGCTCCAGCCATCGTCATCTCCTGTTATTAGATTATTCGGTTACTCCGTTAGCAGAATCGGAATATAGCGTCTTTCAATACACAATCGAAACAATGGAATAATCCAATCATGCAGGAATAACGGGCTTATTCGGGTTACACGTAGACAGCTTAAACAAGCTCTGTTCAACAGCAACGCGTTGATTCGATGCGAGTGTTTAGCCGCCCTCTGTCCTCTTTTGATCGTAATGGAACAGGGGCCCAAGGCTGGTTACTGTTATCCATCACAATTTCTATGGACTCACTCCCGTGCTCGAAAGCACCCATCAGCACAAACATCCACCTAACGCCGACGTGCCTGAACCGTAATCTCCACTCGACTGTCGCCGAACAGATGCTTGGATTCAGTGGTTGTCCTTGCCGGAGTCGTGTTCGGGGGAAAACACTGACGATAGGCTTCGTCCATCGCATCAAAATCAGCCAGGTCAGTCAAATGCACTTCGGCCTTAACAATATCGCACATTTCCAGTCCCAGTTCCTTGAGAACTTTCGAGATCACGTTCAATATCGCTGTCGTTTCGGCGGCCACATCGCCTAGCACCGCCAGACCCTCAGGAAAATCCGCGGCAACCAACCCGGAAAAATAGACATACCAATCGTCGAGCACAACCTGACTAAACGGCGCCGTCGACTTAGGGATAGAAACCGGCTGAATTCGATCGATCATTGTCTCGGCGAGTCTCAGTTGGATGGAATACAGAGCGGCATCTGATCAATATTCTCGGAGGGATGGGATGCCAAGTAAATAATTTTCATCGCACAAATGACCAGAACCTCTATAATCCGACCTGCCCTCCTTGTTGTTCCGTGCCCCAGGTACCTTTTTGTGACGCTTCCCATAAATTCTTTGCGCAATATCGCCGTTGACCACGGCAAGACAACACTGGTCGATCAATTGCTTCGCCAGTCCGGAACGCTTAGCGCTCATACAAAAATACCCGACCGGGTGATGGATTCTAATCAGCTGGAGCGCGAAAGAGGCATCACTATTCTGGCCAAAAATACGGCCATCCGTTGGCAGAACTGGCGAATCAATATCATCGACACCCCGGGACACGCGGACTTTGGCGGAGAAGTAGAACGTGTTCTGTCGATGGTGGATTCGGTCTTGTTACTGGTTGACGCCGTAGAAGGACCCATGCCGCAGACTCGTTTCGTCACTCAAAAATCGCTTGAACGAGGTCTGAATCCTATCGTTGTGGTGAACAAAGTCGATCGCCCCAGCGCTCGACCGGACTGGGTCCTTGGCGAGACATTGGAATTGTTTGATCGCCTTGGCGCCACAGAGGATGGAAATAACGGAGAAAACGAGCCTGGTAAATAGCTTGTATCGGCCCGAGGCCCATTG
>DUBL01000147.1 GCA_012960345.1 Gammaproteobacteria bacterium | reverse complement strand
ATCAGCCTTAAATTTAAATTTACATTTGACGTGCAGGGATGCACTAATGCCGTGAACGCATGGATGCGCAGGAACGGCCCACGCACTTTTTATTGACGGTGTTTATCAGCAAAAAAGTAATGGCAAACTGCGGTTTCACCGTGTAAATGCGCCTACTGCCAGTGAGCTAAATACGCTGGTCGCTACGATAAGCCAGCGTGTAGCACGTCATCTGGAGCGCCAGGGTTTATTAGCGAGAGATGATGAAAGCCGTTATTTAACGCTGGATTTGCACGATGACGATGCAATGAACCAGCTTCAAGGCCACTCCATCACGTATCGAATTGCGGTGGGTCCCCAGCAGGGCCGCAAAGTCTTCACTTTGCAAACGATCCCATCTTGGGAAGATGATGATTATGGCACCAACCAGGTCGGTAAAATTGCCGGTTTTTCGCTGCATGCGGGTGTGGCAACAAAAACGCGTGAACGCAAGAAGCTGGAACGCTTGTGCCGCTATATTTCACGCCCTGCGGTATCAGAGAAGCGCCTGGCACTGACCTCCCGGGGAATGGTGAGGTACGAATTGGCCGTTCCTGCGCATCCTGCGCCCACGGCATTAGTGCGTCCCTGCACGTCAAGACCCCGTATCGAGATGGGACAACACATGTCATATTCGAACCTCTAGACTTCATAGCGAAATTGGCGGCTCTGGTGCCTAAACCCCGAGTGAACCTTACTCGTTTTCATGGTGTGTTGGCGCCAAACAGTAAGCATCGAATCAATGTTACGCCAGCGAGGCGTGGCAAGGGCGCCAATAAGCAAGACTTGAAGAGCAAGAAGGACGCAGAGCCACCAGTGAATGAGCATAAGGAAATGACCTGGGCGCAACGACTGAAGCGCGTGTTTACCAACAGTAGGCGCTTTTAGGCGATATCGATATCACGATCTGCAATCGGTGTGGCGGTGCGGTCAAGATTACCGCTCCCGCGCTTCCTGCGCCCACGGCATTAGTGCGTCCTTGCACGTCATCGCATGCATCGAAGATCCACTGACCATCAAGAAAATTCTGGATCACCTGGATGCTAAATCCGGCGCGTTAGCCTCAGCTAATCAACTGCCAGAACCGCGAGCGCCGCCTCAAGCGAGACTATTCGACTAACAGTCACAGGAAATGTGACGATAGATGCTACGTAAGCGCTGCAAAATCCCCCTTCTTGAAAGAGATCTATAGTTTCTCTAACATATCCGGTTTTACATTCCACGGCAGCAGTGCTTCAAATTCTTCAAGCGTGTTGGCCCTGGGAAGTTCTTTAAAAATATGCACAAGGTAGGTATAGGGATTGTGGCCGTTCAACATGGCGGTATTAATCAAACTGTACAAGTTGGCGGAGGCTCTGACACCATGCTCGGTATCGCTAAAGAGCCAGTTACGCCGTCCCAGTGCGACGGGGCGGATACGATTCTCGACCAGATTGTTATCCATTTCGACCATCCCGTTGTCGAGAAACACACCCAGTCCAGTCCGATGCTTAACCAGATAGCCCAGAGCATCCCCCAAGCTCGACTTGGGGGGCACTCGATGTAGCAGATCATCCCCCCACTGAATCAGTTCCTCGAAGATCGGGCGGGATTGTTCCTGCCGTTGTTGAAGACGATGCTGGTACCACGTCTGTGGATCGGTCCTATCCCGATCTTCTCGTAACTCGGCTTCGATACGATACAACTGTTTGTAGTATTCGATGGCTATGTTGGCGTGGCCTGCCGACTGATGATGAGAATCACGACCCGCTTTAATGACGTCCGTGAATCTCCGGCGAGCATGTACATTGCACAACGCATGGATCACCTTGAGATCCGCCATCACGCGGATATAGGTGGGATAACCGTCGGTCTGCACACAACCCGTAAAATCCGCCAACAATCCCCGAGCCACGCCACCAGCACGCGACGGATCGTAGTTGTAGAGAATGACCGGCCTATCGGGTGGTCCGCCCCGTTGCACCCACAGATATCCCTGCTGTGCCCCTTTGGATTTCTTCTTTTTCGTTTTCAACACCTTCACCGGAGTTTCATCGAGTTGCTGATAGGGATAGTCCCGCACCACATCCTGCATCAGGTTGACCAAGGGCTGGGTGGCTTCGCCATGGCCGATCATCCAACGCCCTAAGGTGGCGCGATCAACGGGCACGCCGACACGAGCAAAACGCTCACTTTGCCGGTACAGCGGCAGGTGATCCACGTATTTGTTGGTGGCCACCGCCGCTGCGGCCTGGGGAGAACACAGTCCCTGGCTGATGCGCGGTTCACGTGGCGTACTTTTGATGGTCTTGTCACAACAGGGACAGGCGTAATTGATATAGCGATGTTCCACCGCCCACACCTGTTCGGGAATGATTTTCAACTCACGGCGAGCATCGTATCCAATCGCCTTGAGGAACGCCTGATCGTGAGGGCAGACCCGTTCGGTTTCATCCAGTTCGTGGGTCACAATCTCCTTGACCAGATCGTCGTGGATGGTGGGGGTGCGGGGCCGTCTCTTGCGCTGATGCGCCTCCACCGTGATGGGTTCGTTACCCTGACCATCGTCGGCCTGGTCCACCAGCATCTCGGCTTCGTTAAACAATTCCCGTTGCAGGCTGTGAGAGGTTTCCGAGGCGGCCCCAAAACGGCGGGCCCGGTCGAGCTTCATCTGCCGTTCCAGCCACTGGACGTGGGCACTTAACCGTTCGATTTCCGATTGCTGTTTCGAGATCTTTTGTTCGCGCTGGCTCAAGGTATCTTTGAGCCCCTCCACCTGGAACAGTGCCTGGTGGAGAGCCTTCATCGTGCCCATTTTGGCAGATTCAGAACCGGGGTTTTGGGTTGAAATCATGCAGCGAATTGTACCACAATTTATCACAATCTATGTGATTATTTATGAATAATATCAATATGATACGCTATATTACTGTCTCGTATTGGCGCACCGGGTGCGGCTCCATCAGCGCGATATTGTAGCCATCCAATAACCAGTTCAACTGCTCGCCTGTCACCAGCATATGCCCCGATTTCGGTGTCGGCCAGTGAAACCGATCCTGCTCCAATTGTTTCTGCCAAAGACAAAATCCGTTGCGCTCCCAATACAGAATCTTAACCTTGTCACGTTGCCGGTTGCGGAACACGAATAGCTGGCCACTCATCGATTGACGCGATAACGTATTTTCCACGAGAATCGCCAACGTGCGGATACCTTTCCTGAAATCAATCGGTTCCAGGCAAATATAGATATCCGTCAATGACACCTTGGGCCGGAACATCACGTGCTTTCCAAGCGATGTAAAATCTGAATCAACTGTGTCGGCGATTCAACACCGGACAATGCCACCTCAATACCATTGGGCAGGTGCACGCGGACTTCTTGCGCCGCGGATGCCGCCGGATGTATTTTTACCGGTACTAAGGTGACGGCGTGAGGTTCAGTATCTTTACGCAATAGCTTGCGCCAGCGATACCACTGACTTGAACGGATACCCTCTCGACGTAAATACTCTGCGGTGTTCAGACCGCTAGCAGCTTGCGCTGCAAACTGTTGCTGCCAATGCAACGATGTAGTGTTCTTGCTTCGGACCATAATCGGTCCCCTGAAATGGAAAACT
>DUBL01000146.1 GCA_012960345.1 Gammaproteobacteria bacterium | reverse complement strand
AAAATATCGCAGCAAAGGCGTGTAAAGCGGCTGTGCGCTCTGCAATCCCTAGGCGTAATTCCATTTGTTTTGAGTGCGCGACACGATCGAACAAATCGGCCACGGACAGCACGTACGCTTTATGATCAACAAGGAAAAGCAGGCCGGACGACTTCGCAAGAAAGCAGCCCGCGCCATTGACCTATAAACACTAAACCCCAAACCGACCCCAAACAATGAAAGATGACGTAACCGGCAGTAATAAACAATCAGTCCCGCTCTACTGTTATCAGTGCGTCGCAGGGCCAGATCTGATGCGCGTTGAAGTAGAAGACGGCATAGCTAAACGCATCGTATCGAATTTTGATATTGCCGAAGAGCACCCAGGTGGTGGAAGGGTCTGCGTAAAAGCATACGGACTGATTCAGAAAACATACAACCCACACCGCATTCGCCAACCAATGAAGCGAACCAATCCGAACAAAGGACGCGACGAAGATCCCGGATTTGTGCCGATCAGCTGGCAAGAGGCCTTTCAAATTGTTGGAGAAAAACTGCGGGAAATCCAGACACGCGGCCTAGTTAACGAAGAGGGCATGCCACGTGTTGCCTCCACTACAGGCGGTGGGGGCACGCCAGTTCAGTATATGGGTTCGTTCCCGGCCTTCATGGCGGCGTGGGGGCCCATTGATCAAAGCTATGGCGCCGGCCAAGGGGTCAAGTGCTACCACTCGGAACACCTTTACGGTGAACTCTGGCATCGCGCCTTCACGGTTTCTCCCGACACGCCACGGGTGAATTACATCATCAACTGCGGTAACAACGTCGAATCGACTGGTGGCGTTATTGGAGTCTGGCGAGGTGCCAATGCGAGAGCGCGAGGGGTAAAACGGGTGCAGGTTGAACCGCATCTTTCAGTAACCGGCGCCGTGTCAGCAGAATGGGTCCCGATCAAACCTAAAACGGATGCCGCATTTCTATACGCCCTATTGCATCGAATGCTCATCGAACAATCATTCGAGACCACGTGTGACCTGCCGCATCTTAAGAAAATGACCAATTCACCCTACCTAGTAGGCCCCAACGGTTGGTTTCTACGAGACGTAGAAAGCGGCAAACCCCAAGTGTGGGATCTGTCTACTGATAGCGCTAAACCATTCGACGATGAGGTAGGTGATGTTGCACTGACCGGCACGTTCCAAGCAAGCGGCTTTGAGCGCGGGCCTGACAACGAAACGATGCAGCACAACGAATGCCAAACACAGCCTGCATTCCAATGCCTAATCGAGCACATGCGTCCATACAATGCCGACTGGGCGGAAACCGAATGCGAGGTCCCGGCAGAAACAATACGACGCATTGCAGACGAGTATGTCTCACAGGCAAAGATTGGTGAAACAGTAGACATACAGGGACACACGCTGCCCTACCGACCAGTCGCCGTGATGCTAGGCAAAGGGGTCAACAATGGGTGGGGCGGCTACCACTGCTGCTGGGCACGCACCCTACTCGCAACGCTGGTCGGCGCATTGGAAGTACCGGGGGGCACCTTGGGTACCACCGTCAAGCTGGTGCGACCGGCAACCAGCCGAGTTGGATCAGTTTTACCTGGCGAAGACGGTTTCATGCATCATTCATTTAACCCCACCAGCGCTAACGAATGGGAGAGGGAGCCGAAGGTTCGTAATGCCTACAAAATGCTGGTTCCTCTCGCGTGTGACTCACCCTGGTCGCCAGCACTCGGTCCAGCGCATCTACCTTGGTTGTTCCAAAAATCGGCACCTAAGAACTGGCCGAGAACACAGCCACCCGACTTGTGGTTTTGCTATCGAACGAACCCGGCAATCAGTTCATGGAATGCGCCAGAAGTTGCCGCACGGCTCGCCGAGTTTCCGTTCATTGTTGCCTTTGCCTATACCGAGGATGAAACCAATCATTTTGCCGATGTGCTATTGCCAGAAGCCACCGATCTCGAAAGCACGCAACTGGTTCGAATTGGCGGTACCAAGTTTTCTGAAAATTATTGGCATCACGATGGCTGGGCAATTCGTCAAAAAGCCATTGACCCAATCCATGACACGATGGATATGACAGACATTGCTACTCATCTAGCTAGAGAAGCTGGCATCTTGGATGGCTATGTCGATGCAATCAACCATGGCGCCGCGGGCAGCCGCCTGTCGCGGGAAAACTGTTATGACTTTTCTCTCGATAAGAAGAACATGCCGGCAGGTGATGACATTTGGAACGCTATGTGCAAAGCCGTTAGTTGGGATATGAGTGACGGAAGCGAGGTACATGACCTCAACTGGTTTCGCCGTGAAGGCTATATGCTTCGAGAGTTCCAGGAACTCGACTGGTATCTATACCCGGCTTTGGAACGCCAGGGGCTGCGTTTTGAGATGCCATACCAGGAACGACTCACTCGCCACGGAAAACAGCTCGAATACCGACTGCGTGAGATTGGATTGGACTGGTGGGATGATCAGTTAGCTGAGTACGAGTTCATGCCGACTTACCAATCCTTCTCCGATATCTGGAAAAACTATGTCACCGAATTTGGTGAAAATCCCGAGGCTTATCCCTTCTGGGCATTGACTGCACACTCTATGCCTTATGCTTGGGGCGCCAACGTGAGCATTCCATTAATGCATGAGGCCGCACTCAATCTTACGGGCCACAATGGGGTGATCATTAATCGGGCACGAGCCCACGAACTAGCGATTAATGAAGGGGATGCCGTGATGATTGAATCGGTTACCGGCACGACTCAAGGCACCGCAGTTCTACGAGAAGGAATCAGGCCTGACACTATCTTGATGATCGGCCAGTTTGATCACTGGAAAACACCGATAGCACGGGATTTAGGGTTAGCTAGCATCAACAGCGTCACTGACATCTCACTCAAACTAACCGACTCTACCGGTAGCAGTGCTGACCTGGTCAGGGTAAAGGTTTACCCCATCGATAAGCACCTCGCAACACGCCATGACCGAATGTCCCACGTGACGGCGTAATGACCAATCGACTTGCTGAGAAGTCCGAACCCCCACGCTGGGGAATGGTCATCGATGTCAATCGATGTGTCGGTTGCCAAACTTGCACTGTGGCCTGCAAGCACTGGAACGACACGCAGCCCGGCGTGCAATGGCGCAGTGTCATCGATGTCGAAACAGGACGATATCCCAATGTGGAACGGTTTTTCCTAGTCGTTGGCTGCCAGCATTGTGCAGTCCCACCTTGCGTCCCGGTCTGCCCGACGGGCGCTACCCAACAAAGAGATGACGGCCTCGTCACAATGAACTATGACACCTGTATTGGCTGCGCTGCCTGTGCAGTTGCCTGTCCATACGATGCACGAACCATTGCTCACGAGCACCAATGGTACTACGGTACGGAAACGCTACAGGAGGAAAGCGCGCGGCACCCAGAGCGCGAAGGGGTTGCACAGAAATGTACTTTTTGCGTTGATAAAATAGACGAGGCAACCGCCCGTGAACTGGATCCCGGGGTTGATTTTGACGTGATGCCTGCGTGCGCCGCATCTTGTATCAGCAATGCCATTTATTTTGGTGACTTCAATAACCCGACCAGCAACGTCTCCACATTGGTTCGTGACCAACCGACCATGCGTTTGAATGAG
>DUBL01000145.1 GCA_012960345.1 Gammaproteobacteria bacterium | reverse complement strand
ATGTTGTGGATGGGGCCGCAACTGATTTGGTTTTCTTCCAGTTTTTCGAGCCAATAAGTGGATGTCTGTTGTCGCATGACGTCATTAAGAATATCGGTCAGCGCATCGCGGTTTCGCACGCGGGCCTCGTTGGTGACAAACCGGTCGTCACTGTGCAGTTCGGGTACGCCTGCGAACTCGCAATAGCGCTTAAATTGCTGATCATTACCCACGGCAACGATGATGTTGCCGTTGGCGGTTGGGAAAACCTGGTAAGGCACAATGTTGGGGTGGGTGTTGCCGAGCAATCCCGGCACGTCTCCTGAGGTCAGGTAGTTCAGCCCCTGAATGGATAACATAGAAACCTGGGTGTCTAATAAACTGATGTCCAGGTGTTGTCCTTCCCCAGTGACTTCGCGGTGGCGCAACGCGGCATTGATGGACACGGCGGCCCACAGACCCGCGGTTAAATCGGCGATTGGAATGCCGGCGCGATGGGGTTCTCCTCCGGGGGGTCCGGTAATACTCATGATGCCGCCCAGGCCTTGCGCCATGAAATCGTAGCCCGGCTGTTTCGCCTTGGGTCCGGTTTGACCGAATCCCGTGATAGAGCAATAAATCAGTCCCGGATGTTCGGTACGCAAACTCGTGTAGTCCAGGCCAAATCTGGCGAGATTGCCCACTTTAAAGTTCTCTACAAGCACCTGACATTCGCCAATCAGCCGCTTGGCCAAGGACTGACCTTCGTCGCTGGTCAGATCCAGTGTGACCGAACGTTTGTTGCGGTTAGCTGAGAGGTAATAACCGCTTTCGGTGGTTTCGCTGCCGTTCGCGTCAAGCACGAAAGGCGGGCCAAATTTTCTCGTGTCGTCACCGACATCCGGACGTTCTATCTTGATGACATCGGCACCGAGATCACCCAGGATTTGTGTGCAACTCGGGCCGGCCAGAATACGAGTCAGGTCGAATATGCGAATGCCGGCGAGGGGACCGCTCATGGGGACTGTGTCGCGATGAGGCTCATTTCGGTTCTCCTACTAAAGTATGTCAACAACGATAAAAAAGTGGCGTTGGTGCTCACCCATCAATACGTTGGCCGCAGTGCGGTGTTAACGAATAGGTAAAAGCACTCGGTATCCTACCTCTAAATGTTCTGATGGGAATGGTAGGTTCTGGTAATTACTTCAGGAGCTAAGCTCATGCAGGAAGTCGGTCGCACAGTCCTTGATGCTGCGTTGGCCCATGGCGATTTGATCGCACAGTGTGGCGATAAGTCCTGACTCATCACCCAGTACTTTACCCTTAACCAGTTCAGCTGACGACTGGGCTAGCAGTTCGCGGATGCGAGCGTGTCGTCGATCTGCTCGTGTTGAGTTCCGCCCTTGAGCGGCTGTATTGGCCGCAGTGAGCATCTCATCGATGCCTTCGCCCGACAGGGCGTTGGTGGCGATCACGGGCACCTTGCGGTTGCCTGATTGTCGTAGTGCCAAACTTGAACGCAACTGCTCTATGGTGGTCTTGGCCGGGATCAAATCAGCTTTGTTGACGACCAACACGTCGGCGATTTCGAGGATACCGGCCTTTAGTGCCTGAATGTCGTCTCCTTGCCCACCCGTGCAGACAACGATACGGGCATCAGTGATTTGGGTGATTTCCTGCTCGTTTTGGCCTGTTCCCACAGTTTCAACCATGACGACGTCGAAGCCGGCCGCGTCGAACACGTCTACCATGCGATGAATATGGCGCGTCAGGCCGCCAAGGTGGCCTCGCGAGGAGAGTGATCGTATGAAGACCCCCGCATCTTGGGCATGATCGGTCATGCGCAGGCGATCACCGAGAATGGCGCCGCCTGTGATAGTGCTGGAGGGATCAACGGCGGCGACGGCGACCTGGAGACCTTGCCTGCGCAGGTGAGCAATGGCCGCATTGATCAGCGTCGATTTGCCGCAGCCGGCGGGACCGGTTAGGCCGATCACGGTGGCTTGACCGGTGTAACCAGTGATTTCTTGGCAAAAACGAGAGGCGGCGACACTGTCACCTTCAACCAGGCTGAGGGCTTTCCCAATGGCAGCGCGGTGGCCTGCGCACACGGCGCTTGCCAGTGAGTCAGTGGGTTTTGAGAGATTGACCATCACTCAACAATCAGGGGTTGACCAAATCCAAGTTCACGCCGCAGACACGCGACAGCCTCACCATGGGTAACTCCGATCGCGGTGCCGGCAACGACCGTGGCAAACACGTTATCGTCTTTTGAATTTGCAGCGCGTGCGATATTCGAAAGTGCTGCGCTGACTTTTTCCTGGTCTCGCTGGCGTTTGAAAACGCGCAGTGACTCGACATGTTGGCCCATGGTCTTCGGGTCAGGACGTTCGGTTGCTGGCGATGGGTCGTTAGTCTCGTTGTCATCGGTTGTGTAACAGTTAACGCCGACGATTTTTTGATCGCCATTTTCAACGCGTTCTTGCCAGGCCAGTGCAGAGCGGCCAATCATCGCCTGGACCAATCCCTTTTCAACGGCACGGTACATGCCGCCTGACTCGGCAATGGTATCCATGACAGCAAGAATTTTCTCTTCCATCTGGTCGGTGAGTTGTTCGATGTACCATGATCCGCCCAGGGGATCGATGACATCGCATAGATGCGCTTCTTCTCTCAACAAATTCTGTGTGGCGACGGCAACGCGCGCCGGACCCTCATTGGGCGTGTTAATCACCTCGTCGTACGCATCGGTATGCATTGACTGCAGGCCGCTGAGAATACCCGCAATGGCTTGCACCGTGACGCGTGCAATATTGTTTAGTGGTTGCTGCCGCGTCAGGTCAACGCCCGAGGTTTGACCATGAAACTTGAAGCGTTGGGATCTAGGATCCCGTGCGCCGAGTTTGTCTCGCGTTAGGCGGGCCCAGATGCGTCGCCCAGCACGAAACTTGGCAACTTCCTCAAATAGGCTCATCGATATATCGAAAAAGAAAGTGAACCGTGGCAGGACGTCGTCCGGATCCATGCCATGGTTGATACAGTCTTCGCCGTACTGCAGGGCAGAGGACAAGGTAAAAGCCATTGCCTCAGCAGGTGTTGCACCGGCTTGTTGCATATGTTGACCCACTACGGACAGCGGATTCCACTGTGGCACCCGCTCGCGACAATAGCTGATGTGATCGAGCAGAATGCGACGCGCACCGGGGAGTGACAGGCGAAAAAACATGTGGTTAGCGACACAGTGCGACAGGTAGTCACTTTGGTTCGAAGTTCCTGTGATCTTTTGCCAATGGACGTTGCGTTGTTGCGCCACGTTGAGCACAAAGGCGAGCAGGGTAAACGGTGACGGGTCGTTCATCGATGTTGAAATCTCTCCCACCGGGACGCCGTCCAGGGCGGTTGCCATATGATCAACAGTGTTCACTACGGTGCCGCAGGTGCCAAGCAACGGCAGTGGCACCTCATCGCAATCGTTACCACGGTAAACCGAATTACACGGAATAAGGCTAATGGCGGTGGTCCCTGCATCGAGCAGTTTCATCACCCGTCGGTTGTACTCAGCCGGTGTACCCAGCCCGATCAGTTGCCGCTGGCTCCAGGTGCGGCCCCGGTGCATCGTAGAGTAGATGCCCCGGGTATAAGGGGCTTGCCCCGGTAGGCCGAGTCGATCAACGTAATCCAGGGGAGGATCGGTGTCGGGCAGATAGAGTGGATCGATCGCTATTCCAGATCGGTTGTAGACCGGTCGCTCGTTAGCAAGATTCTGTGCGTAGGTGTTTTCCCAATGTTCGACTGCTTGGTCGTATGCGCCTAAGCGTTGTTTCCTAGTGGTCTCGGACATAACTATGGCGTCTCGTCGATGGTTGCGGCACTGTCGTTTCGTGCTTCGGTAGCAAATGTTGTCACCTGTGCGCAGATGGATGCACTGGATACCCCCGGCCCAAAGACGGCACTGACGCCGGCGTTAAACAGCAGGGCGTGTTCGTCGTCTGGGATGATTCCACCGACTACGACCCGTATGTGACCCAGTCTGGCGACCATTAGTGCCCGCATCAGGTCGGGCACAATCAGATGGTCCGTTGACAATGAGCTGATGCCGATGACATCGACATCTTCTTGCAGCGCTAGATCAACGACGGCATCAATCGACTGCCAGGGAGGGGTATAAATGACCTCAAAACCCGCATCACGCAGGAAGGCGGCCACCAGGCGGCTGCCGCGGTCGTGTCCGTCAAGGCCAATTTTAGTAATGAGCACGCGCGAGGGACGGGTAGTTTCGCTATTCATAAGCTTCTCGCAGATGGCTGTGCGAGACCGTTGCGCAGGAGTGTTACCGTGAGGTGAGCAATGTCGGGCGGCGTTGCGCCGCCGTGTCCGTACCAGAACGGTGTCCAGTTGATGGCGCCGAGCAGTAATAGGCGAACCAAGCCGCAATCGGTTTGGGGAACCAGCGGTAACTCGGTGATTAATGCTCGAAACAGCGCTTCGTAGCGGTCACGTAGTGCGATCAGTTCGGTTCTTGCCTCGCCGACATCTTCGGGCAGCACGCGGGTCATGACTCGGGCGTAGTCATTGGGTTGCAGCACCGCCTCGAGATGCGCGCGCACGGCGCTTTCCAGTCGTTGCCAGGGACAGTCGAGCGTTGCGATGCTAACAGCCAGGCGTTTTGTGACGCGGGTAACGGCTTCGCCGTAGACTGCGATTAAAAGCGCGTGCTTGGATCCGAAGTGAACGTAGACTGCCCCTGCGGTCATGCTGCACGCGGCCGCGATCTCGCGCACTGTGGTCTGGTCATAACCGCGATGGGCGAACAGATGGGCCGCGGCATTGCGAAGTTCCAGGCTGCGATTGTTGGCACGTGACGGCCGGTTCGGGGTGCGCATGGGCAGATCACTAAGTAAACGAATGTTTACTTTACGTTTTGTCGGGCCGGTCTTCAAATCGGCGAATAATGGTTTAGGCCAGAAAAGGGGCCCTATACGGGTAAAAGAAGCCAGTGAAGGAGCGCAAGAAAAGGGTCGCGGTGCTGGTGATTCACGGTATCGGCGGTCAGCGCGCTGACTTTGCTGAACCCTTAATTCGGGGTGTAAACCGCGAAGTGAAGCGGCTGGGCGCGGATGCGAGCGCGATCGCTTGGCAACCCGTTTATTGGGATGACTTGCTCGTGCCGCGTCAGCAGGCCTATCTGAAGCGGGCGCTTAAGGAGGGGCGTCTCAACTATCAGCGCCTTCGCCAGTTCGTGGTGTCTGCACTGGGCGACGCTGGCGCGTATCGCCAGCGTCCTTCTGGCATGGTGGCCGGGGCCCAATCGGGTCGCACTTACGAGCGATTGCACGCGCGTATACGGGAGCAACTGTCGGGGCTTTATCATGGCCCATTGTCCGAGCGTCCTTTACCGTTGGTGCTGATGGCGCATTCTTTTGGTGGCCACATCTTGTCGAACTACGTTTGGGACAGCCAACAGACCCCTGACCGGACATTAAGCGCTTTTGAACGAATGCACTGGTTAGCCGGCTTCATCACCTTTGGTTGCAACATTCCCCTTTTCACTTTCGCCGTTGATAAGCCGGTGCCCATTCGCTTTCCCGCGACTCGATTGCCAGCGCGTTTCAAAGAAAAAGCGCGTTGGCTCAATTTCTACGACCCCGACGACGTCTTGGGTTGGCCACTCAAACCCGTCAGCCCCGCCTATGCGCGGTCAGTTGACGCGGACATTCGGTTGCAGGTCGGTGGTGTTGTGGGCGGTTGGACTCCGGCGGCACACCTCTTGTACTGGCGTGACCGCAGATTTGCTCGCCACGTCGCAGAGTTTCTGGCGACTTTTGTCTCTTAAGAAGCGATCGATCAGTTTCGTCTCTGGCAGGCCTGAACGATCGACGCCACGTCGAGTTGATAGGTCTCGTAAAGCTCGCTGAGTGTTCCCGACTGACCAAATTGTTCTACGCCGAGTGCATTGACGCGCTGTCCCCGCACGGCGCCGAGCCAACTTAAAACCGCCGGATGGCTGTCCGAAACAGTGACGAGGCGGGCATTGCCCGCCAGTGGCTCGAGCAATCGTTCGATGGCCGCGGTTGTTTCCCGCTCACCGACTTGACGCTCGCGTTGTGCCGCAAGCCAGCCTCGATGCAGTCGGTCTGCAGAGGTCACTGCCAGCAGACCCGCGCCGGGTTCGTACCGGGTTATTGCTTTGTGTGCTTCGAGCGCTTGGGGTGCCATGACGCCCATATAGGCGATGACTAGACTGGCACCGTCCGCTGGCGGATGCAGCCAGTATCCCCCTTCAATGATTTGATCGGCAAGGCCCGTATCCAGAGGGCGTTCGCGTTGGTCGATGCGACGAGTACTGAGGCGCAAATACACTGAACCGCCGCGTTGGTCACCCAAAAGATCACTGGGTTCGAGTGTTTTTTCCTCGGCCTGCAGGTGTTCGAATGACCAACGTAGAATGACCGCAAGTTCGTCGGCGTAAGCCGGTTCAAACGCGGAGAGGCCCGGTTTGGCCATGCCCAGCAGCGGTGTCGCGCTCGACTGGTGGGCGCCTCCTTCCGGCGCGAGTGAGATACCTGAGGGCGTTGCCACCAGGATAAATCGTGCGTCCTGGTAACACGCGTAGTTCAGCGCATCGAGACCGCGGTCAATGAACGGATCGTAAAGCGTGCCGATCGGTAGCAACCGCTCTCCAAACAGGGAATGCGATAGCCCGGCGGCGGCCAACAGGATGAAAAGATTGTTCTCCGCAATACCAAGTTCCAGGTGCTGGCCTTTGGGGGAACTTTCCCACTGGCGAAGGGAGTTCACTTCCCCCTCGGAGAAAAGATCGCGCTGGGTACTGCGATGAAATAGCCCGCGACGGTTCACCCAACCGCCAAGGTTGGTTGAAACCGTGACATCCGGCGACGTCGTCACAATCCTTTCGGCCAGTGGGTCGTTGGCGCGCGCGATACCGTCGAGAATGCGCCCGAAGGCCTCTTGTGTGGAGGTCCGTTGGCTGCCCGGTATTTTCAGGGTCTCTGGCACCGGAATGGATTTGGACTGGTGACGTCGGGCTTTTTTTGTATTGAAGGGAATATGCTCGACGAAACGCTGCAGTAGCGTGTCGGCGATTGGCAGGCCCTCAAATGGTTCCCATTCGGCGCCTTCGGTGATGCCGTGCCGTTGCCGCATGGCATCGACTTGTTCAGGCGTCATTAAACCGGCGTGATTGTCTTTGTGTCCGGCAAGGGGCAAGCCGTGTCCCTTGATGGTGTAAGCAAAAAAGCAGGTCGGTTGATCATCTGTAATCGCCTCGAACGCTTCGAGCATGCTCTCCATGCAGTGTCCGCCGAGATTGGTCATCAGCGTATGCAGGGCGTCGTCGTCGTAGTGACCAATCAGCTGCTGTACGCCTGAGCGAGCGCCAATGTCATCCAGCAGGCGTTCACGCCAGGCAGCCCCGCCCTTGTAAACGAGGGCCGAGTATTGCGTGTTGGGGCAGGCGTCGATCCATTGGCGAAGCGCTTCTCCCCCAGGGCGGGCATAGGCCGCTTGCAGCAGGCGACCGTATTTAACCGTTACGACTCGCCAGCCCATGCTGTTAAATAATCGGCTAAATCGATTGAGCAAGCGGTCTGAAATCACGGCGTCGAGGCTCTGCCGGTTGTAATCAATGACCCACCACAGGTCACGGACATTGTGTTTCCAGCCCTCTAACAACGCTTCGTAAATATTGCCTTCATCGAGTTCGGCATCCCCCACCACCGCCACCATTCGGCCGCGCTCCGTAGCCCAGCCGTGGGCATCAAGGTAGTCCTGCACCAAGGCGGCGAAACTGGTCATGGCAACGCCGAGGCCGACTGACCCGGTTGAGAAATCGACATCGTCGATATCCTTGGTGCGCGATGGATACGACTGAGCGCCTCCTAAGGCGCGAAAACGGGCCAATTGCTCACGCGTCTGGTTGCCTAATAGATACTGAATCGCATGAAAGACCGGGCTACCGTGCGGTTTGACCGCTACCCGATCGTGCGGGCGTAGCGTGGAGAAATAAAGGGCGCTCATCAGCGTCACCATCGAGGCGGATGACGCCTGGTGACCGCCAACCTTGAGCTCGCCGTCACTCGAACGCAGGTGATTGGCGTGGTGAATCATCCAAACCGACAACCAGAGAACTTTCTGCTCCAGCGCTTTTAGTGCTGCCAGACGGTCTATGTCGGTGGCGGGAAAGATGGGTTCAGCATCGGGATCAAGCAGTGCGTGATTCATGGCAGAAACTTTGCAATCGCGTTTTTAGCAGTATATTTCGAAGTCTTAGGCAGAGGATTTCTTTATTGCTAATAAATGGAATAATATAGCAATATTCATCTATTTATATAGTTTTAAAAGACAGATAATGCCTAAATATCGCTTAGATTCAATCGATTTAAAAATTCTTAACATCATTCAAGGGGCGGCACGTATCTCCAACACTGAGTTGGCTGAGCGCGTCGGTCTTTCCCCCTCGCCGTGCTGGCGGCGGGTTCGGGTGCTGGAGGAATCGGGCGTCATTCAGCGCTATGTCACCCTGGTGAATGCCGACGCCGTGGGCTTGCCAATCAACGTATTTGCCACGGTAACGCTGGAAAAACAGGTAGAAGGCGCGCTGGAGCGCTTTGAAGCCGCGGTCGCTTCACGGCCAGAGGTGATGGAGTGTTATCTGATGACCGGCGAATTTGACTACTTGCTCCGCATTGTGCTCCGCGACCTCGCTGCATATGAGCGCTTTCTTATGGACCATCTCACTCGTATTCAGGGTATTGCCAGTATCAAATCCAGTTTTTCTCTAAAACAGGTTCAGTACAAGACAGCATTGCCTATTCTTGTTGTAACCTAGCGCTTATCAGCGGCTGAAATATGCTTACTGGCATTGCGGCAAAGTTGTAACCGTATTAAGGTTGGGCCTGATCGTTTGCGACTGCGGTCGGATACGCAACAAAGTTACTCTTGTAGAAGATAGTCAATGAACAAATCTATCGGTTGGTTATTGGGCGGAATGTTGGTTTTGACAGGGTGCTCTATGCCCTACTCATTTGATGCTGACGGTAACTTTTACTCTCAGGTCCCGCTGGCAGAAAAATACCCAGTCACACTGCAAAAGAAGATGCAGGCAGGCCACCACTGGAACGTTTTGGCTCAGATGGAGGGCGACCGTATCCTCGAGGCCTTAGAGGGCGACAAAACCTCGCTCTATGTGGACGGCACAAACGCTGGTAGTAGTGCTTTTCGACAGGGCTTTCAGGATCTTTTAACCAGTTATCTGGTGACGAAAGGTAAAGTCGTTTTGGTCGATAAACGACTGGCTAAACTCAATGGCGCCTATACGGTGAAGTACAAGATGCATGTCTTGAAACATGGTGGTAAGGACTACGCGCCGCCGGCTTTCTGGGTGACGAATGTGCGAGCCGTGACCGCTGGGCAGCAGAATCTTCCGGACCATCTTTACGGTCGGCTGACTCGAAATACGGAAACCGAATTACTGATCACTACGCAGGTGACTCACGAAGATCGACTATTGGTATCAGGTTCGCGGCTCTATTATCTGAATAATGGTGATGTGGAAAATTATTCAGATAAGCCCATTGCGGCGGTAGTGCCGCTGGCGCCTAGCACCGGTATTAAAGTGGTTAATGTTGATTGACTGGTATTGAGCTGCACTTATCAAGATGTTTTTTGCTAGAGGTTTCTCCGTGCGCATGATGAAAAATTTGATCGGTATCGTCGCTGTTGGCTTTCTTTTACTCGGCCTAACTGCTTGTGAGACCACCTCACCAAAGGGCATGCACGTGCATCCAAAGGTGGGGCTGAATACGCTGACCAAGCTGTTCGAGCAGAAGGTGACAGATGATGACCTGGGGGGCTCTAGCCACCGCGCAGCGGACAGTATGATTAAGAAAGCCGGCGCTCGTTTGGATACGCAACGATCCATCGCCGCAGCCAGTTTCGTCAATATCGATGATTTATCGGAATCCTCATCTTTTGGACGGATCGTTTCGCAACAATTGGCAAGTCGTCTGTCCAGTCACGGCTTCCAGATCATTGAGATGCTGTTGCGAAAGAGTGTTTACATTCAGCAGCAGGCGGGGGAGTTTCTACTCTCTCGCGAGCTCAAGAACATCAGTAAGGAACACAATGTTCAGGCCGCGATCGTCGGAACCTATGCGGTGGGTAAAAATTCGGTTTACGTCACAGCAAAGATTGTTGACTCAGCCAGCAGCATCGTCATTGCGTCACACGATTATGAGTTGGCTCTTGGCCCAAACACCCGCTCGCTCCTGTTAGCGGAATAGAGCTGCACTCGCGAAGTCGATTCGAGTTGTCGCTTAAACTACTGGCGTGGTTCACGCGCCAGTAGCCTTTTCTGCGTTGGTTGTGTTTAGTCCGAGCGTTACGGTCGCAGTACATCGGCCAGGCCTGAACTCCGTCTCGCCGGGGTTTCGATGGCAGTTGCTAATAGCGTTTCGCTACCCCAGATCTCCACCGTGTTGGTTGCTCGAGTGACCGCGGTGTAGAGCAATTGGCGTGAGAGCAGCGGTGAGGGATATAGCGGCAGGATCAAAATTACTGTTGTAAATTGCGAGCCCTGACTTTTGTGCACGGTCATCGCGAAAGCCGTTTGGTTTTGCGGAAGACGCGAGGGATAGAAATAACGAGGTGCTCCATCGTGCCCCAGCACACAGACTCGTTGTGTGTCGCCCTCTCCCAGAACAATGCCGAAGTCGCCGTTGTATAGGCCGAGGTGATAATCATTGCGCTCAATCATGATGGGCCGGCCCGGATAGTTGGGCCCGGTTTGCCGGATCAGCCCCCGAGACCGTAAGCCGTGTTCGATTTGCTGATTAAGTGCGCCCGAACCGGTCGGGCCCTGTCGGTGGGCGGTCAATAGCCGCAACTCCAGGTGGCGTGCAAATTGGTCGGCAACGGAAACATGGTTCACAGTGGAATCAAGACACGGCTCAAACCGTGAAATTGCATGTTGTTCAATCAATGTTGTCAGTGTGGCGCTATTCGGGCACGGCCTGAATACGATGTCGGGCATCTGGGCATCGTCCAGATACGCAAGCGCACGATCCGCGTCACCGGCATTGATGGCGCCGGCCAGTTGGCCAATGCCGCTACTCTTGCTAAAGCGCCAGTTGTGACGTAGTACCGTCACACAGCTGTCCAGTGAGGGTGCTGCGCTGTTGTGGTCCGTTGCACGCCCTTTAGTGGGTTTAACCATCCCAGCACACAAATCGCTAAGCACAGCGCCAGCCTCCACCGAAGCCAATTGGTCAGGATCACCCAGCAGGATCAAGCGAGTGTGTTCAGGCAGCGCTTCGAGCAATGTTGCCATCAGGTTGAGGTCGATCATCGATGCCTCGTCAACCAACACCACGTCGTGAGTTAATGGCTGATCTGCACCGGCCGCTGGTCTGCCATTTGCCCTGAAGCCAAGGAGCCGATGCAGCGTCGCCGTTTCGGTTAACTCGGCGAACGGTAGTCGGTCGTGCGATGGATTCGCGTTAGTCAGTGCGTCACGCAGGCGGGCCGCTGCCTTTCCGGTCGGGGCGGTCAAGGCAACCCGGAGTGGTCGCTTCGGCTCGAGTTGTTGTAACAAGGTTAGGATACGGATGGCTGTTGCGGTCTTGCCAGTGCCAGGGCCACCGCTGATGATGCTGAGCGGTCGGCGTGCGGCAATCATCGCGGCTGTGCGTTGGTCCCGTGCGGGGGTGTCTGCAGGGAACAGTTTATTCAGTGACGATGCCAGGGTGGTTTCGTCAATGACAAAAGGCGCATTCTCAGCGCGTGCACGAATGGCTGCGGCAACGCGCTGTTCCAATGCCCAGTACCGATAAAGATAGAGTCGCCCCGCCTCGTCCAGCACCAAAGGCCGATAATTCCCAGGCTGTGCCACAACGGGGGATTGCCGCAGATCCTTAAGCCACTTCGGTAGAGTGGGCAGGATATCTCCGAGTATTTGTCGGTATGGCTTGATCAGGTCCTCGTCCGCCAGATCAATACACACATCGCCTGCCAACGTGCGTTGGCTCACCAGCGCAGCAGCAAGTGCCAGCGCCGGGCCCGCCTCTAGATCGAGTGTGGCGATGTGTGTTGCGAAGTAACGATCGATCTCATCAAGCAATCCATGGCGATGCAGAACCTCGAGTGGTGTTGTAGTGTGCTCGTTCATGACCCGTCGATCAGACGATCGAGATCTTCTACCAGGGCGGCTGAGGGTCGATGGAAATAGATGCCTGAGGGCGTCTCACTGACTGGGTTCATGCCCCGAAGGAAAAGGTAATAGACCCCGCCGAAGTGTTGTTCATAGTCGTAGTCCGGTAAGCGCAGGCGAAGGTATCGGTGCACGGCCAGTGTGTAAATCAGGTATTGCAGGAGGTAATGCTCCTGCACCATGGTTGCCAGCAGTCGTTCGGGAGTGTAATCCTCGTCTCTAGGACCGAGGTCGTTGGATTTGTAATCCACGACGAAGTAACGTTCCTTGGATTCAAAAACAAGATCAATAAAGCCATGCAGGTAACCCTCTGCGGTCTCGAATTGGAGCCGCTCGACCCAGTCATTTGCCAGTGAGCCGTGACCGAAGCGGTGCCGGGCAAGGAGCGCCTTCAGGGCATCGGCGGTGAGCGATGCCAAAGGGTAGTAGAACTCAAGTTCATCGCAGCGCTGTTCGCGCGTGATGTCCGCGAGACGCTGACCATCGAGCGGGGTCGCGAGTACACGCTGCAACAGGTTAACTACGTTATCACCCCACTCCTCCGAGAAACCGCCGGCGCGCAGCAGTTGATTGATGGTGGTACGTTGCGGGCCCTGCAGCGGGGCGGTGAAATCCACAGTTTCAAGAATGCGATGAAGGCAGGTACCCGCTCGTGCGCCACGGGGAAATCGCAGCGGATCGGTGCTGATGTCCGGGCGTCTTTGGATCAGTGAATCATGATCGGGGAGGTCTGTTTCCTGATCACGAGAGAGCGCGGTGAAACTGTGCATACGGCGTTTGAGTGGCAGTTGGCGAGAAAAAACGCGGGCGGCGGATTGCACCGACACCACATCCGGTAATTGATAATGCGCGTGGGTATTCGGCGGGGCGGTTACGATCATCGCCCCTTGTGTCTGTTGGGTAACGCGCTGTAGATCTGCTGCGATATCGTCGTCCGTTTGGCTTCTGACCTGGCTCGTGAGGGCTTCAATGAAGTTTTCGTCGGAGCCATGTTCGTGGTGATGGAGCAGCCATGCTAAGGGTGCAGTGGCCGCATCGTTGACCGCGCCCCAAGTGATATAGCAGCGGCTTTGGGCGCGGGTCAGTGCGACGTACAAGAGCCGCAGGTTCTCGGCAAAGGCGGCTCCTCGCGCGCGAATCAGCCCTACGCTGTCGGCAACGGAGCCGAAATCAATGGTTAAGCAATCGCTTTGTGTGTCGTGGGAAACGAGCGGGCCGTTTTGTGACACGCGAAGTTCGCCGCCGAAGGTAAACGGGCAAAACACCACCGGGTATTCCAATCCTTTACTGGCATGTATGGTGACAATGCGAACTCGATCGGCATCGCTCTCCAGTCGCAGCAGCCATTCGTCTTGATCTCCGGTGGGGATGTCTCTCTGGCGGTTAAGCCATTTGAGTAGCGCCGTGGTACCGCCCCGTGGCCCGGCTTGTGCTTGCAGCAATTCGCCAAGGTGCAGGACGTTGGTGAGTCGCCGTTCGCCGTCTGTGTAGGCCAGAAGACGTTGGTGAAGACCCTCGTTTGTAACCAGTTTTCGAAACATGCGAGCGAAACCGTGGTCGTGCCATAACGCGCGATAACGATGGAAGTCACCCAACCGTTTGTCCCATTGCCCGGGGTCCGCTGCCAGTCTTTCAAGATCATCGGCATCGTGCCCCAAGAGTTCAGTCAACAGAGCCACACGGACAGACGCTTCCAGCGTCGGGTTGGCGATGGCTATGAGGATTCGCTCCAGATCGGTCGCCTCGTCGGTTTCAAACACACTGCCCTGAGTCTGGCGTATCGTTGGGACGCCGGCGTTTCGAAGAGCGTCCTCGATCCAGTCTGCTTCGTGGTGAGTGCGCACCAGCACCGCGATGTCCTGCGCGGCCAGCGTTCTCTCACCCAATCTAGGTTGATCCGTGAGTAGCCGCACGATCTCGTTGGCAGTGCCTGCGGACGCTACCTGCCGGGCGTGTTCCTTGCTGAGTGGTTTTCCGGGGACTTCACGCTTGAGATGCCAGCAGACGAGGGCGGCTGTCAGAGAGGGGTCGTCGGTTAATTCTGGTCGTTGGTTGGGTGCGCCTTCGGCCGGGCTGAATGGAATGTCTTTAAAACAGAACGGGTTAGCGTGTGCGCCCCCGCCAAACAGCGCATTGACCGCTTGCAGCAGTCGATCACTGGAACGCCAATTGGTGCCAAGCCGGTGTCGCTCGGGTAATGTCCGGCGAGCACGCAGGTACGAGAAAATATCGGCGCCGCGAAAACTGTAGATCGCCTGTTTCGGATCACCAACCAGAAACGTTGGCAGCGCGCCATCAATAAAAATGCGTTGGAGAATGTCGTATTGCACGGGATCGGTGTCTTGAAACTCGTCGACCAGTGCCGCCTGGTAGTCAGCACGCAAGGTTTCTGCCAGCGCATTTCCTTGACTGGTTTTCAGGGCGCGCTGCAATCGTGTCAACAGGTCTTCATAGGACTGCACATGGCGATCTTTCTTGCGTGCTTGCAGTTCGTGATTGGTGTAGTCAAACAGGGCGCGCTGCAGATGTTGATAGCGAAGATCGAACAGGGAAAGCAATGCCGCGTGTGACTCGGCATACTGATCGCAGGCGTTGAAGAACGCATGCCGAGGGCCGTCACACCCTTTTTTCAAAGATTTCGGCGTTTGCAGTACTGAGGTTTGAAAATGGTTAAACCGATGGAACAGACCAAACAAGTTGAAATCAGGTTGGGGACGATCGAGAAAATCATCCATCTGAGTGAACCACTGGGGAATGCTCGCGAGGCGAAAAACGTTTCGATTGAGTCCCGAATGGTTCATCAGCAGGTCGCGGATGGTTTCACACTCGTTCACCCACAAGGTTTTCAGCGCCTGAAAGGCTACCCCTTGCGCTTGTTCCCACGGGGCAGTGTCCTCCAGCGGCGGTAAAGGCGTCACCTGCAGGTGGGATCGGCCGACCACATGCCGTAGTCCCTGAAGCAGGTGATCTGGATCGTCTGCACGTTGGTTGAGCAAGTAACTGGCCCATAATGGGTCAGCCGGGTACACGTTAAGACGCCAGAAATCATCAACTACTTCACGCAGTAACCCCGATTCATCGGGTAAGAGTTTGGCCTCGAAGGGCATCGCGCTCTCAAATGCGCGGTCGCTCAGCACTCGCTGGCAGAAGCCGTGGATAGTGAAAATAGCGGCTTCATCAAAATCGAGAATGGCACGGCGAATTCGATGCAACAGGATGTCAGGCGAAATGGGTTCATCAGTCAACAAGGACACAGCCGCCTGGTCTTGACTGCGCAAGGACCGGGCAGCCTTTGCAAGTACCTGGCGGATTCTTGATCGCAACTCACGCGCTGCGGCATTGGTGTAGGTGACTACCAGGATGCGCGATACGGGAATATCGTGTTCGAGGACCAGGCGCAATAAAAGTGCAGTAATCGTCCAGGTTTTTCCAGTACCCGCACTGGCTTCGATGAGGTGCGCGCCCGCCAGCGGCACTCGCAGTGGATCAAGTGGCGCTCCGATGGTCATGGTGATGCGGCTTCAAGATGATCGACAATCGGTTGGTACAAGCGCTCTGTCAGCGCCACGAATTCGTCGTTCGGCAGGTTGTCCCACTCGTCCCGGAACGCCAATTGATACCAAGGATTGGCGTCTTCACCGTTAACATAGGAAGAACTTTGCCAGCACCGCTTGGCAGCAAGCGATGGGTTACCACTGGCGAATGCATAAGCGTGTGCGCTTCGTGGAAAGAAGGGCAGCGGATGCGAAAGTCCCCTCGAGTAACAGGCCAGGAGGTCGGTCAGCAACTCACGCGCGTGATCGACTGGCTGCAGTGTATAGGTGTTATCCCGTGCCACCAGTCGTGTGTGGCGCGTCGGTGAGGCGGGGGTGAGGTTAAGGACAAGATGCATTATCCAAGCCGTCATCAGATCGGCAGCGCGAAGGTCTAGTACGGAATGCCGGTACTGAGCATCGGTGCTGACTCCATCAAGCTGTCCCCTGAGCGTGGTTTCTCCTACTGACAGGTCGATCTCGATCCGTTGTTGCGGCAGATGAGCGATTGCGGCGGTGCGCGTCGCCAGATCGCTGAGTGCGCTCCACTCAGCCGCTAGTTCCAACCAGCCCAGTGCCCCCGGTCGCAGCAGGGCCTGGGCTTGTAAACGGGTTTGGGCGTCAACTTGTTGCCCACCAGCCAGTTGTATCTCCAGCAATATCTCACGTTGTGCCATCAAGGCGGCGAAACCGGCCCGTGCGGGTGCCCGTGTGTCGAAGGCTGGTCTGACACGAGGGAGGTCGACACCGAGTCGATTGCGTAACAGGTAGCGCGCTGGGTTTTGAAAGAATTCAACGAGGGCCGCCAGCCCTAATACGTCCGATGGTTTGGTAACCAGTGCGCTAGGAAAAAGGAGCGGCGCTGTCGTCTGGTGATCGATAGTGGGGGGCATGCGTTCGCTGGCATAACTGAAGTAGCGCTGATTGGTTGGATCAGAGAAGTACCGGTGACTGAAACCTTGAAGTGGCTGCTCGGTGGTGAGGGCCAAGTCGTTATCTTGGCCAGCGTCACCGGCGTGGGCGATATAGTCGAGCAACTCGCTGATCAGTACCGAGGGCGGGACCGGGGTGTCGTTACGCCGCTCACGCCCACAGTAGCTGAGGTACAGGGCTTCGCGCGCACAGAGGATGGTCTCAAGAAAGAGATAACGGTCTTCATCGCGCCGGCGTCGGTCACCGAATCGAGGGGCTTGTACCAAGCGGTCGAAGCCCGGTGTACGCTCCAAACGGGGAAAGTCGCCATCGTTGAGCCCGATGAGACAGATGACTGCGGATGGAAGCGCGCGACCCACTGTGAGCGTCCCGAAGGTCACTCGGCCGGCAGGCAACGGGCTGCTTGCCGACCGCTTGAGCTGCTGTTCAAGGCTTAAGCGAAACACAGACAGATCGAACTCCCTGTCGTAGCCAGCCGTGGTGGCCTCGACCGCCGTGACTTCTATTGCTTCGCGCAGGCGGTTGAGGTCGTTTTCCTGTTCATCCTCGGGTGAGAAAAACTGGTCGAGTACGCGATTGAGTTCGGCTCCCCAGGCGGTGGCAGTACGAGCCCTGGAGAGCTGCTGCTGCAGGTTAAAGATGGCTTCTAGAAAATGGACCAGGTGGCCCACAAGGCGCGATTGACCCGTGTCATGTAACGGGTACGCGAGTCGCCCCATAAAGAATTGGTCTTGTGCAGGCAGCGCGTGCCCGAGGAGTAGCCGTTCGATTGCCGAACGCCAGGTGCGAACGCTGCCCGCAGGAAAGTCCATGGTCATCAGTGCAGTGTCATCAAGACCCCAGCTAACCCCGATGTCTGATATCCATTGGTATACCTGGCTTAGGTCGTTATGGTCGAGGCCAAAGCGGTGGTGCACGGCGCTGTGATCGAGTAGATCGATGATTTCGTTTGCTTCGAGCCGAGAGTCGTTGAGCGTAAGCAGAGAAAAAAAAGTATTCACCAGAGCGCTCGTCACCAGCAGCGATTGATCACTGATGCTGAAGGGAAGGTATCGACTGCCCTCCACCGCACCGAACACGGCTTCTATGCTGGCGGCAAAGACCTCAATGTCCGGGGCAAGGACAGCAACGTCTCCTGGGGTCAGGTGAGGGTGACGCTCAAACAGGTCAAGCAGTCGATCATGCAGCACTTCAATTTCGCGTAACGGGCTGTGACAGACCTGTACCTGAATGCTGTCGTCATTTGGGTTGGGCAGGGGGTCTGGTGAGCGGTCCTGCAGCTGAAAAACATCTGCCTGTATTCGGCCCAGCAGGCTGGTTTCAGCGGGTGCTGAGAAACAGTCGATGCTTTGTCCCTCAAGCTCAAGCAATAGGTCGAAGTACTCGCGCTGCTGGCGCCCAGCGCTGGCCAAGAGACTGTTGCCGGGGTCGAAATGATGACTGATGACTTCTTCATCGCGTTTCGTTGCCCGCAGGGTTTCTTTTTCAGAGGTGATTTGTGCCCAATAGACAGCTGACGGGTTGAGTGTGTAGAGAAAGACATCAGTTTGTTCAGACACACGTTGAATGGTTTGCAGATAACCCGGAGAGAGTGTCGGTAATGCAAACAGCGATAAGCGGCTGGGGAGGTTGATCGCAGTCGAGTGACCATCCAGGCTGCGGTAAAGAGCGGGTTGTAGTGCCAACCAATGGCGCTCGTCCCCGTGCCGCATCAGTTGTCGCCACAAGGACGCTTGCCAGTCTTTGGCGTCGTGCCCTTGTTCCCAACGGGTGATCCAGTCCGGCCGGTAAAGTAGATACTGCTCGTACATTCGAGCAAGGCGACGGGCGAGGTGCCATCGACCGTGTTCGTCGGTGGTGCTCAGATACTGTGTGAGTGTCTCGTGTGTTGGCAGTTCCCCTTGATTTTCTAATTGGGCCAGCACACGCCAGGTCAGGGTCGGGAGATCGAAGGCGTTGGTGATTGGAACCTCCGGCAGTTGCCGGCGATACAACCACCAGATGAACTCGGCTGGAAAAAGATACTCGAGGTTTCCGGCAATACCTTGTTGTGTTGCGATCTGGAGTGACAGCCATCGCCGTGTGCCCGTACCGTGGACTACCAAGGTCTCCGGTGTGAGTGGCCCAGCCATCGGCTTGGCCAGCGTTGTGATCAGTTGCTCGGCCAGTTCCTCGAGGCGGTTGCTGTGGAATTGGTAGAGCACGTTAGACCGTAATCAGAATGTGGTGGCGGCGGACATGAATGGCGCGATCTGCCTATCTTCCCATGGGTAGTGGCTCACTGGGCGCGACTTCAGTCCCTGGCCACAATGATCCGACGTGGTGCTAACCCATCATCCCAACCGACGAGAGATGCGTGTTGGAAACCCCTCTGTGCTTAAACGCCACAGAAGCCGCGCGTTGGCGGCATCGGTTGATTGGGCGAAATCGATAGGTGTTCCGCTGTGCATCGTAGACAGACAGTCGAACAAGACGATATCGCCGAGCGCATAACGATGTCGGTAGACAAACTGAGGTTGCGTGGCGTGCGCTTTAAGTTCCCCTAGATAGGTATCTCCTTCCGCCTGCGGCAGTTCGTTTACTTGAAACGGAGACTGGCCAAGTCCATACAGCGCTTTATGTCCAGTGATTGGATGACGCATCACGAGCGGCTTGACGACTGGTGGCACAGCCTTGGCCTGTTTGTCGGTTTTAATTGGGGTCACGGGATATTCCCCAGGGGCGAGTTTTGCCGCACCAAAAAAGTGTTTGGCCGTCCTCGATTCGGCCAATCTCTGTTGCCGTGGTTGGAGTGTTTGGTAGGCTGCGACCATGTCATTGAACAGGGTCTCTCCACCTAACTTGGGCACAACACGGGCATAAAGCATGGTCACTGTGGTGGGTTCGATTTTGTATGATCCGTCGGTGTGCCAGTGAACCGCCCCGTTTCTAGTGGCTGCGTCGCGATCTTTTTCCTGTGTATTGCCAATGGCCATCATCTCGGGGTAACCGGGCACTCGCAGATAATCCAGAACGTGACGAATCAGGCGACCCCATTGTTGACCAAAGTGATAGTACTGCGCGTGATCTAGACTTTGGTTGTTGATCACCAGGATACGGTGGCGATAGAGGAGGTCCGCTAGATTTTCGATGAGTCGCTCGTTGATATTCCCGCGAAGATCAAGGTTGCCCACCCGCACGCCAAACGGGGCCTCTAGTGGTGCGACAGACAGGGTCTGGCTCGGTTTGTCAGGCATCGTGTGAATCCACAGTTTCTGTCGGCTCATCCTAGCACGCAGATTGCGCGTGTCGCCGCTACGGCAGCTGGCGAGAGGGAGCGTGGGAATAAAGGCGTGTTGTCTCAGCCAACTGATCCTCGACATGCTGGCGCAAAGAACTGGGCTGCAGCACCTCGACATTCGGTCCATGGCGCAGAATATCCATCACCAGTTCGGTGGCGTTGGTGTAGGGAACGGTCAGTTGGTAATAACCCGCCTCATCAAAGTAGCCTTCCTGGCGAGAGTGCCACTGCTCCTGGGACACCCAGCGTGCCGCACTGGGCGAGAATCGAAGCACGGCATTTCGCGCGTGCTCACCTGAAAAAATGCCGTAACCTGTGCCGAGAACTCGATCGAGTTTGGTTTCGGACACATCCTTAGCATGATCATCAGGCAGTAATTCGGCCGCTTCAATGGCATCGACGGCAAAACTTCGAAGGTCCTTGCGTAAGTGGCACCAACTGTCCAGATACCAATTGTCTCTGTAGTGGGCAAGTCGCTGGGGAGAGACAACGCGCTGGGTGCGCTCTGCTGTGCGTCGGTTCAAGTGCTGGATACGCAACCGTCGGCGTCTAAGCAGGGCGTGGGAGAGGGATTCAAAAACTCGATTGTCGACAGCGCGGGCGGCCATATGCAAAACCCGTATCCGTTGGCGAACTTCGCTGGCGGCATGATCGCCGTGTTCCAGTAATTGCGCCACTCGCTCACGCAGGGGTGCGATATGGGGTGTTAGCAACCCGGGTTGGAGATTCGCCAGAAGATGGTCCATGGTCAGCAACGCGTGGACCTCAGCTGCACTGAACCACAGGCCCGGCAGAGGTTGGCGGGGCGCTTCGTCACTGTTCGTGTCATACCGGTAACCGCGGAGGTTTCGATCCCACACGATGGGTGCACCGATCCGGTCGCGGAGATACTCTAGGTCACGGCGAATCGTTGCCCGAGAGACCTCGAGGTTGTCGATCAGCTGGCGCAGTGAAACACTGCGCTGATTCCGCAGTAATTGATCGATGCGATAGAAACGTTCGGTGCGATCCATTCAAGTAAGCGCTCGGACAGCAGTGATCAGGCAAGCACGATTTCAGTAGAGCGCGTCACTTTTGGCACCCATGACGAGGTCATTTCGGTGGAGACCATGTATCTTGTGTGTCCACCAACGCACCGTCACGCGCCCCCACTCGGTGAGTAGTGCGGGGTGGTGTCCTTCGGTCTCGGCTAACTCACCGATACGATTAGTGAACGCGATGGCGTTAACAAAGTTGTCGAACGCATACATTCGGCTGATCTGTTCGATGCCATCCAGATCGAGTTTCTGCCAGTTGTTATGACGGGATAGAAATTCGCTTAACTCTTCCTCAGTCGCCGGTGGTGCGCCAATTTGGCAGGCCTCGCAGTGTAGTGTTGAAAATTCAGTCATGTGGGCTCTCCGCTAATTTTGTACGTAATGCTAATCTTTTACACGACGGGTCTCTATGGGCGATCAGTGGTTGCGTGCTTTCGAGTGGCCGCAGACAGCGGGAGGGGCCCGCGAGTCTGACGCCACATGGCGAAGCGCAGTGCTAGGATCAGTATGACCACCATGGCATAGCTACCGGCCCAGGCATAGTCGCTGCGCACGGTCATGAGGTAATGCACGGCGGCCAACACAACGGCGACATAGACGCCCTGGTGAAGGCGTTTCCAGCCGGGCCCCAGTCGCTGAACCCAGCGCTTGGTTGACGTGACGGCCAGAGGCATTAGTGTAATCCAGGCGATAAACCCAACCAGGATGTAGGAGCGTTTGAGCAACTCCTCGCCGAGACGCAATATGTCCCAGCCAAGCAGAAAGGTAATAAACGCAAGTAAGTGGCCGGTCAGATACGTAAAGGCCCATAGTCCAACCGCGCGGCGACACTGCACCAGCATAGGCCATCGGGCCCAGCGCGCGGCGCGGGGCAATAAGACGACGAGGATCAGCAGGTTGAATGCCCAGATCCCGGTTTCCCAGATGACGGTCTTCTCCGGGTCAACGCCAAGTTTGCCCTGCAGGTAGCCGGCGGCCAGGCAGCAGCCGGGCAGAGCACAACCGA
>DUBL01000144.1:2103-3639 GCA_012960345.1 Gammaproteobacteria bacterium | reverse complement strand
CGAGGTCGATTCCGGCACTGCCGACAATGTCGACGGTGGGCCGTTTGGCGCCCTTGCCTGGCTAGCGAACCATCTCAATAACCGTGGGCGCCAACTGCAAACTGGCGATATCGTCACAACCGGTGTCATGTGCAAAATCTACAATGGCCACGCGGGGGAACAACTTATTGCCCATTATGGTGATCTAGGCGAGATTCAGCTCACAATTGAATAAGTCGGACCGACTGCCAGTGAATTACACGCGTCTATTGGAGATGGTACGCAGTTCAAGGCAAACGTGGCGGATAGAGCGACAAATCGATTCCGCCACGATCGGCCCAGGTCACCATCTCCTGCCAGACCTCATCAGCCACCGGCACCCCATTACGCTCGCGCTCAGCCAAACAATGCTGCTCAGGTTCGCCGGGAATCAGCACCTCATCAAACCCTTCCGCCGGTGCGCTTGATTTAACCCAGTCAAGATACGCGTCCATTCGTGCCTGATAAGGTTGTCCAGCGCCCAAACGATCGAGATCAATCGCGATCATTATCCAATTCAATGCCCGTGGATCACCCAATACACCATGCGTGAGTAATTCTGCGATCAGCCCCAAGCCGTACCCCTTCGGCCCAGCGGCCGGTAATAACACACCCCCGCCATAGTAGTCGCGAACATCGGTACTCGGTCTTCCGGACTGATCGAGAATCAAGCCCGGCGCCAGCGGTTCATTCGTCTTGCTGGCAGCAAGCAGTTTTCCTTGAGCGACCACCGAGGTAGCAAAATCCACCACCACCGCCCCCGTAGGGCCACCGGGCAAAGCAAAAGCATAGGGATTGGTTGACATCACCCCTTCACGACCGCCGTATGGCGCGACTTTCGGTTTTCCGCGGGCATGACTACCCCCACCGGTAATAACAGCTAAGCAGTTACCCCGAGCAATGGTCTCAGCGAACGCTCCGATTCTCCCCGTATGTCCACAATTGATGACGGTTGCAGTTGCCATTCCTTGCTCACGTGCGCGTTCCAACACTGTTTCAGCTGCTATTTGCATTGCCGGCACGCCATGGCCGCCGCCGCCGTCTACACGAATCACGCTGTCGTCACTAGAAGTCACGGTCGCTTCACCGGCCGGATCAAATATTCCCTCAACGATCTGCTCTCGATACTGTGCGAATCGAACCACACCGTGAGAATCAACCCCCCTGAGCGCGTTTCCCATCACATGGGATGCGACGGTGGCCGCTGCGCGCTTTGCCATACCCCCCTTCACCAGCAGCAACGCGCCAAGCGTCTCGAGTAAGTCCGCATCAAATCGCACGGTTTAGACTCCCGCCCGAGTGGGCAGAGATAACCGGCATTGATTTATTCATCCGGTTCAGCTCCAAAGATCAGTACTGAGGTAACGCTCACCGGTGTCAGGCAAGATCGCCAGCAGTTCTTTTCCGCGCGCCGCTTCACAACGCGCATAGGTCAACATCCCCGCCACCGCCGCACCGTCGCGGGCATCGGCACCGAGGCCGTAGACCGTCTCGGTCGGGAACGCCACGCGGCCGCCG
>DUBL01000144.1:0-2093 GCA_012960345.1 Gammaproteobacteria bacterium | reverse complement strand
CCTCCTTTTGTGCGAGCTGCCGGGCACTGTCATACGCGGCCTCGGCCGTCACAGCAATGATTTCATCATAGGCCGACTGATCCAGTGTCTCAGGAATAAAGCTCGGAGCGGTCCCCATGATCTTGTGCTTACCCCCTATACCAGTCGAAAGAATAGGTGCATCAGCCGGTTCGGTCGCAACCATTCTTAATCCGGGAATGCGGCCCCGCAAGAATGTAGAAAGGCCCGAGATGGTGCCACCAGTGCCAGTCGTACAAATCACTGCATGAAGTTGCTCTCCAAAATCCTCAAAAATCTCGTCTGCCGTTTGCTCGTGGGCAGCAGGGTTAGCCGGATTAAAATGCTGTCCGACAAAAAAATACCCCTCACTGGCTTCCAGGCGTCGAGCTTCTTCAATGGCGCCAACGGTACCCTTGTTAGCCGGCGTCAGCACTAATTCCGCACCGTACGCTACAAGGATCTGTTTGCGCTCCTCACTCATGTCCTCCGCCATAACGAAGATGGCCCGATATCCTTTGACTGCCGCTACCATGGCGAGCCCGATACCGGTGTTGCCAGACGTCGGTTCGACAATGACATCACCCGCTTTCAACAGGCCACGCCGTTCAGCATCTTCAATCATGTTAAGCGCGGGCCGATCCTTAACCGAGCCACCCGGGTTGAAACTCTCCAGTTTCACCCACAGTGCACTGGCGGCATGCTCATTAAATGACCTTAGGCGAACTGCCGGGGTATGCCCCACTACATCGAGAATGCTGTCGTATTTCATCGATACACGATAACCCGCTTGTACCTGGGCGAACAAGACAATTACCTAAATCGAAGCCCGTATCGCATTCTGAAATAGGCATTCTCGACTCTAGACACAGGCCAAAAGATCACTTGTAACCGATTTCCGCTCTCACTCCGGCTGAACGAACCCTCTTTCCATCACTGACAGAAATCGCTATCAGCCACTCTACCGCGACCTATAGGGGCGATCGTAGAAAACCAGAAAGTCAGGCCACTTTTAAGGCCGACCAAATTCCATTAAAGCTTAAACCTAATTACGCCACGCTTTTACAAATGGTACCCGAACGACGGCTAATGCCAATCAGCGCGCAGTGTTATAACCACCAGCAATGCCGTGCTTCGAGAACATAACCTGCCACAGGTGATTGGCGCGGGCACGAAAAGACCCTGCACTGACCAGCAAATAATACTCGAACATGCGACGAAATCGGTCATCGTAGCGTTGCCTCAACTGAGGCCAGGCCTGTTTGAAATTCTCGTGCCACGCCATCAGAGTGGGATCATAATCTGCGCCGAAATTGTGCCAGTCTTCCGTCACCAATACATGTTCAGATGCTTTAACAATGGCGCGCATCGATGGAATAACACTATTAGGAAATATATATTTCTCGGTCCATTGATCTGCTGTGCAGGTGTGATCTCCCGATCCGATCGTATGCAACAAGAAAAGACCTTCAGGCTTTAGCATGGAGGCAATTTTCTGAAAAAATACTCGGTAGTTTCTAGGCCCAACGTGCTCAAACATGCCGACCGATACGACACGATCGAAAGTGCCGCTAATCTTCCGGTAGTCGATCAACTCAACGCTGACTGGCAAGCCAAGACAACGTGTATTGGCTTGCGCAGCCTGATTCTTGGAGACCGTGACAGCGGTCACATTAACATCGTAGCGTGACGCCATCCAGTGCGCCAAACCACCGAAGCCACAACCCACGTCAAGTACACGCATACCCTTTTGCAAACCCAACTTGCGGCAAATCAGATCCATCTTGGCTTCCTGTGCACTGGCGAGGTCCGACGCTTGCTGCCAGTAACCGCAGCTGTAACTCATAGACGCATCTAATATCGCTTGGAATAGATCATTGCCGAGATCGTAATGCTGCTCACCCACCATGAATGCTCGCGATAGGCTCTGTCGATTAATCAGACCGAACCATAGCGAAAAAAGCGTATACCGGATATTGCGGCGAATTTTGTTCTCGATGTCCGACAACAGTGCTCGGCAGACCATCTCATCAAGGCGCGGGCAGTCCCACCAGCCATCCATATAAGCCTCACCGAGACCCAGGGTTCCGGAACTC
>DUBL01000143.1:439-22394 GCA_012960345.1 Gammaproteobacteria bacterium | reverse complement strand
AAGACGCAGTTCCAGTCGAAGCGCGCCGTGTCGTTTGTTCTCGATGAGCGGGTGTATGCTCTTTTTCAGCCCGGGCCGTGACATCTGCCGGTAGCTGTGGTGTTTTTTGTTCTCGACTAAGTGGCTGTGACTTAGCGTCGGGTTTTGAGCGGAGTTTGCTGGGGGTTGTATTCGCTCTGTCAGCCTTGGTCTGACGCTCTGGCGACGAGACGTCTATGCGTTTTGAAGTGTCGGGTTTGTTCAGTCGCGTAAACTCATCTTTAGCTCGCCGCAATTCACTGTCAAACCAGTCTGTTATTTTTCGGGAATCCTTGCTCATACTTATCTGCTTGTTAAGTCGTCTATCCGTAGGGTAGCCAATCGGTCGGGCGTTTTATTGATTTTTGTTGCGGCGCCAGTTTGTAATCGCATCAATCATTGCATCTGCCGTGGTCAGATCACAGTATCGTCGAGAGACATCACGCAAATTATCCCAGTGTGGTCCCTCATGCTGATCTCCGACACAGTCCTCGGGCACTAGAGTGCGGAAACCCCACTGGAAACTGTCAACTATACTCGCGCGTACACATCCTGAGGTGACACAGCCTATGAGAATGATTGTGTCTACACCTTCTTTATTGAAAAACGCAGCCGCAGGTGTTTGAAAGAACATGGATGCACCAGATTTTCGCATCGCAACGTCATATTCCTTGTTATAAGTTCGTGGATCAAATTGTGTCGCGTGATCGCCGTCGATAAAGCCTTCTAGGACAGCAGTAATCTTCCAATAAGGTTTGTCACGGGCTGAGCTATATCCTGTGTAGCAATTCGCAACGGGTACGCCACATTCTCGAGCAACGTTCAACAGTCGGGCGGAATTACTGATCGCACGTTGGACTAATGCCGAGCCACCCAGTGAGTGGTCGGGGTCGGTAAATCCAAGTTGAAAATCAACCACGGCAATCCCTGGTTTTTCTCCAAATCCGATGGATTGAGCGCCGTAGGAGCGTGCCTCATAGACGTCGTTCTCGTTGCTGTTCATGATGCGCTATGGATAAGCAATTTGCTCAGGTTAGTATTTCCCATTCGGTTGCATTTATTCGCCAATCTTTAGACGCGTGATGCGCGACGAAGTATAGAGGGTTGTTTCGGGCTTGCGCCATTCGAAATACCCAGGTCTCGTGGCGAAACGGGACTTCGTGCAAAATGGGGCGGGAAAACCGGTTGTTTTAAGGTAAAGGCGAAAGCAGAGCTGATGAAATTAGGTAGAGCCAGTCGATGAACCAGGAGGCAGGATTGTTTAGCGGTGAGCGGTGGTTGTCTCACGGCGATTTTCGGTCGCGTGTTTTGCGGGCCGGTAATGTGCTCGCGTCGTTGGGAGTGGGGCCAGGTGATGCGGTCGCCTTACTGCTGCGTAACGATTTCTGTTTTTTCGAAGCGACTTACGGGGCGAATCTAGTGGGTGCCTACGCAGTGCCCATTAACTGGCATTCTACTGATGGTGAATTAGCTTATCTGCTCGAGGATTCGCAGCCGCGCGTGTTGGTGGGTCATGCGGATTTGCTGGCCGGCGTTTCTGATGCCTTGATTAACGCGAAGCGACGGGGTATGGAGGTTTTGGTTGTCGAAACCGCACCGGAATTGGCCGCAGCCTATAGCCTCACGAAAGAAGTCTGTGTAGCACGTGGCGACGACCCCTTATGGAATGCGCTTATCGAGAACGCAGCAGAGCTCCCAGATCAACGTGTCGAGGTCATTCAGTCCATGTTCTACACCTCTGGGACGACCGGGTCGCCCAAGGGCGTCCGGCGCTTAGCCCAGTCCAAAAGTGGCGCTGAAACACTGGGTCGAGTTCGTGATCGTATCTTTGGCTTAAGCTCAGGGATCAGCGCACTCGTTCCAGGCCCCCTCTACCATAGCGCACCGAACTCCATGGCGCTGAGGGCGGTTCAGCAGGCACAGACCATGGTGTTAATGGCGCGCTTTGATAGTGAGGAATGCCTTCGCCTGATCGAGAAATATCGGATAACGAACATGTTTATGGTGCCGACCATGTTGGTACGTCTGTTGAAGTTACCACCAGCGGTCCGTGCCCAATACGACACGACGTCACTTCAGTACATCATGATTGCCGCCGCACCATGCCCTGCGGAAGTTAAGCGGGAAGTCATTCATTGGTGGGGGCCGATTGTTCATGAATTTTATGGCTCCACAGAGCTCGGGTATATGACGGTTTGTGATTCTGCGGAGTCTCTTCGGAAACCCGGTACGGTGGGGCGGGCGGTAGAGGGGGCGAGGGTTAAAGCGCTGGATTCGAATGGCAACGAGGTTTCGGTAGGTGAGCCAGGTGAGATTTTTGGTCGGCTTGCAGCATTCCCAGACTTCACCTATAACAATCGTGATGAGGAGCGGGCAAAGATCGAAAGAGACGGACTGATCACGTGCGGCGACATGGGCTATTTTGATGCTGACGGTTATCTGTTCTTGTGCGATAGAGTTCGTGACATGGTGATCTCCGGCGGCGTCAATATCTACCCGGCAGAGATTGAAGCGAGTTTGCTGGGTATGCCGGGAGTTGCAGATTGCGCGGTCTTTGGGATTCCCCATGACGAGTATGGAGAGCAACTGTTAGCGATCGTGCAATGTGTAACAGGACATTCTCTGACGTCTGAAGATATCAAGACTTATCTACGCGAGCGAATAGCAGGGTTCAAGGTTCCCCGCCGAGTGGAATTTCAACGCGAACTCCCGCGGGAGGATTCAGGGAAAATCTTTAAACGTCGACTTCGCGAACCCTATTGGCGGGGTGAGTCTCGAAAGATTTAATGCTTCGGGGTTATGCCCCCTGCTGTCCAACGATTACGACCGAGCAGACGTTCTGATGAGGGAAGCCGCCCAGATTGTGTGTTAAACCCAAAACGGGATCATGGGCACGTTGCCGATCCCCCGCCCGGCCCTGCATCTGAAGATAGATTTCATACAACATACGTAGTCCTGATGCACCGATGGGATGCCCGAAACACTTCAGCCCTCCGTCAATCTGACAGGGGACCTTGCCGTCTGAGTCGTAAAATCCGTCTCTGACGTCATTAATTGCCTCGCCTTCGGGTGAGATATAAAGATCTTCCATGGTCACAAGTTCTGTGACCGAGAAACAATCATGCACCTCGAGAAGATCGATTGCCGTGCGCGGTTTGTCGATTCCGGCCTCTTGGTATGCGCGTTTGGACGCGGCGCGTGTCGTCATAAAATAACTACCGTCCCATGAATTGTGTTGCACCTCGGTACCATTAGAGACAGCGAGCTGCAGTGCTTTTACGGTAATCAGGTCTTTCTTCCCTAATGCAGCGGCAATATCTGGAGTGGTGACAATGGCGCATGCTGATCCGTCAGATACCCCACAACAATCAAAGAGCCCCAGTGGTTCGGCGATCATCGGGGCGTTCAACACTTGTTCTTCGGTAATCGGTTTCCTGAGATGTGCCTTCGGATTCTTTGCGCCGTTGTCATGGCTTTTAACGGAAATATGTGCCATGGCTTGTTTAAGATCCTGTTTCGAGACGCGATGTTTTGCCTGATAAGCGCTCGCCAACTGGGCAAACGATCCTGGCGCGGACATATTCGACCAATACATGTCATTTAACCCACCACGAGACCTTTGCGGCAACCCGCCATATCCTGTGTCTTTTAGTTTCTCGACACCTAACGCGAGGGCGATATCGGCGGCACCGGAGGCAACCGCGTATACGGCGCCACGGAATGCCTCCGAACCCGAGGCGCAAAAGTTCTCGACACGGGTGACAGGTATATAAGGCAGCCTCAAGGCCATGGCCAGTGGTATGCCGGATTTTCCCACGTGTTGTTCTTCAATGGCAGTTGAAAACCAGGCCGCCTCAATTTGATCTTTTTCGATGCCGGCGTCTTTCAGCGCTTCTGAAAATGACTCCACCATCAAGTCCTCAGCATTGTCATTCCAGCGTTCGCCAAATTTAGAACAGCCCATTCCGAGAATCGCGACTTTGTCTCTGATCCCTTTAGCCATTGTTAAGGTTTCCCGTTGTTATCGAAAGCGTTATCGATCGGTACCGCTTTCCAGAAGTATCGGCGGAATCCACGCGTCACATCATAGTCCTTCACTCGAAACATGAGGCGCATCGCTTGCCCGACGGAAAGTTCCGAGTCAGAGAAAATGTCTGTGAAGTCGAGCATCGCTCTACCACCCTCATCAAACTGTACCATGCCGTAGTAAGCCGGAGGATCCGGGGAATAGGTGAGGCGATCAGCCGTATATGAATTCACTTTGCACGGCATGTTTGAGAATGAGTGGGCAACTTGCGTATTCAATGCACCACAATCGGGGTTTACGCAAAGGTTGGATTTCGGATATTGCAGTGTATCGCAGGCTTCGCAGCGTCCGCCAATGAGGCCAAGCAACATTTCTCTGTTTCGGTAAAGTGTGGTCAGACCTGTTTGTTTATCCACCTCGGCCCGGAGCCCTTGCTCAATGGTTACCAGATCGTTAATCGCCAAATACCGGTGATAATTGTCATCCTGATATCCCGCGCTCAACAGTTGTTTTACGTCTTTCATGGGACCCCGTGTAACGATCTGGTCAGTTGTCCGAAAGAGTAGGGCGTCGCAGCCTTGTCCAAAACCGGCAATCAGGATTAACTGCCCAGGTGTTGCCTCCTCGAGTGCGTGCGCAAGCATCAGCAATGCATGGATAGATCCCGTTTCCCCGGTGCGCCCCTGTAAGTTGTCACGCACCGCACTGTCGGAAATGCCGAGTGTTTTTGCCAACATGTCGGCAACACGTCTAGCAGGTGAAGGAAAGCAGAAATGATCGATTTCTGCGGCAGCGACGTGCGCATTGGATAAAGCCTGACGAACCGCACTGGGCACGATCTTAAGGAACCCCTCGTCCCGCACCCATCGTTCTTCCCACACGTAATCGAACGGTTGATTCTGCCCCCGGTAGTGATCAACAAAATCAACGCTTTGTGTCGCGTAACCGACGAGAGTGGCGACACCCTCCCCAGGCCCCACTAACAGGGCAGCGCCGCCATCGCCAGAAGTCAGTTGGAGTGGGCTGCTTGCTTTGGTCTGGCGTTTTTCCCCACCGATCACCAGAGTATTGCGCTGATTACCAACCGCAATTTGCAGTGCGGTCAATAAGGCCGAAGTGCCTGCGCGCTGCGAGCCGGTGATGTCCATTGTGTGAAGATCATTGCCAAGGTGCATGGCTTCAGCGGCGATCCCGGCATTTTGTCGGTCCTGGAACGGCAGGCTGGTGGAAGCCAGATAAAGACCGTCAATCTGCGTGTATTGTTCTGGAGTGAGTGCATTGCGTGCAGCTTCCACTGCCATCGTGAGGGCATCTTCATCCCAGTTGGCGATTGCACGTTCACCTTGTCCGAGACTCGCCAGTGAAGGGTTAAACCAACTGTACGCGCGGGCCATGACTTCCCGTTGTAGCCGCGCCTTGGGGATATAGGCGCCAAATGCGTGTATGCCAACGGTCATCAGGTCTCCTTGTTTATTCTATCTCTGCAATGATTTAACCAATTGCGCCACTGCGCACCAGTTGCGCGATTTCACCGTCATCAAAGCCCCACCCATGAAGGGCCTCATCGTTGTGTTCTCCGGGTAGGGGTGGAGCGGTCGGGGTGGCACTGGGCGTGACGCTGAAGCGCGGCGCAGGCGCTGCCTGTAGAGTTCCTTCAATCTCGATGAAAGTCCCGCGGGCGATATTGTGTGGATGTTGCGGGGCTTCGCTCATGGTCAGCACCGGGGCAAAACAGGCGTCGGTGTTTTCGAGTAATTTCCGCCAATGCGCCTGGTCGTGGGTAATAAAGACAGCGGCTAGGCGGGATTTAGCGGCGCCCCAGTTTTCGGAATCCAGCGGGTTTTGGAATTCCGGGGCATCAGTCAGCCCCAATTTCTCAAGCAGCAGCGTGTGGAATTGCGGTTCGATGGCCCCCAGGGCAACCCATCGTCCGTCGGCGCATTCATAGGTGCTATAAAAGTAGGCGCCACCGTCTACTAGGTTGTTGTAGCAGCCCTCGTTCCAACGACCGCTGGCTCTTAACGTGAAAGCGGTGCCCATTAACAGTGGAACACCATCAGTCATTGCGGCGTCGACCACCTGACCGCGACCTGTTGCCTTAACTTGCAACAAAGCGGCCAAAATGCCCGTTGTTAGCATCATGCCACCCGCTCCAAAATCAGCCACCATATTTAGCGGGGGAACGGGGCCACTCGTTTGCGATCCGATCGCAGAGAGGGCGCCAGTAATGCCAAGGTAGTTGATATCGTGACCCGCGGCCTGGGCTAACGGCCCGGACTGCCCCCACCCTGTTACACGGCCATAAACGAGGCGAGGGTTGCGCGCTAGGCAGATGTCCGGTCCGAGGCCGAGACGTTCCATAACTCCCGGGCGAAAGCCTTCCACCAGGGCATCGGCCTGATCGATCAGACGCAAAGCGGTTGCTATGCCATCGGTCGATTTCAGATTGATCCCTACCGAACGACGGGATCGATCGAGGATATTCTTTCTGGCATCCAGGGTGCTGGGATGCCCACCGATACGATCGATTCGTACCACGTCAGCGCCCATATCCCCGAGCATCATGGCGCAGAATGGACCCGGCCCGAGTCCTGTAAGTTCAATCACTTTAATGCCTGAAAGTGTGCCCATGCTGTTGTGTGTTAATTCCGTGTGCCAACGCAGCCGTTGTTGAGGACCACGATGTTTCGTTCGACTGCAATCGCACGAAAAGAGATGTTGTTTCCTTCAAACCACATTTCAGTTCGAATGGTTTCGCCCGGATAGACCGGGGCTGAAAAGCGTAGTTGCATCGAATGAAATCTTTGGGCTTCGTAGTCTAAACAGCTTTTGAGGACGGCATGGCCTGCGATACCGAGTGTGCACAAACCGTGGAGAATGGGTGCGTCGAAGCCTGCGCTTCGAGCGACCTCCGGGTTTGCGTGCAAGGGATTGGGATCGCCGGAGAGTCGATAAATAAGGGCAGCCTGGGGCACTCTGGTTAGATCACAGACGCGGTCTGCCGGTCGATCAGGTAAGGGGTGAGGGCGGGGCTGTGTGACAGAGGGTCCGCCGAAGCCCCCATCACTGCGAGCTACGGTCGTAGAAGTGAGGGTGGCGAGGGCTTCACCCGTGTCGCGATCCCTGACATGTCGTTCTGTGTAAATCAGGGCCCCGCGTCCTTCACCTTTATCCAGGATATCTGTCACCCGCGTTTGGGCAACAACGGTCGCGGCCGGTGGTAAAGGCCGATGGAGTTCGATGCCTTGTTCACCATGTAGAAGCGTTTCCCAAGTGACACCGGTGGACGTTTCGCGCAGCCAGAAACCTGGGGTACCCAAAACTGCGGCCATCGTCGGCAGGGCAATGAGCTCCGGTTCTTCAAATACATAACGCAGCTGTCCCGCATCGAGAGGGTCGTTCCCCAGTCCAACGCCAAGCGCATAAAGAATGGAATCCTTCTCTGTATAAGTTTGCTCAACGTCAGGGAACGGCCAATTCAGTAGGGTATCGTAGTCAATGGTCATCACATCGGGTCCCAGCTAAAAATGTCCTGACTGCGATCCAGCGGATAGAGCTGGGCCTTAAATGCGGGAAACGCCTGTGTAATCAGACTTTCCGGAGTCCAACCTGCGCCATCATGCACACTTCGGATAGGGCGGTTCTGACTAATCAGGAACACTTCGTTATGACGAACGGCAAATATTTGACCGGTAATGTCATGCCCGGCGTCCGATGCCAGGGCGACGATAAGCGGTGCAATTTTGTCAGGGGTCATTTGTTTCAGTTTCTCAACGCGTTCTTTCTGGGCTTCATCATTGACCGGGATAGACCCAATCATTCGACTCCAGGCAAACGGTGCGATGCAATTGGAGCGCACATTAAAGCGTGCCATATCAAGGGCAACCGATTTGGATAGGCCGACGATGCCCATTTTCGCGGCGGCATAATTAGCTTGGCCAAAGTTTCCAATCAGTCCAGAAGTCGATGTCATATGAACCATGCAGCCTGACTGTTGTTCTCGAAAGTGCTTAGCGGCGGCGCTAGCAATATTAAAAGCCCCCTTTAGATGAACGTCGATGACCGCATCCCAATCTGATTCAGACATTTTATGAAATATGACATCGCGCAAAATGCCAGCATTGTTTACGATCAAATCGATTCGACCAAAGGTATCCACAGCTTGTTGCACCATGCGTCTGGCGGCGGCGCCCTCGGAAACGCTGTCGACATTAGTGTCGGCATAACCGCCCAGGCTTCGAATGTGGTTAGCTACTTCTTCCGCGGGCGTCGAATCAGCTCCTTCACCGTAACCGCTACCACCCAAATCATTGACTAATACGCTAGCCCCATAGGCGGCTAACAGTTTGGAAATTTCTGCGCCGATACCGCGGCCGGCGCCAGTAACCAGCGCAACTTTTCCGTGAAGAAGGTCAGTCATACTCATATGATGCGTTTGAGCGTCCTTTGCGTGCGTGTAACACCGTGTTCGGAGAATGTCATGTCACCAACTTTTTGAAAACTGTTTGAATTGGCTATCAATGTCATGCACCTCCGCGACTAGCTTATGCACATCGTTTTCGTCGGGCAGTAAGGAAAGATCCAGGGCGATCGTATCGGTTTGACCCTGAAATCGCTCACGCACTCTCGAGACCAATTCGTCAGGGGGTGCAATGATGGAAAACTCATCGACGACGTGGTCAGGAACCTCAGCTGCCATCTTGCTCCAGAGTCCTTGGCGCGACATCTGATGCAGTGTCGACCCGAGATCTTCCCAACCGTGCAACGCCAATACGGGCAAGTAAGTACGGGTGGATCCGTAAAATGCAATCCGGGCACGAATGTCTTCACGTGCTTGAGCTAAGGTCTTTTGATCAGCGCCCGTGGCAACGAAGCCGCCCCCCCACACTTCAAATGAAGAACGGTCTCGACCGCTCTTCACGAGTCCCGATTGAATCTCGGGAAGGGCGATCTCTGTGATGTATTTCCGTGTCGCGAACGGATGAAGTCTGACTCCATCGCAGATCTGGCCAGCGAGCCTCAACATGGCCGGACCGACGGCTGCAATAGTGACGGGTATAGCGTGCAGGTTTGATTTTTCCGGTGAAAATTCAGGTGTCATCAATGTGAATTGGTAGTGTTCTCCGCGATAATCCAGCGGCTCATTGTTTTCCCAACATCGCCAGATCGCCCGTAGGGCCTGTATATATTCCCGCAGTCGAGGCTGTGGAGCGGACCAGGGCACGCTAAAACGGCGTTCATTGTGACCCTTCACTTGCGTGCCCAGGCCGAGCGTGAATCGTCCGGAAGATTGGGTATGCAGGTCCCAGGCGCTGTGCGCAACCACCATGGGGCTGCGCGGGAAACACACAGCAATGGCAGTTCCTAATTGAACTCGCTGCGTAGCGGTAGTGGCAATAGCGAGCGACATGAAAGGGTCATTGTTCAATTCAAAAGTGACGACGCCATCAAATCCATGAGACTCGGCGGTCGCCGCCTGAGTCCTAATGTCGTTCCAGTCGGATGATCGAATGCCGTGTTCTATCCTCATCCTACAATTCTCCGGCTACACGACTGATTGTCCATTGAGTGCGATTGACAGGGGCTGAATTCATGCACAGTAAGTCTTGCCCCCAAATTTACGATTTAAAGATACGTTGGTTGGCTAGAAAAATGGGTCTAAGGCAGCGTGCCAGAGTCCAGTCCGGGCGGTTTGATCCTCTAGGATCGAGTCCAACGTCAACAGAAAATAGTGCCATTTGGATGCGGTCGAATGAGTTATAAGATATTAGACTCGTCGGGATTGTAATGCGATTTCATTCTCAGCTCGACTTCTAGCGACCTATAGCCTGTTCAAGTTTTGCTGGAAATGTTTATCATGGACTAAAGCATAGCGCCTCACGATACAGCGCTCTATACAAACTCAGGTATTCAATATATGGCCAGACCGTTATTTAACAACGTCCGACGGGTTGCTTGCGTGGGATCGGGTACGATTGGTGCAGCGTGGGCGGCGTGCTTTCTCTCGCGCGGAATCGAAGTATTTGCCACTGACCCTAATCCGGCGGCGCAAGCTCATTTGGAGAAAGCAATTGACGCGGCTTGGCCTAAATTGGTGGCCATCGGGTTACCGAGCGACGCCGATCGCTCTCAGCTGCACTTTACAAGCGATATGACTGAGGCGGTATCGGGGGCGGATTTTATCCAAGAAAGCGCCCCCGATAACGAGGATCTCAAAATTGAGTTGATAGGGCGGATTAGCGAATCGTGTCCCATCGATAGTGTTATTGCGAGTTCTTCGTCAACGTTTCTACCCAGCCGTCTGGCGAGTCGTTGCAGAAATCCGGAACGAGTCATCGTTGGACACCCGTTCGTCCCGGTTTACCTTATTCCACTGGTCGAAGTAGTCGGTGGCGCGCAAACATCGCTCGACGTTCTCGACTGGGCTGTGGGTTTGTATGATCGATTAGGCAAAGCACCGCTAAGATTGAAAACAGAAATAGAGGGCTATATCGCCAATCGACTACAGCGCGTGGTTTTTGAAGAAGCGTTGGCGTTAGTCGCCAATGGCATCTGTGACTACGATGATATTGATAAGGCGGTAACCTTGGGACCGGGACTTCGATGGGCTATTCAGGGGCCGATTCTTCATCGTCATCTGGGCGGAGGAAAAGGTGGCGTGCGTCATATGATTGACCACTTTGGTTGGGATGGAGAACCGGGCGGCGAAACTCAGTTTATTGAGGCCATTAATGATCGTTGGGGTCACACAACGATTGATGAATTGGAGGATTGGCGTGACGATAATCTGGTGACCATGTTAAAACACTTACGATCTGCACCGGAGGCAAAGGACTAGGGTTCTACTGGCGGTAGATAACAGGCTGCCAGTTAACCATGTGATCATGAACAACGAAGACCTGATTGGTGAAGTCGTTAGGGTGCGTGGCGAAACAGAACAACTCATTCCCTTAGTGCTCGATTCTCCTCACAGTGGAACGCTCTACCCAAAAGATTTTGGGCATCAAGTGCCACTTGAACAGCTCCGATGGGGAGAAGACACCCATGTGGAACGGCTGTTCGAAGATGTCCTCGATATAGGCGGTGTAATGGTCGACGCCTTATTCCCTAGAACCTATATCGATCCGAACAGGGCCCGGACTGATCTCAATGCGGACCACTTATCAACCGACGGTGCTGACAAGCTCCCATTTGAGTTGAAACCCTCTGTTAAGAGTGCGCGAGGAATCGGGCTGATCTGGACTCGGGCGCCTGTGCTGGGCGGGCCGATGTACCCACACCCGATCACGCCAGCGGCGGTGCTGCATCGTTTGTCCAGATATTACGATCCGTATCATGACAGGACTCGTAAGGTGCTCGATGCTACGCACCGGCGATTCGGGCACTTTATTCACGTTAACTGTCACTCGATGGCTAGCCGGGCCGGCCCCTTTACTGCGGATAATGAGGAGCCGATGCGACCTGATTTTGTTATTGGTGATCGGGACGGTACGACTTGTGCGCCGAGCGTGACGCGTTGGTTAGAACATATCCTAAAACGAGAGGGTTACAGTGTGTCAGTGAATGATCCCTATAAGGGCGTGGAGCTGGTGCGGGCCTATAGCGATCCGAAGCTGGGGCGACATTCGGTCCAGCTCGAAGTGAATCGGGCCTTGTATATGAATGAAAAAACCAGGGAGCCTATTGCACAGTTTAGCGAACTACAGCGCCTTCTGGGTCAAGCGATGAGTGGGTTGCTGGAATGGAATGCGCCAAGCAGCAAAACGTTTTAAACAGCAATTCGCTGAATGCAGAAAAGCCCGTAAAATCGACGAGTTGTCCATGTTCGTTGTCGCAATCTGATCGGTTTTATAAATTGTGTTAACGTCCCTTCTGAAGCTATAAGTTTTGCTATCAGAACCATTTCAAAAGGAGGAGACACTCATGAATCGATCAAGACAATACGGTCTTGGCCTAGTTGGTGGCATCACCGCTCTGTTTGCTGTTAGTAGTGCGGTTCTCGCTGCCGAATTTAAATTTGATTTAGCCAACGAGTACCAGGCGAGTTCCTTGCCTGGGCAAACCGATGCCGATTTTGCCAAAGCAGTAGCGGTTACCAGTGGTGGGCGGATTGCAGTCACAAACCATCCAGGTGGAGGACTTGGTTTTAAATCACGCCAGCACTTTGAGGCGGTGATGGATGGGGCCGTACCCATCGCAAGTACTCCCTTCTCTTCACTAGAGAAAATTGAACCCATCTTCGATCTGCAGAGTTTGCCGTTTATCACGACCACCGTGAATGAAACGGAAGCAATGTTTATTGTCGCGAAACCTTATTATGAAAAGGCTTTTAATAAACATAATCAAACACTGCTTTACGGCGCGCCGTGGACTCCTCAAGGCATCTGGGAAAAGACCAAGATTCGCAAACCTGAGGACCTAAAAGGTCTGAAGATCCGGACTTATAATGCGCAGGGTGCTGAAGTCCTGAAGGCTGCCGGTGCTTCACCTATTCAGTTGAGTTGGGCTGATGTCATTCCAGCGCTCAGCAACGGCACCATTACCGGTGTATTAACCTCTGATGAAGGTGGGGTTAACTCCAAGTTCTGGGAATTAGGGTGCAAATATTTCAATTCCATCGGTTTTGCGATGGGCATCAATGCGGTCGCTATGAATCTTGACTCCTACAACGCTTTACCCGTTGAAATGAAGATTGCATTGCGGGTTGCTGCTGACCGTGCGGAGCAAGCGGCATGGCTGCGCGCGCGATCTCGCGTATCAGCGAACAAAGCCACGCTGAAGTCGGTTGGAGCAGAATATGTTGAGGACGTCCCGGCATCCGTGATCGATCACATCAAGGTGGCTGCGGCACCATTAAAGAAAGCGTGGATAAAGAATATGGGCGCAGACGAGGCCGCAAAAATCATGGCGAAGTTTGATGCATTCATGAAGGCTAACTACGGCGGTTAAAGCAACCTACGTTCTCGGTTTCGACTGAGTAATGAAAACGAACCGGCCCGGCCCCTAACATCCGCGTTAGGGGCTGGAATCGTATTAGCTGGTATAGCGCATGAAAATGTTTCAGACCATTGTTTTCTTTATCTCCCGGACCGCGGCAGTCCTGGCGGGCGTGATTATTGTCTATATGGTTTGCCACATATTGCTGGAAATTTTCGTGCGCAGTGCTTTCGCTACCTCTACCTTTTCTTTGGACGAGTTGATTGGGTACAGTGTTGCGGCTTGTGCTTACCTTGGTCTGGGTTACACCCTTGAAAAGGGTGGATTAATCCGCGTCAATCTTGTTTTATCGAAAATGAACCCATTATCTCGTGCCCGAAAAATCATCGAGGTGCTGTGCTGCATCGGCACTTTGATCGCTATGGGACTGCCGCTGTGGTATTTCGGGCGTAGCGTCATCATAAAGTATGGCAGCGGATACACCAGCGGCACCATGCTGAATGCGCCGCAGTGGATTCCCGAGGGCTTTCTTCTGGTGGGTCTCATTATTTTTTGGATCCAATTACTGGCTTACCTCTTCAGAGTGTTAGGAAATCAAGTTGATTTGGATGCCACGCGTGCTGCTAATCTTGGGATCGAGTGACATCGTCAGGGTCTATTAAAACGAAGTTAATCCGATGACAGAACTCATTTCTGCTCAACCGCTTTTAGTCGCCGTTTTGGTGTTAGGGATTATGTTTCTATTCCTCGGCATGGGCATCTGGGTTTTTGCAGCATTGACCCTGGTTAGTCTGACCGGACTCGTTGTCTTCTTGGATATGCCCATCGATCGACTGGGTGTCATTGTCAAAGGCACGATGTGGAGAACCGCCAATACGTGGGAGTTGGCTGCCATACCTATTTTCGTATGGATGGGTGAGTTAATTTTTAGAACGGATGTATCCGAACGTCTCTTTAAGGGGCTAGAGCCGTGGGTTGATCTAATCCCTGGACGGTTATTCCATACCAATATTGCCGGTTGCACTCTCTTTGCCGCGGTCAGTGGGTCTAGTGTGGCAACGACGGCAACGATTGGACGCATTACAACAAAGGCGTTAAAAGAGCGGGGCTATAACGAATGGCTGTCCGTTGGGTCGCTAGCGGGTGCGGGAAGTTTGGGTTTGATGATTCCCCCGTCGATCGTGATGATCATTTATGGAGTGCTCGCGGAAGTATCGATTGCTCGATTGTTTGCGGCGGGCCTTTTCCCCGGGTTACTCGCGGCAGGTCTTTACTCCGCGTTTATCGCGTTACGCTGTTCCATTAACCCAGATCTGGTTCCGAAACGGGCAGAAGTGCGGTACACCAACGGCGATCGGCTGCGTGGTCTGGTTCTGATGCTGCCCATATTAGTGCTGATTCCATTGGTGCTAGGGGGCATTTACAGCGGATTGGCGACGCCTTCGGAGGCAGCCGCACTGGGGCTAACGGGAACATTAATTATCACCACTGTGATGAGACAGTTGACTTGGAAGGTGTTGGTGGAATCGCTCGGTGGCGCGGTCCGGATTACGTGTATGGCCTTATCTATTCTTGTGGCCGCGGGGATCTTATCTTCAGCTATGGGCTTTCTTCACATCCCACAAGAAATCTCGAAGCTAATAGTCAGCCTGGAGCTTGGACCCTATGGTTTAATTTTAATTATTGGTATTTTTTACCTGGTTTTAGGTTTATTTATGGAGGGGTTATCGATTTGCGTGATGAGCCTTCCCATCACATTACCCTTAATTATTGGGGCCGGTTACGATCCGATCTGGTTCGGAATATTTTTGGTAATAACAGTTGAGTTGGCACAGGTGACACCTCCGGTGGGCTTTAATCTCTTTGTCCTACAGGCCTTATCCGGCCAACCCATCGAAAAAGTCGCAATCGCTGCCTTTCCTTTTTTCTTACTGTTGGCATCGACGGCGGTGTTATTGGTTTTCTTCCCACAGATCGCTTTATGGTTGCCTGATCAACTGTATTGAGGGGCGATTCAATCGGTGTCAGTGGCTGTCGACAATTATTAGCGATGGAGAGCATCGTGGGGTCTAATGCCCATGCTGCACCAATAAGAACTAGAGCTAGAGCTAGAGCTAGAGCTAGAGGTGAGGCGGTTAGCTTATTTCCCTGAAGTCATGGCGTCAGCTTCAGTTTCGATCTGGAGTGCATCGTTAAACCGGTTGAAGAATCCACACAATGCGATCCGCAGGACGAGCTCCACAATTTGTTCCTCGGTAAAATGTTGCCGCAGGTCATCGAATAGTCGATCTCGAATCTGACCGGGAGTTTCGGTTACCTGTACCGCGAAGTCGCGTACCAATCGATCGATCGAATCGAGGCCGGGACAGTCGATCTCGAGAATCGAACTCACGGTGTCAGACGGTAATCCTTCGGCGATCAGTCGGGGATCATGGTGGGTGACGCAATAGTCGCATCGGTTAATGCGTGACACCACCACCAGTGCGATCTCTAAATAACGCGCAGGCAAGACGTTGTCGTCTTTTAACTCCAACAATAGCCCCATGATGTGTTTAAGTGCGGGCGGTCGCTGGGCAAATATACTGACTTGATTTGCAAACGGTCCGTAATCCTTAGAATAACGTGCATAAACAGGTTTCACGTCCTCGGGAACTTCGTCAATGGGTATGTCGCGAACTCGTGCCATTGGTTATCTCTCCATTAAGTCGGTGTTTTTTTGCTCTACCGCTAAAGAAGCTATTACGTTTGCACCGCCGCCGCTTCAAGGGCCTCGTAGTCTATCGCAGGCTCTGTAAGCATTTTAATCACGTGTTCATTTCGAGTTTTGATCAGTAACGTGACTGCTTCGTTGTAAGGAAAGTGCAGGCCCAGTGCAACGGCCTCTCTGACTGCGGCTCCGTTGAGCGAGTCAATCTCAGTTTCGAGGCCGTTCTCCATATGCTGCAGCATTGAGGGCTTATTAAATAATCTACCGCTGAATCCATCAATGGTCGCTCGCAAATCCGAATCGATCGGTTCAATTTGCTTTGCTTGGAGAAGCCGCAAGAGTTCATCCAAGACAAGGGATTGGAACTGTCGGCCAGTTAGTGAAAGTCCGATTTCTCCCGTGCGACAACCTGTTAAGGCGCAGATCGGGTTAACAGCGCAGTTGAGTACGAATTTCGTCCAGATAACGGCATTAATGCTATCCGTGAGCTCAACCGAAAAACCGGCGTTGTTAAGCACGGAAGCGAGTTGCCTCGCGCGCGTTGACCGCTCACCGTTAAGCTCACCAATCCAGGTTGTATTGGCATTGGTATGAACCGAATGACCGGGTTGGTGAAGTCGGGCGCTATGGTAACTGATGCCGCCCAGGACACGATCATGGCCCAACGTGTTTTGCAGGATTTCAACGTTGCCTATGCCGTTTTGAAACGTGATGGCAAAGCCAGAGGATTTAAGAATTTTCTGTGCCTGTTCGCCAGCGGCACGGGTATTGTTCGTATCGGTATGGACGAAAACGATATCTACGGGATCCAGGTCGGCAGTGTTTGAGCTGATTGTAAAGGGCATCTCGTGGTCGCCATCAATGCCGCTCATGCGCAGTCCCTGCCTTTGGATATTGGCAATCGCGATTTCGTTCTTTTCGACAAAACAAACGTTAACGCCGCTCATGGCAAGACGCATACCATAGAGCGTCCCCATCGCACCCGCGCCAATGATGCACACTTTCATAGAGCCGTCACTCAGTCTTTTTAAAGGCAAACATTTTGGTAGCATCTGCACCAGGTTCATCGGCAACAAACTCCCGCCACTGTTGCACGACGAATTCCCCGAGACGATGAGGCGCCTCAGCGTTAGTGCAGCCATCAAGATACAGTTCGATATCCTTCAGCATCAGAGTGTTGGAAAATCCCGCATTGAACAAACCGGTCGCGACCTGCTGTGGAAATTTGTCACGTGTTGCCGAATTAATCCCGGTCGAGACATTAATGACGTCACACATTCGACGGATATCAAGTCCTTGGCTGATGCCATACAGGATGGCTTCTGTGCTGGCGGACAACGCGGTTGCCGAAAGAAAGTTATTGAGGATTTTCATCACCTGAGCCTGACCGCACCGTTCGCCGATGTAAAATTGATTGGCAGTAAACGCCTCAAAATGTGGCAGTGATGCCTCATAAAGCACGGCAGGTCCTGCACACATCACCGCCAGAGTGCCGGCTTTGGCTCCGCGAACCCCTCCCGAAACGGGACTATCCATATAGGTTATATTGGTTCCAACGAGCAATTGTGCAATGCGCTCACAGCCCGTTGGACCGATGGTTGAAGTATCGAGAATCTCTAGAGGATGGGCCCTGGCAATGCGACTCAGTTCCTCAGTGACTCCAAGGACGGCGGCATAATCAGGCAGGCTAAACAGCAGGCGCGCGGTCTTAGCGACAATCTCACTCAGATTGTCACAATAATCCAGCGCCACATTCGGTGACCGACGAGTGGGGTCGATATCATAGGCCGTTACGGGAAAGCCGTTGTTGACCAGATTTTCAGCAATCGGTAGGCCCATATTGCCCAAGCCAATCACTCCAATCGTGTAGTCATTCATGGGGTCTTGTCCGGAGTGAGGTGAATCGGTAAGTTGAACGCTCTATTCGTTGTTTCCGACAGAGCCAATTAGGTCGAAGGAGAAATGCAGTAATGAGTGAGCGCGACGTGTACGAAGTATACGCTGTCTGTTACGCAGTACGACGAGATCGCATGCGGTGGGAAAATTATATTGCCAGCGGATTAACCGACCCAGTTCACGATCAGGTCGAGCCCCTTGCATACTTTGTATGGGCGCTGCGCAATGACGAGCGGACCATCGTCGTTGATACGGGATTTGATGCCGCAGAGGCAAAACGACGGCATGAGGCGTCGGGAAAAGTGTGGACATGTGACTATGGTCGATCCCCAGCCGAGGGGCTGAAAATGATTGGTATCGACTCGCGTGAGGTTAGCGACGTGATTGTCACACATCTCCATTACGATCATGCAGGCACGCTCTACGATTTTCCAAAGGCACAGTTTCACTTGCAAGAAGCAGAGGTTCAGTATGCAACCGGGCCTCACATGACCCAGGGTTTTCTTTCTAGCGCCTATACGGTGGATCACGTAGTGGAGGTCGTCCGGAATGTCTTTCAAAGGCGTGTGGTGTTTCATCACGGCGATGACAGTGTCGCTCCAGGTGTTACCGTGCATCACATTGGTGGCCACACCATGGGAATTCAATGCGTACGGGTGAAGACTCAATCCGGCTGGCTGGTTTTGGCAAGCGATGTCAGCCATTTTTATGGCAACTTCGAAGATCGTGCGCCATTCCCAATCGTCTATAACGTCGCGGATATGTTACGCGGATTCGAGCGACTTGAGGCGCTGGCAGGTCCTGGAGGGCGAATTATTCCTGGCCATGATCCGCTGGTGCTAACGCGATATCCCGCTTGGTCAAGCGCGACAGAGGACATCATCGTTCGCCTGGATATTGATAAGTAATAAAATGACGTCAGTTATCCCAATGCGGAAGGACAATGAATGGCAATTCAACTTTCACTAGAAGAACATTTGGCTGTCGTTACGCTGGAACGACCGGAGGCACTTAATGCGCTGTCGTTCGATATCATGCGAGAGTTAAATGGAGTTCTGGACAGAATTGAAGCATCCGAAGCCCGTGCGGTAGTGATCATTGGTTCCGGCGATAGGGCCTTTTCTGCCGGGGCGGACATTCGCGAGCTTCGTGATCGATCTATAGCTGAGCAACAACGCAGTACGTTATTTGGGCAGGGTGTCATGTCCCGTTTAGAGGCATTGAGCATTCCGTCACTGGCGATGATTAACGGCTATGCCTTCGGCGGGGGGTTAGAGCTTGCCCTGTCGTGCACTTTTCGATTGGCGAGCGTTGATGCAAAAATGGGCCTGCCGGAAATCAAACTGGGATTGATTCCAGGCTACGGAGGCACGCAACGTCTACCGAGGCTGATAGGTCAAGGGCGTGCGATGGATTTGATTCTAAGTGGGCGAACTGTCGAGGCAGAAGAGGCGGAACGCATGGGTCTGGTTCATCGAGTGGTTAGCGGTGATCTAATGGAAAGCGCACGTAATTTTCTCGAACCCCTGTTGAATTATAGTCAGCTGGTGTCCGGCTTCGCTCGCTCCGCTGTCACTCGTGCGTTGGATCAACCGCTGGCTGAAGGATTAAAGATAGAAGCTGATCTGTCCACCTTGGCATTCCAGACCCGTGACGCGGATGAGGGTATGGCTGCATTTATCGAAAAGCGCCCGCCAAAATTCATAGATGCTTAAGCAGCGCAGCATCGTTACGGGGGCAAGTCGGGGGATCGGGGCTGCCATCGCAATCGAACTGGATCGTCGAGGTTACGAAGTCTATGGACTCTCCCGTAGTGGACGAAGCTCGGTTGGGACCGGCATGGTGTGCGATATGAGCGATGAAGGCGCTGTCCGTGATGCTTTCGGGCGCATCACCGATGAAGGCCCAGTCACCGTGTTGGTCAACAATGCCGGATTTCATGCATCCGCTCGCAGTTCATCGTTAAGCGTTGCTGATTACACAGCGGTAATGGCATTAAACGCAACCGCCGTCATGGTGGCCTGTCGTGAGATATATCCGTCTATGAAAGGCGGCGGTGGAGGAATGATAGTCAATATCGGATCTTTCTTCGATAAATTGGGGGTTCCAGGTAATCTCGCCTATTGTTCATCTAAGGCGGCGGTCGGGGCCATGACCCGATGTCTGGCAGTGGAGTGGGCTGGTGTTGGAATCCGGCTTGTGAACATGGCTCCCGGTTATATAGAGACCGACTTAAGTGCTGCTTTTCTGGCGGATCCGCAGGCAAGGGATTGGTTGGCCCAACGTATTCCTTTGGGTCGGCCCGGTACGTCGAAAGAGGTGGCAAAGGCGGTCGGGATAGTGATTGAAACCGGAGGGGCTTTAATGACGGGAGAAACTGTTTATCTCGATGGTGGGCAAGCGATCAATCAATAAGTCTGGGTAGAAACAACATGAGGCAAAGGCCATTGGAGGGAGCATGACATCGGATCGCCGTGTTGCCGTGGTGACGGGGGGAGCTAGTGGAATCGGGGAGGGTTGCGTTCGAAAAATGGCCAGTGAGGGCTATCACGTCGTGGCCGCTGATCGTGACATTGAAAAGGCTCGGGCACTGGTAGAAGAGTTAACGACAATTGGCCAATCGGTCTCGATGGAGTCCATCGACGTTGCCGACTCAACGTCGGTCGATGAGTGTGCGTCGATCGTTCAGGGTAAATATGGTCGGCTTGATGTGCTGGTCACCGCGGCGGGAATCCTCGAAAGCAGTGCGAATCTACTGGACATGGATCTTGAAGCCCATGACCACGTGTGGCGGATCAATTATCATGGAACCATTCACTGCGCCCGCTCTTTTGGAAAACTCATGCGTGCGGCGTTGCGCGGGGCCATTGTCACCGTCGGTTCGACGACTAGTTTTGTTGCATTTCCACTGCCAGCGTACTGTCCTGGGAAAACTGCGATACGTCGTGTGACCGAAATACTGGCAGTAGAACTGGGACGCTTTGGTGTTCGGGTTAACGGCGTCGCGCCGACCTATGTGATCACGCCAGCGATGCAGGCCAAGATCGATGCGGGTGAACGAGATCCAGAAGTGCTACGAAACTCAGGGGCGCTCAATATGCTGGTAGAACCTCGCCACATCGCAGATGCGGTCGCATTTTTGTGCTCAGATAGCGCGAGCGCTATCACCGGCGTTATGTTGCCCGTTGACGCCGGTTTTAATGCCGCTATTCCCTACAGGACATACGCAGGAGGGGTGCCGTGGAAGGAATGAATCCGAAAACCGGCGTGTTGGCCCTGTGGAATGATTGTGCAGTGGGTCATGAGGAGTTATACGATAAGTGGTATCACGGCGAGCATTTTTTCGATCGAGTCAGTATTGAAGGTTTTCGAGTAGGGCGTCGTCATGAATCATTAGACGGGCATCCACGGTTTTTTACCTACTACGAAACCGAATCTGCCGCGGTATTGTTTTCATCGGCCTATCAGGCGCAGCTAGATCAACCGTCCTTGTTGACCAAAGAAGTGATGGCCGGTGTGTTTATCAATGTCACGCGAACGGTCTGTGCCTGTGTTCAACGTTCTGGTCGAGAGCGAGGTGGATTTGTTGTCACCATGAGTACTCGAGAGCGCGGTAAAGCGGAGGGACTTAAAACAACCGCGCTGTTATTCGCCGAGCTTTCAGGCGTAGTGAGAACGGAAGTGTGGGTACGGGTTATAGACTCAGGGCAGTCACACACCGGGGCTAGAAAAGAAGAGCAGATTCGGGGTCAAGATCAAACAGTAGAGTCGTGTTTGGTGCTTCATTTAACGCGTGAAGACTCGGCGAGGCGAGTCGTCGATCAACTGGCGAGTGAGACAGACGCCGATTGGGATATGGGTGTTTACCGACTGCTGAGCGAGCTTCGTCATGAGGATTGTCGGTGAGCAGTGTGTTTCGAAGAGCTCTGTGTTGTTATGGTAGGGACGGTGTGCACCCGTGGTGGAGAAAAATATGATCGCTAACCCTTATGAAAGCATCAGCGCTCAAGCGGAAAAAATGCTTCGCCAGGAAGTAACATCCAGTGAGCTAGTCGAGCAGTGTTGCGAGCGCATTGAGGCGTTTGATGCTCGGCTGGGTGCGTTTCAGTTATTGTGCCTTGAGCGCGCTCGTGTGGCGGGGCAGGCGGTCGACCAGGCCATTGCAAGCGGCCACAGAATAGGGCCCTTCCATGGAATTCCTTTCGCGCTAAAGGACATCATTGATGTCGATGGTCTGGTTACGACCGCCGGTTGTCAGTTGCGCAAAACACACATCGCCCGTCAGAGTGCAACTATCGCGCGGCGACTCCTTGCCGCTGGCGGTGTTTTTCTTGGTAAAACGAAAACCGTGGAATTCGCCTTCGGTGGCT
>DUBL01000143.1:0-297 GCA_012960345.1 Gammaproteobacteria bacterium | reverse complement strand
TGGGTCAGTTCGACTGCCAGCGGCAATGTGTGGCATCGTGGGTCTGAAGGTCTCGCAGGGAGTATTGCCCCTCGATGGTATTGTCCCGTTGTCACATACCCTTGACACGCCTGGACCCATGGCTCGCTGGGTCAGTGACGTCGCCTTGATGTATGAGACTTTATTGGGTCGAAACCCGGCGGCCGTCGACCAGGATCGCAAAGAAGACAAGGGGCTTTGGTATGAACTGAAACGAGGCATCGAGGGTATGTTGTTGGGTGAATTATCGTCGGCTGAACGCGAAGGCGTTGAGGCTGA
>DUBL01000142.1 GCA_012960345.1 Gammaproteobacteria bacterium | reverse complement strand
ATTCCGATCTCCGATACTAGAGATAACAACATCAGGGCCTTTTGCCGTCATAATTCACACCACACGGTCAACGGCACGCGAGTTAGCCTTTACTGGCCCCGTTCTCCCAAGCCTGATAGATGTCCATCGCCACCCTGCCCTTTACAGTAGCCACATCACTATCGATTACCGCCTCGTGTCGGTATCGTGCAGTCGCCCAGTAGGCGGGAGATCAGTTGCGTCATGAGTGAGTTGTCCCCACAGCAAAGAATTCGCTGCATGAGCGCGCTCGTCGCCACCATGGCGGTTGTATCGATCACCAGTTCTTTGGCTTGGCCGATTTTATCTGAAGCTCTGCGCAATCAGGGCTATAGCGAATCCATGATCGGCATTAATGCAGCTGCCCAGTTTGCCGGGATTATCGTGGTCGCACTGGCCGCGCCGCGCATCATCCCGGCTATGGGATTCTTTAAAACCATTGTGCTCGGCCTGGTGGTGGTCGCAGTCATGTTAATTGCTTTACCGGCGTTTCGCAGTTTCGAGACCTGGCTGTTGATTCGATTCCTGCTGGGTGTGGGCAACTCGTTGTTGTTTACAGCCGGTGACACGTGGATGAACCATATTGTCGATGACCGAGTGCGCGGACGGTGGATGGGCATCTATGTCACGGTCGGCATGGCCGGTTGGGCCCTTGGGCCCCTGCTCGGCGCTTATCTTGACCCAGACACTTACTGGCCGTTTGTTTGGGGCTTGCTGGCAATCATGGTTGCGGCTGTTTTTCTGCTGCCTACCCGGAAGCTTGATGTCAAATTGAGTCTCTCCGCACAAGGTGTCGCTATGGGCTTGGCGACCGTATTTATTGCCGCCCCCACGGTCCTACTGTCATCGGCCATGTTTGGTGTTGTCGAAGGCGCGATGCAATCTTTCGCTCATCTCTACACCATGGACATCCTGGGTGCACAATTTCGTCAAACGGGTTATGCAGTTATCTGGGTCGGTGCGATAGCGGCTGTTTTTTTTCAATACCCGATCGGTTGGTTAGCTGACAAAGTTAACCGTAGGTGGCTGCTCATTGCCTGCGTGCTAACGATGATGGTTTCGATCTTTCTGTTCCCGCTGCTTATCGAAGGTGGGCGCGGTCCCTGGTGGGAGCCACGGGCGCTGGGGCTGTGGAGTGTGGTCAGTGTCTGGGGTGGTTCCATGGGCGGAATTTTCACTGTTGGCATTACGCTGCTGGGCCAACGTTTTCGCGATGTAGAGCTGGTTTCCGCTAACGCCATGTTTTCTGTGTTGTTTGGTGTCGGCGGTCTGCTTGGGCCGTTCCTTGCCGGCACTGCGATGAGCACAATTGGGCCGGTTGGCTTTCCGTTGTCGCTGCTCGCCGTAGTGGCGGTCTACGCGGTGTTTGCGCTCTATCGGCAATTTACCCGCAGATAAAATCATCTTTGACCACACCCACATGAGTGACCTGTTTAGCCAGATCTACAGACCTCAGTGAGATGATAGAGAAAAGAGTTGTTCGACGGTTATGCTTTTCTCGAGTGTGCAAATAGAGAACATGTCGAACCAAGCGTAGTCCTGAAGTCTTTATAACGCAGAACCCGTGTGATCCCTCCCCACCCAACGACACGCCTTAGAAGGTCTATTTAGACTAACGGCTTGTTGTTTGTTAAGTCGCTAAATAGGCCGCAAGATGATCGCTCAAGTCGTTTGCGTCATCTTCAGCACCATGGATAAAACTCGATTTCCGACGTCGCAGAAAATTAACACCAAGCAAGTACATCCCCGGTGCATCTACAACACCGCCATCGTGACGGATGCGCCCCTTCCGGTCGAACACGGGCACATGAAGCCAATCGTAATCAGGATGAAAACCGGTCGCCCACAATATGGTTCGTATGCCGCCGTTTGCAAGGTTAATCTCTAACGGAGGCGATGCCTCCACCTGAGTCGAGTCAAAACGGTGTGCTGCCGGGACGTCACTGGCGAGTCCTTTCTCTAATATCCACTCGTCAATCCGTTTCAGCAAACGATTCATTTTGAGATCGGCAAGTGCACAATGGTTGCGTAACGATCCAGAGAATTGCGCAATGTCCCGGCGAAGGCCGACATATCGGCCGATCAGTTTTACACCGTTCTTGGTCAATTCATTGAGGCCCAAGCTAGCGTGTTCAGGCGAGCCGATTAGTTGCGGAGACGATACGTTACGCGCTCTCTTGATGTCGTCCACTTCCTTGTAGCCTTCATCGAGAAGACCAACTGCCTCCATCCAATAGAAGATATCCCGTTCCCGATATATCCTCGGCAATCTGACGTGTTCGCCCACGGCCAGTGTTACCGGTCGACCGGAGCGCTGCACTTCGAGCGCGAGTTGAGTACCAGTTGCCGCGGCGCCTACGACCAACACGCCATCCTCAGCCAGTTGATCTGGATTGCGATAATCAATCGCGTGAACAATATCAATGGAATCAGACAACGATTCAGTCAGTGCCAATGGCACATTTGATTTATTACAGGCGCCACTCGCGAGCACTAAGCCACGGGTTTGCCAATCACCCTGGCTCGTCTCTACCAAATAACCGCTACCGTGAACTTTAATCCCCAACACATTGGTGCCTCTTTCAAGGGGCACCGAAATCTTGTCTGCATAGGACGCTATAAACTGACTCACCTGCGGCACCGTCAGAAAGCCATCGGGGTCATCCCCCTCGTACACCATACCAGGCAGGCGGGCTTGCCAGTTTGGCGTAAGCAGACGCAGCGAATTCCAACGCTCAGTACGCCAGGAATTTGCGATGTCGGCCCGCTCAAGCACAACGTGATCGACACCTCTTTCATTGAGGCAATAACTCATCGCCAGTCCAGCGTGGCCGGCGCCAACTATAACGACATCGATTTTCCGCGTTGCGTGCCGCCCCACCAATAACAAACTCAGCTGACGTCTACAGTTACATTCGTTGGGTTCGTGATGATGTCATAAACCGCTGATCGCTTCTGCGACTGAGCGACAATAGCTTCGATATCCTCCCGCGACGCATCGGCATCAATTTGATAGGTCACCTTGATCCCGTCAAATCCGTTTCTGACATCACTATCAATGCCCAGAATTCCCTGGATATCCATCCCCCCCTCAAGGGTGGCGGATACGGATTTCAACTGCACCTCGCGATGTTGTGCCACTGCCGCGACACCTGCAGTTAGACAACTGGCCAAGCCGGCTAAGACCAACTCGACCGGTGTTGCGCCCCTGTCTTCCGAGGCGAAGACCTCTGGGTGATCTGCATCGAAATTGAATATCGTCTTGTGTTTTTGTTCTTCGCCGAGACCAAAGAAGCCTTCAACGCTGGTTTTGCTGTGTGTTCCATGGATCCAGTCACACTTTGCACGCCATGTGAACTGTGCAGCCGCGGGTGCCTCGCTCAACGCCTCTCTAGCGCCAAGAAGCGCCTCGACGTTAACGCCATTGTCTACTTTCTTATCTGCCATCGACATGGGTATCCGGTTTTGTAGTGAATGAGTAATTTAGAGAAAAAGTCGTGAACTTACATTCTCAAAATCTCCGCAGGCCTAAAACGCGAGTTTCGTCAAAACATACTTGTGGAGAATAAATGACTATAGGCCTCGATTACTGAGCCCATCTCGATCAAGGAACTGATGATGGCATCGGCGGTCGCCTAGCAAAACCAGAAACGCAAAGTTTATTTGTAGATCGATCTCCGGCCCAGGGTGCCACATGG
>DUBL01000141.1 GCA_012960345.1 Gammaproteobacteria bacterium | reverse complement strand
CACATCAACGAAAATCATTGCAGCACTTAAGGGGGATGGTTACGGGTTTGGCTTGATCCCCGTTGCGCGCACGATGGTACAGCACGGTGCTGACATGATCGCCCTTGCCGATATAGCGGAGGCAGCGAGTGTTCGTCTTGAGGGCATTGAATTGCCGATTTTGCTCTACGCCGGCAATCCGTTCGATGCGGACGCAGTGCAGGCCATGGTGGCTTATGATCTGATGCCAACGGTTCTCGATATCACGAGTGCCGAAACGTTGTCCACTCAAGCGCCAGAGCCAATTCGATGTTTTGTGAAAGTTGATGTGGGGCTTGAACGATTGGGCGCACTTCCGATGCAGGCGGTGGCCCTGGTCGAGGCAGTAACCCAGTTGCCCAAACTGGAATTGGCCGGGTTATATGCCCACATGGACGTACCTGACGGTCACGGGGCGGAGGATTATATTGATTGGCAATGGCAGGCATTCGATGGAGTGTGCTCCCAACTGAAATCTGTCGGAATCCAGATTCCATTGCGCCTTTTATCCAGTAGCGCGGTGCTCAGATTCTCTAGCGCGTTCAATTTGGATGCTGTTGATCCCGGCCATTTGCTGTTCGGGCTGACGCCGGCTGGACCGGTCAAACTAGATATTGACTTGAAACCGGCTTTTGTCGCGTTGAGCAGTCGATTAATTCATACACGGACGGTAGAACGGACCGAATTTATTGACTTTTCCCCTATCGATTTACGACCGGGCGACCGCTTAGGTGTGATTCCATTTGGCCTTCGGGATGGTATCTCGGCACTTACCTGTGGTGAGGTGTTGGTCAGGGGGCAGCGAGTGCCGATCGCAGGCTCATTTTGTATGGAACACACTAGAATCGATCTGAGTCTGATTCCAGATGCGAGTGTCGGTGACGAAGTGGTTCTGATCGGTCGGCAGGGGAGTGAAGCTATCACACTGCGTGAAGTGACTGACAGTCAGAAGGCTCCGGTCATTATGCCAGCGCTTTCGGTGGGTAGAGGTGTGCAACGGGTGCTGCGTTAAGCCGCCGCCGAAAATCGATGGCCAGTCCACTAACGCGGTATCATATTTGCTCGAGGGCGCTCGTTGACAGGTGCCATGACCCGTTGGATGCGAAAGTCGAAAAGCATTACTTACTAACAGCGATATAGGAAAGCGCATGACAAAACCGATCCCTCTTTATCGTAATGTGGGTACTCAATTTGACCTTCAAGAAGCGCGGATTGATCTTGCGGCCGCCCTGCGGTGGGCTGTTCGATTGGGTCTGTCCGAAGGGGTGGACAATCACTTCTCGATGGCTGTTCCCGATGAGGATGGCATTATGCGAGGCAAGCGATTCCTCATTAATCCTTACGGTTGGCATTGGTCGGAGATAACCGCATCTTCTCTGGTTCTATGCGATGAGGCGGGTCATGTGCTGGCTGGAGAGAACACCGTTGAAGATACGGCATTTTTTATTCACAGCCGCGTCCATAGCAATGTGCCCAAAGCGGTGGTGGTGCTACACAATCATATGCCCTACACCACATCACTTACGCTGCTGGAAGACGGAAGACTTCAAATGGTTGAGCAAAATGCGCTGATGTTTGACGGGCGGATCGCTTACGACACTGAATACAGTGGCCTGGCACTGGATGTGAACGAAGGCGATCGTATCGCCCGTGCGATGGGGGAGTGTTCTATCCTGATGATGGCCAATCATGGAGTGACCGTCACGGGGTTGTCTGTCGCGATGGCTTTCAATGATCTCTATTACCTTGAGCGCGCCGCAATGTTTCAGGTGCTGGCAAGATCTACCGGAGGGCAGCTGCGGAGCATTGACCCAGAAGTGATTGCACGGACTCGGACACAATTCCCTCAAGAACTGCCTAAACTTGCTGAGCGTCATTTCGCTGCGTTGAAGCGAATGCTTGACCGCGAGGAACCACAGTATCGTCAATAACAGAGGTCACTCGCGACCCGATCACTGAATCAGAAAACCACCAGGAAAAGCAAATGGATCTAGGAATTGCCGGGCGTAAAGCCATCATATGTGCATCGAGCCGTGGCTTAGGGAAGGCCTGTGCGATGTCTCTCGCGCGTAATGGCGTCGACGTCACGATTAACGGGCGTGACGCGTCGGTTCTCGAAAAAACGGCTGCCGAGATTCGTGCCGCGGCACCAACCGTCGAGGTGTCCATGGTTGTTGGCAACGTGTCAGATCGCCAATGTCAGGCAGCTTTGCTAAGTGCTGTGCCTGAGGTTGATATTTTGGTCAATAATAACGGTGGACCGCCGTTTCGCGATTTTCGTGAGTTGGATCGTGATGCAATGATTGAAGGGGTCATAATGAATATGATCACCCCGATTGAATTAATCACAGGAGTGGCAGATGGAATGGCCGGACGAAAATTCGGCCGTATCGTTAACATCACGTCTATATCGGTTAAGAAGCCAGTCCTCGGGCTCGATTTATCGAGCGGCGCGCGGGCTGGGTTAACGGCGTTTCTTGCGGGAGTCAGCCGATCGTTGGCATCAAACAATGTCACAATCAACAACATTCTGCCTGGTTTTTTCGATACTGATCGTCTCCGTGGCGGCTTAGAGGCGAGCGTTAAGACGTTGGGGATTAGTTTGGAGGAGGTAGTGGCCGCGCGAACCCAGCAGGTACCAGCCGCTCGGTTTGGGCAACCGGAAGAGTTTGGAGAGGCCTGCGCATTTCTTTGTAGCGCACAGGCGGGTTACATCACGGGCCAGAATTTGCTCCTTGATGGCGGTGTTTTTGATAGTGCTTTTTGATGTGGTCACGGCCGGCTCATTATTGGCTAAGGTGAACTGACAAGCGAGATGATCCCTATGCAGCTCGCCCAAGTCAGCCTAGATGATAAGTATCAAAACATTGACGGCGCCCTGTATCTCACTGGCACACAGGCGCTGGTTAAGTTGGCGATGTTGCAAGGGGTTCGCGATCGCGCGGCGGGACTAAATACCGCCTGCTTCATCTCGGGATATCGAGGGTCCCCGATGCATAACCTCGATAAGGAGTTGTGGCGGGCCCAACGCTTTCTTCCTCAGAACCAGATTCACTTCCTGCCCGCGGTGAATGAAGATATCGCGGTCACTTCACACTGGGGCACACAGCAGTCATCATTATTCTCAGATGCGCTTTACGATGGGGTTTACAGTCTGTGGTACGGCAAAGGTCCTGGTCTCGATCGTAGTGTTGACGCGATGCGTCACGCAAATCTGGCCGGGACATCCCGTTACGGTGGTGTGCTAGCGGTTGTTGGTGATGATCATGGAATGACGTCGACCGATGTTCCAGCGGTATCGGAACCCACGTTTATTGACCTGATGATGCCGGTGCTTTACCCCGGCAATGTCACCGAACTCATTGAGTTTGGCCTTTATGGTTGGGCCCTATCACGCTTTTGCGGTGCCTGGGTAGGGTTCAAGGCGACGCCGGACACGCTGGACACCGCGGCGAGTGTCCTGCTGCCCACGGATTGGCCGCGTATTGTTTTGCCGGATTACCCGTTTCCAGAAGGGGGAGTCAGTATACGGACGCCTGATCCGTGGGTTGATCAAGAGGCACGCCTGCGTGATCACAAGATGGGAGCTGCGGTCGCGTTTGCAAGAGCCAATGGTATCGACAAAGTACTCATCGCGAGTCCACGGCCGCGATTGGGTATCGTAGCAAGCGGGCTGGCAGCCTTCGCGGTGCTTGAAGCGCTCGATTCCTTAGGGATTGA
>DUBL01000140.1:3142-3769 GCA_012960345.1 Gammaproteobacteria bacterium | reverse complement strand
GCCTGGTATTCTCCGGCATCGTGTCGGGTGCAGTGCTGGTAGAAACAGTGTTCAGTTGGCCTGGACTTGGAACGCTTGCGGTTCAGGCGATTGTTGCCCGCGACACACCAACGATTCTTGGAATACTGTTCTTCTCGTCACTGGTCGTAGTCGTTGCCAACCTGCTAACCGACATGCTCTATCGCATTATTGACCCGCGGATCAAGACCGCTGAAAGCTCCGAGATCTGATGCCGTGACAGATTATTCAATTCGAGAGCGATCACTCCAGCCTACCGCTGCCCGTGTAGAGCACCCCTTGATAGAAACCGCTCGAATGTTTGCGGGAAACCGGGCAGCGCTCAGCGGACTCGCGATGCTCTTTATCATTGTCGTGGTTTCGCTGGCTGGGCCCTGGTTCTATCCAACAGACCCATTTGAAATGGTCTGGTCGCCGTTTAGTCCTCCCGGGGCCAAGGGATTTCTGCTCGGCACCGATTATCTGGGACGCGATCTCTTAGCCCAGATCATTCACGGAGGCCGCGCAACGCTCGCCGTAGGCTGCGCGGCCGCACTGTTGAGTGTTTTTATAGGAATTACTTTCGGGGCGCTTTCGGGTTTCTACCGTGGCTGGGTTGAAGAAATACTG
>DUBL01000140.1:0-3105 GCA_012960345.1 Gammaproteobacteria bacterium | reverse complement strand
TCAGGTTCTGCCGACGCTGTTGTTCTCGATGGTCCTGGTGGCTTTGTTTGGTGCTTCACTCGGCATGATCACCTTTGCCATCGGCATCGTCAGTTGGACTGGTGTGGCCCGCATCACGCGGGCAGAATTTCTGAAGATTCGGGAGCTCGAGTACGTCACTGCCGCTCGCTCTAGCGGTGCCAGCAACACGAACCTCATTTTTAGAGTGATACTCCCAAACTCACTTCCGCCAATCGTAGTACAAGCTGCCCTGCTGATTGGCTTTGCGATTCTCTTCGAAGCCGGCTTGAGTTTCCTTGGGCTCAGTGACGCCAACGTAATGAGCTGGGGCGCAATCATGGGCAACAACCGGCCTTATATCCTCCTGCACGGTTTCACGATCATGTATCCGGGGCTTGCGATATTCCTGACTGTACTGTCGATATCTCTAATCGGTGACGGTCTGAATGATGCGTTGAATCCCAAACTCAGAAAGCGCTGAGCTCAACATGACGGCACTCCTATCTGTTAAAAACCTCACGGTCGAGTTCACTACACGGGATGGCATTGCCCCTGTGATCGATGATCTCTCGTTTGATTTAGCACCGGGTGAAACGCTGAGTCTGGTCGGCGAATCCGGCTGTGGAAAAAGCATGACCGCGCTGGCCATCATGGGGCTGATCCCATCACCGCCCGGACGAGTCGCTAGCGGTTCCATCAGTCTGGCAGGAGAAAATCTACTGCAAGCAAGCGATACTCGAATGCGCGCAGTTCGGGGCAACGACATCTCTATGGTGTTTCAGGAGCCCATGACCTCGCTCAATCCAGTTTTTACTGTTGGCGAGCAGATTAGCGAAACCCTGCGCCGACACCAGGGCCTGACCCGCCGCCAGGCAAAGGCACTATCCATTGAGATGCTCGATGCGGTGCAGATTCCTCTACCGACACGGCGGATTAACGACTATCCCCACCAGTTGTCCGGTGGAATGCGCCAACGCGTCATGATCGCTATGGCGCTTGCCTGTCGTCCAAAAGTCTTAATCGCTGACGAACCCACCACGGCCCTGGATGTCACGGTTCAAGCACAGATATTTGATTTGATGCGGGCGGTTGGAAAGGAAACAGCAGCAGCTATCATTTTGATTACACACGACATGGGTTCGGTGGCTGAGATGGCTGAACGTGTGGTCGTGATGTACGCCGGGCGCAAAATCGAGGAAGGCTACGTAGACGATATTCTCGCTCGGCCGCGTCACCCCTACACTCGCGGACTCATCGCCTGCGTCCCGCACCTGTTGGAAACCGTGTCCGCTGAACGGCCCTATCTGCAGGAGATTCCGGGCATGGTGCCACCGCTGTCAGATTTTGGATTCATGGGCTGTCTATTTGCACCCCGCTGTAATCGGGTTGAAACACGCTGCTGGCAGGAGAAACCGAAGGTCACCCAGATAACGCCTAGCCAGAGCGCCGCCTGCTGGAACCTTCAAGAGGCACAGGTCCGAGTCGATGCCTGATACCCCAGTTGAATCGGCCACACTCCTGACGCTGCAGGATGTCGAGGTGTCTTTCACGCTCAAACGCTCCAGTGTGTTCGCTAAACCGTCTCTTCTTCGAGCGGTCGATGGGGTCACTCTGTCAGTCCGCAAAGGGCAGACCATGGGCATTGTCGGTGAATCCGGCTCAGGCAAGACGACGCTGGCGTTGGCTGTTGCCCGGCTGCTACCTGTGACCCGCGGACGGATCCATATGAACGGGGTCGATCTGCTCAGCCTTAGGGGCGAAGCACTGCGCAACGCACGCCGTCACATGCAGTTTATCTTCCAGGATCCCTACTCGTCATTGAATCCCAGACTGAGAGCAGAAAAGATTGTTCGAGAGCCACTTGATCGGTTATCGATCGCATCCACCAGCCGCCGCAATGACCGCGTCCGTGAATTGTTTGATCAAGTGGGCCTGCGCCGCGACCAACAGCGGTTATTTCCGCATCAATTCTCCGGCGGCCAGCGGCAGAGAATCGGTATCGCCCGAGCCATCGCGTCTAACCCCAGCCTGGTCATCTGCGACGAACCGGTATCCGCCTTAGATGTCGGTGTCCAGGCACAAATCCTAAATCTGTTGCGGCGGCTTCAAGAAGAACTGGGGTTAACGTATGTGTTTATTTCTCACGACCTCGGCGTTATTCAGCACATGTGTGACACGATCGCAGTGATGTACATGGGCAAGATACTGGAAGAAGCCGATCGCGAATCCCTGTTTAACACCCCCAAACATCCCTATACACAGGCACTATTGTCGGCGGTTCCCTCTGCCGATCTTAACCGGAGGAATCGCCAACGACGCATCATGATTCCCGGCGACCCGCCCAATCCGATTCATCTGCCGCCCGGCTGCCGGTTCGCCTCACGTTGCCCACAGGTCGAGGACCGATGCCGAGTCGATACGCCGCCGCTTGTCAACATTGACCGGCATCATCGCGTTGCCTGTCACTTGGTCAAAGCCGCCGGCTGAATCGCCAAAGTCGGTCCAATCACTCGACACTGATTAGGTCTTGACGAACAATCCAGTAAGACTCGGGTCTTCATACCCTGACATCGCACTGGTACCAATGAGAACCAGCGCCAATGCAATCTCCTCAACGGCAGGGTAACGCGCCAAAACGGTTGACCGGCCCACCTTCTGCCATAGCCACGCTTCCCCGGGAGATTCTGCAAGAACGATAAACCCTTTGCCCCGAATAATCGATGGAGGCAACGCCTCTACCCACCGGTTGAAATCTTCTCGATGAATGGGCTCCGTCTGCCGAAGCACCACACTGCGAAAGCGCGAGTCCCCGTGGTCGTGGCTTGGCCCCGGCACTACCGAAGCGGACCGAGGGGTCGACCCAGCCGTGCTTGCATCGAGTCGATGATCCCCACCCAGCAACAAAGTCGGCTGAAGATTTTCACCGTCGTTAATCACCGTCGGGCAACCCGGGTTTAACTGATCGATCCTGCGATGGACACGGGTGATGGTCGCGGCATCTGTCAGCGCAAGCTTATTCATTACGATGATGTCCGCTTCTACCAATTGAGTGATCACCGCGTCATTGATCAATGGATCTTCAAGTTGCGACAGAAACTGAGGGCA
>DUBL01000139.1 GCA_012960345.1 Gammaproteobacteria bacterium | reverse complement strand
GCCTCCCGAAGGCAGTGCTCTACCAGGCTGAGCTACACCCCGACTGGGTCAGCGCGAATACAGGCCCGATGCGCCGTCAAAATGATCGCGCAAATGCAAAATCGACGAGTTTCGACAGAGCGAAACGATAATCAGAATCGGGAAGCGCTTCTAGCGCTTCTTGGGCCTTCGTGGCATGTTCCTGCGCCAACGCGAAAGTGTACGCAAGCGCTCCAGTTGATTCAATGACCTCGAGCACTTCAGGCAGTTTTGATCTATCTGCATTAACAATGGCACTCTCAAGCACTGCACGTTGTATCGCATCACCTTTCTGGAACGCATAAATGACAGGTAGCGTGGGCTTGCCTTCCGCCAGATCATCACCTGCATTTTTCCCCATGTCGGTTGCCCGGGACGAATAGTCAAGAATGTCATCAATTAACTGAAACACAGTGCCCAATTCCATACCATATTGTGCAAGTGCCTTTTCGGCTGCACTCGAAGCACCAGCAACCACTGCGCCCAATTGTGATGCAGACTGAAACAATCGGGCTGTTTTGCGGTCAATTGTTCGTAAATAGTCCGCTTCATCCAGTGCAAGTGACTGTGTGTTGAGGAGCTGCAGGACCTCTCCCTCGGCAATCGCATTCGTTGTCGCAGCCATAATTTCCATCACGCGCATGCGGTTTGTAGCAACCATCATCTCGAATGATCGTGAATAAATGAAATCTCCGACCAGGACGCTTGCCGCATTGCCCCAGACGGCGTTGGCGGTCTCCCGACCGCGCCGTAATGTGGATTCATCCACCACGTCGTCGTGCAGCAATGTCGCCGTATGAATCAGTTCTACGATCGCCGCCAGAGCAATATGATCTTTTCCTTGATAACCAATAGAGTGAGCCGCCAGTAGCACGGTGATTGGTCGAAGGCGCTTTCCCCCTGCGGCAACAAGGTAAGCCCCCATCTGACTAATAAGAGCTACGTCGGACTTGAGTTGTGCCTGAATTGCGCGCTCGACGGCTACGAGTTCATGCCGTACCGGAGCTGTTACAGTCGATAGGGTAATCCTTGGATTTTCATTCCCACCAGGCAGATCCGTTGGTCTTCTGATGGCAGTGACGTTGGGGGCGGACATGAGTTAAGTGTTATACGCTCGGGACCGTGAATTGACCGATGGCCAGTGTTTGACTAAAATCCCGCGGCCCAATCAGGGGTGTGTGGTCTATTTCTATCTGGCACCGAATGGTGCCTGATTTTCTGCAGGGAAACAAATATGTACGCAGTCGTGGAAACGGGTGGGAAGCAGTACCGTGTGGCCGTTGGAGAGCAGTTGCGGGTTGAAAAACTGCCTGGTATGGCCGGTGAGGTCATCGATTTGCCGCGCGTGCTCGCAGTGATTCAGGGTGAGGATGTCAAGATCGGTAATCCGCTTCTTGTGGGGGCTTCGGTCAAAGCCGAGGTAATGGCCCACGGGCGTGACAAGAAGATCCGCATTTTTAAAATGAAGCGACGTAAGAAGTACCGTCGAACGCAAGGGCATCGGCAGGCCTACACACAGCTCAAAGTCACGGAAATCTCCGCTTGAGTATGCTGGGAACCTTCGTAAGGGAGAGATAGATAGCATGGCACATAAAAAGGCGGGTGGCAGTTCAAGAAATGGTCGTGATTCAGAGTCAAAACGTCTCGGGGTCAAACGTTATGCCGGTGAGCTAGTTAAAGCGGGAAATATCATCATCCGACAACGCGGTACCCGATTTCATCCGGGTAATAATGTAGGCCTTGGTAAAGATCACACGTTGTTTGCTTTGATCGAAGGTAAGGTCAAGTTTGAGATTAAGGGCCCTAAGAGTCGAAAGACCGTGAGTATCCTGGCTGAGACTTGAGGCGAGACTGCGTCGTTTTAGCCAGGAACCCCGCAGTTTTTCGAGCGGGGTTTTTTGTTTAACCGGATAGGGTGTTTGGTATGCACTTTGTCGATGAAGCAACGATAACGGTGACCGCCGGTCACGGTGGCGATGGATTCTTGAGTTTCCGTCGTGAAAAATATATTCCCCGCGGCGGGCCTGATGGCGGTGACGGTGGTCAAGGGGGTCGGGTATTTCTTGTCCCTGATCCAGGACTGAACACGTTAAGTGTTTTCCGTCATGCGCGGCAATTCCGTGCCGAATCCGGCACTCGAGGTGGAAAACAGAACAGAACCGGGGCAGGGGGGGCTGATTATTCTGTTGCCGTACCGAAGGGCACGATGGTGTTTGATGCAGGAACGCAGGAACTCATCGTCGATATGGCCAATGAAAGGGGGCCGTTCGCTATTGTGGAAGGTGGTCAGGGAGGGCGCGGCAACGCTCGCTTCAAGTCGAGCACTAATAGAGCACCTCGGCGCACGAGTCCAGGCTTTCCAGGTGATGAACGTGAGTTAAAACTTGAGCTCCGATTGCTGGCCGATGTTGGTCTTCTCGGCTTACCTAATGCTGGAAAATCAACCTTTCTTCGAGCTATCTCGGCTGCTAAGCCAAAAGTAGCAGCTTATCCATTTACTACGCTAGCACCGGAATTGGGTGTATTTGAGGAGGGGCCTGACAGTACTCTGGTGGTAGCAGATATTCCCGGTTTGATACCTGGAGCCGCTCAAGGTGCCGGTCTTGGATTACAGTTTCTCAGGCATGTGCGACGTACCCGTTTATTACTTCATCTGATCGACGTGGGCAGTGATACCGCTACTGATCTGGTGCAGTCCTTTAGTCAGGTAACGCGCGAGCTGCATGAGTTTGATGTCAGACTCAGTGAACGGCCGCGTTGGATAGTGCTCAATAAAACAGATTTGGTCTCAGAAATCGACTTAGGATCGATCAAGGCATCACTACAGGCAGCGTTGGCATGGACGGCGCCGATTTACGAGACCTCGGCGGTAACCGGGGAAGGCTGTCGCCGTGTCATGCGCGATGCATTTCTGTTTTTGACGCGGGAAGACGAAGGATCAGGCGATGAAGAGGGACGGTGACCGTATCCGTTGGGTGGTCAAGATCGGCAGTTCATTGCTGGCTGATCGAGGAGTTGGTCTCAATGAGGACGCGATTAGTGCTCTGGTTGCGCAGGTTGCGGCGCTGCGTGATCGAGGCATCGACGTTGTGTTGGTCTCATCAGGTGCAATCGCCGCTGGGATGCTTCGGTTGGGCTGGACTACCCGGCCGCACGAATTGCATCGCCTGCAGGTCGCGGCCGCTGTTGGCCAATCTAGCCTCGTTAAGAGTTATGAAACCTGGTTTAACCATCAGCAGATTACTACGTGTCAGGTGTTGCTTACCGATGCGGATCTTGCCGATCGCTCTCGATATCTCAATGCGAGAAGCGCACTGAAGACTATGCTGGATCTAGGTCTCGTTCCAATCGTGAATGAAAATGACACAGTAGTGACTCACGAAATTCAGTTTGGTGATAACGATACATTGGCAGCGTTGGTCACTAATCTGATCGAAGCCGAGTGTCTGGTGATTCTGACGGATCAAGAGGGATTGTTTGATGCGGATCCGCGCCGATCACAGTCTGCCATACTCATGCGGGAAGCAATTGCCGGGGATCCATCACTCAAAAGCGTGGCGGGCCCGGGGGGTGTTCAAGGGCGAGGGGGTATGTTGACCAAGATCCACGCGGCCGAGAAGGCGGCCCGGTCAGGGGCAGATACATTCATTGTTTCCGGGCATCGCTCAAACGTTCTTCTGGAAGTGGCTGCCGGTAAGAATCCGGGAACTCGGATTCGCGCTGTGGCCGGTCGTATTGCCGCGAGGAAACAGTGGCTGGCGGGTCAGTTGCGGGTTGCTGGGCGATTACATCTAGACTCGGGCGCCACCCGGGTGATTCAAAGCGACGGACGCAGTTTGCTTCCCGTCGGGGTCACTCACGTTGAGGGGGAGTTCGAAAGGGGAGATCTCGTGGCCTGTATCACAACGGCCGAGCAAGTCGAGATTGCTCGTGGTCTGATCAACTACAGCGCTATTGACTCCAGACAGATCATCGGTCGGGCCAGTCACGATATCGAGAGTATTCTCGGATATGTCGATGAACCTGAATTGATTCATCGGGACAATCTTGTCGTGTTATGACGACTGCTCCGAAGAGCAAAGCGGGTGACTACGCAGTAACCATCGTCTTGAGTTTGGCATTTAACTGGCGTTTCAGTCGGGCTGCCTTGTTGCGATGAGTGAGGCCTTTTTGTGAAGCCCGGTCAATGTTCGAAGAAGCACTCTGATAGGCTGCTGTTGCACTGTCTTTTTCACCCGATTCAGCAAGCGTCATGAACTTCTTGATGTGCGTGCGCATCGCAGATCTTCGAGCGACGTTACGTGAGCGGCGCCCGATTGCTTGTCGGGCTCGTTTACGAGCTTGGGCGGAATTGGCCAAGAAATTGTCTCGTGTATGGCAGGGGCGCAGATTATTTTGATTTTTCATCGATTTGTCAATGATGCTTCGTGGTGGTCCGGTCGCTTATTTCGGATTCTCGACACGGGGGCCTAACATCGGATCACTGCCCCGGTTAACCTCTATGTCGAAAAAAATACTCAGATCTACCGTCATTGTCAGTGGAATGACGGTGCTATCGCGGATCACAGGGCTCATTCGCGATATGGCCTTTGCCCAGGTTTTAGGCGCCAGCATATTTGCTGACGCCTTTTTTGTCGCTTTTCGGATTCCTAATTTTCTGCGTCGCATTTTCGCTGAAGGGGCGTTTTCCGCATCTTTCGTGCCCGTTTATACGGAAAAAGAGACGTTGGGCACAGAGCAGGAGATTCGTCGCTTCCTTGATGTTCTGTGCGGTCGATTGGGCCTGGTGCTATTGCTGGTCACCTTGGGTGGCATCATGCTGGCGCCATGGGTTGTGAGGGTTCTTGCGCCTGGCTTCGGGGCGGATCCGATCAAATTTTCAGCGACTGTTGACGCGCTTCGCTTCACCTTTCCGTATATTTTCTGTATCTCGTTGGTGGCGATGGCTGCGGGTATTCTCAATGCTCGCGATCGTTTTGCCGTACCCGCGCTCACGCCGGTTCTTCTTAATCTGAGTTTGATTGGGGCAGTATTTTTGTTGATTCCCCATTTCCCGAATGCCGCGGTTGCGTTAGCGGTGGGTGTGTTGATCGCTGGATTGATTCAGTTGCTGTTTCAATTACCGTTTCTAGCCAAAGAGGGTCGATTGCCGCACCCGCGCTTGCACGACACCGGGGTGACCGCGGCGCAGACATCGGATGGCATCAGTAGAGTCTTCCGCTTGATGTTGCCCGCGGCCTTTGGAGCCTCGATCGCCCAAATCAATTTGCTGGTCAACACAGTGCTTGCATCATTTTTAGTGAGCGGCAGTGTCTCTTGGCTGTACTACGCTGACCGCCTCATGGAGTTTCCACTCGGTGTTTTTGGAATAGCCCTCGGCACAGTGCTGTTACCAAGTCTGTCGGGGCAGCATGCGGTCGGGGCGACACGGGAATTTTCCGATACACTGGATTGGGCGTTAAGGTGGGGGTTGCTGGTTTCTATTCCGGCGGCAGCCAGTCTGGCGGTCCTGGCTGTTCCATTGATGGTTGTGCTTTTCCATTACGGTGCATTTTCTGTGGTGGATGTTGAGCATTCCGCGCAAGCATTGGTCGGGTTCTCCGTAGGCCTTGCCGGTTACGTGTCCGTTAGGGTGCTTGCGCCGGGTTATTTTGCCCGTCAGGATACGACAACACCGGTCCGGGCGGGTGTCTTCTCCTTGATAGTCAATACCGTGTTTGGCCTGGTCTTGGTGTTCTATTTCCAGCATGTGGGGTTGGCGGTCGCAACGTCGATTGCGGGCCTATTGAATGCCACATTGCTCTACTGTTGGTTGCGGCGTGACGGCGTGTATCACCCACTTCCGGGGTGGTCGCGTTTTCTTGGGCAGGTTTTTTCGGCAACAACTGTGATGAGCGCAGTCCTGTGGTACGGTTGTTTCGAGAATGCAATTTGGTTGGAGGCGGCCATCGGACAAAGAATTTCAATGCTCTTGGGATTGGTATTGATCGGTTTTGGGGTTTATATCGCAGCGCTTTACTTATTTGGAATGCGTGTTCATCACATGTTGAATCATACGCGTCGTGCAAGTGACTGAAAAAATGCACACCTTGGACGTGCCTCAGATTGGGAGGCCAGGAGATCTGCGCCTTTTTAGTTTGAGCGAAGCGGAAGTGCTTCTGCCTTTGATTCGAAAAATTACGAGAGCAGCGCATTCGGAATGGCTACCGCTCAGAGATGCGGTGCGCAATACGTTGAGTTGCGATCCACGTCTAGGTGATCGGGAGTCAGCCTATGCCGCAATCGTGCAAACCTGGTCTGATAAGGTCGAACGACTGGGGCCAGTTGTAGCAGGTTTGTGGCATGTTGATTTTTTTACCGGTGATGGCTTTTTGTGCTGGAAGTATCCTGAAATTCGTCTTGCCTATTATCATGGGGTATCCGATAGTTCTAACGTCCGGCAGGATATCGCAGCTATTGTTGACGCCGAGGCGCCTGATTGGGCATGGCCAGATTAGTGGCGCCTTGGTTGATTGATCGTCATGCTGCCGTGAGTTACTTCAACAATGCAGTGGTATAGAGATCTCGGGAACGCGGCGCTTGGAAAGGCGTCGGTTGTTGTCGCTATCGGTAATTTCGATGGCTTTCATTTGGGTCACCAACAGCTAATCAAGACGCTTAAGGTGCGATCTGAGGAGCTCTCGTTGAAGTCAACGGTAATTACCTTCGAGCCCCATCCTCAGACTTATTTCCAGCCAGACGTCAGGTTGAGTCGTTTGAGTAGTGTGCGTGAGAAACTCGAACTATTACGCGATTACGGAGTTGAGCGGGTTATCGCGCTTCGCTTTAATGAACAATTGGCATCGTTGTCTGCGGAAGACTTTGTCAGGAAATATCTGGTTGAGTCGCTGTCCGCTTCTCACGTTGTGGTTGGTTATGACTTTGGCTTTGGCGCGGGCCGTTCCGGCACTGCAGAAGACTTACAGGCGCTAGGAGATACGTACGGCTTTGGGGTGTCTCGAGTCGCTGCTGTATCGATTGACGGCGAGAAGATCGGCAGCACGAGAGTCCGAGAGGCGCTAAAAAGCGGCGATTTAGAGCTAGCGGCACGTTTGCTGGGTCGTCCCTACGCAATCTCAGGTCGCGTGCTCCATGGTGATCAACGAGGCCGAACTTGGGGATTTCCAACAGCCAACTTGTTGGTTGAACGCCATAATCCACCGCTGCGCGGTGTGTTTGCTGTTGAGGTTGGGGGGGTGGAGGAAGGACTGTTGCCTGGGGTGGCTAACCTGGGTTTTCGGCCCACGGTTGGCGGTGATCGTCTTTTGCTCGAAGTGCACCTGATCAATTTCTCAGGAACTTTCTACGGAGATCGGGTTCGAGTGATATTTAGGAAGCGCATTCGCGCCGAAACGAAGTTTGAGTCATTCGACGCATTGAAAGATCAGATTCATAAAGACACTCTGGCGGCAGCGGCATGGCTAACAGAAAACCCGAGGACGGTCTAATGGCAATCGTCAATTCTCCTCGACCGCGGTGGGCATTTTCTTTGATTGGCTTGGCCGTGGTGTTGTTGATGTTGGATTTGTTGACGAAAGAGCTTGCGGTTCGACACATGGCCTTCGGGGAAGCCATTGGCATGACGTCGTTTTTGAGGTTTGTCCATATTCACAACAGTGGTGCCGCATTTGGCATGCTCGCTAATCAGGGCCAGTGGGCACAATGGTTTCTGACCCTCACTGGGTTGCTGGTTTGTCTGTGGATTGTGTGGCGTTTATGTCACCCGCGGCTTGGCGAAGCATTGTTTGAGGCAGGTTTGGCATTGGTTCTTGGTGGGGCGCTGGGCAATTTGACAGATCGCCTTCGGTTTGGTTATGTCGTGGATTTCATTGATTTTTACTATCAGGCATGGCATTGGCCCGCGTTCAACCTAGCAGATGCTGTGATTACATTAGGGGTCCTTGTGTTATTGATAGATCTAACTCGTACTTCCCGACGACGGTGATGGATGTTTGCCTTGAAGGTGGGCCTATTTATCGAGTTCGTTACTGTGTTTTGTTAGAAAGCGGGCAGGAACTCGAATCATCGGATGATCGCCCTTGTCATGTGTCAGTTGGTTTCGATTTTTTCCGACCTGTGTCCAGGCGGAATTAGTGCGGCGTGCGGCAGGGGAGCGTTTTTCGATGTCCGTAACAGCAGATCTTGCCGCTTTTGGCGCGCACGATTCGGCACTTATCCAAATGGTGCCATTGGTCGATTTCCCCCGAGATATCGAAGTGAAACCGGGTGCGCTGGTAGAATTTTCTGTGGGTACGGATGATTTGGCGGCAGGACAGGTACTTGAGGTCAATGATGGGCAGGTTAAGGTCGATTTCAATCATCCAATGATTGGTAAAAACCTAAGATTCGAAGTTCAGATGTTGGTGGTGATTGAGAGGTGCGGGTAGCTCATGCAGATTGAACTTGCTAACCCACGTGGGTTTTGTGCCGGCGTGGATCGTGCTATTCAGACGGTTGAAGGGGCGTTGACGAGGTATGGCATACCGATTTATGTGCGGCATGCCGTGGTACATAATCGATCCGTCGTGGCGGATCTGTCGGAGCGCGGAGTAGTGTTTGTCGATGACCTCGATGAGGTGCCGGACAAAGCAACAGTTATCTTAAGTGCGCATGGTGTGTCCCGAGCCGTTATTCAGGAAGCAAGTCGTCGTCGGTTGAACGTTTACGATGCGACTTGTCCATTAGTGACTAAAGTGCATGCCGAAGTGCGGCGTTTTCGAGCAGAAGGCAAAGAAGTAGTGATGATCGGTCATGCGGGACATCCCGAGGTTGAGGGAACGCTCGGGCAGTCTGATAGCGGTATTTACTTGGTGGAGGATCTGAATGGAGTCAACGAGTTGCAGGTAAAAAGCCCCGCCAGTTTGGCCTATGTTACGCAGACCACATTGTCGGTCGATGATACGACGCGCATCGTGATGGCACTTCGGACGCGTTTCCCTGCTATCGATGGACCTCGAAAGGGTGATATTTGCTATGCCACACAGAATCGTCAGGATGCAATCTGCAGTATTGCCAAACGAGCCGATGTGGTGCTGGTGTTGGGATCGTCTACGAGCTCAAACTCCAACAGGCTCCGCGAGGTCGCTGCAGAATCTGGAGCCGATGCGCATTTAATCGATGATGTCAGTGAGATTCAGCCTGAATGGTTAGAGCGATGTGAGCTTGTTGGCGTGACTGCTGGGGCATCGGCTCCAGAGAAACTGGTCGTTGAGGTAATCGATCAGTTGGTTGCTTGGGGCGGTGAATTGGTTACCGGGGTAGCCCGTGAAGATGAAGGTGTTTCTTTTTCAGTGCCAGTCCCACGTGGCAATAGCCCTCTTTAAGAGGCGCTATGAGGTGACCAGTTTATAATTAGACCCGACTTTTTAAGAATTAGAGCCGGTGTAGCTCAGTTGGTAGAGCAACGCATTCGTAATGCGTAGGTCGGAGGTTCGAATCCTCTCGCCGGCACCATTGACGTAGCGTGATTATCAGGATTTTATGAGTAACGGTCTTGGAAAATGGGAGAGCGTCTCATGGCCTGTGTCGGTGACAAGAAAGCTTTCTGTGATTTCCAGACCCCAATCATGCTGCCAAAGTGCGGGCATTAAGTGAAACGTCATCCCAGGTTCCAGTATGGACTGATCGCCTTGGCGTAGGCTCATGGTGCGCTCTCCCCAATCGGGGGGATAACTCAAGCCGATGGCGTAACCGCAACGACTTGCTTTGCTAAACCCGTAGCGGCGAATGACCTTTTGCCAGGCCGCGTCAATGTCTTGGCAGGTGTTTCCCGGTCTGACAACGCCAAGCGCCGCTTCAATTCCCTCAAGAACCGCTTCTTCTGCCTGCAATAATTGAGCTGGCGGTGTGCCGAGGTAGACCGTACGGGAAAGTGGGCAGTGGTACCGACGGTAACATCCGGCAATTTCAAAAAAAGTGCCTGCCCCGAGCTCAAACGGCCGGTCATCCCAGGTCAGGTGTGGTGCGGCGGCATCGAGGCCTGTTGGTACCAAGGGCACAATCGCTGCGTAATCGCCGCCGTACGACTCCGTGCCCCGAATCGCAGTGCGAAATATGTCTGCAACCAGTTCATTTTTTCGAAGCCCGGGTTCTACCCGCTCCTGAATCATGGCGTGTGTACGCTCCACAATGACTCCGGCCCTTTTCATGAACATAACTTCCTGTGGTGACTTTATCGCGCGTTCCCAGTTAACGAGGCCGGTCGCATCGATCAGGGTGCCTGAAGGGAGTTTTTTTTCCATAGCGAGATAAGCCGCTGCACTGAAGTAGTAATTGTCCATCTCCACGCCGATGCATTGCTCATGCCAACCCCACTCGAGAATCAGGTTCGCGAGATAATCCATGGGATGTCGCTCAGTCGATTGGACATAATGATCCGGATAGCCGACGATGTTCTTGTGATCCATCCAGACAGTACGACGCGCACCTTGAGTGTCTTGTTCGCGGCCAAACCAGATTGGATCACCCACGGAGGGGAGAAGTACGCCCTGGTGGACGTAGAACGACCAACCATCATAACCGGTCAGCCAGGCCATGTTTGAAGGGTCGGTAACCCACAGCAGTTGAATGTTGCGCTCTTCCATGGCACGGCGTGTTTTTGCTAGTCGTTGCCCGTATTCGTGTTGAGTGAAGGGTGGTGTCATGGTGCGTTCTCCGATGTACCAAAGGAGTATAGAGCGGCAAGAGACTGTCGCCGTCGGCTATGGGTAGAGTCGTGACTAATAACGAGGCGCCTTATGCTGAATTACCAATCTCTGCGAGGCCGGTTAAAAACGTCTAAAATTCACGTCGTTTCATCGGATAGTCATTTATGTCCTTACGGGTATTGGTCACAGGCGGGGCCGGGTTTATCGGTTCGCACCTGTGCAAAAGATTGGTCGAAGACGGGTGCGACGTTCTTTGCGTTGACAATTATTTTACTGGAGCAAAGCAGAATATCGTCGCTTTACAAGACTATGATAATTTCGAGTTGATGCGGCACGATGTCACGTTTCCGCTCTACGTTGAAGTAGACCAGATTTACAATCTAGCTTGTCCTGCTTCACCAGTGCATTATCAGTCCGATCCGGTGCAGACGACCAAGACCAGTGTTCACGGTGCGATCAATATGCTGGGTCTTGCAAAGCGAACACGCGCAACAATTCTCCAGGCGTCGACCAGCGAGGTCTACGGCGATCCTGAAGAGCACCCTCAAACCGAAACATACTGGGGTCGGGTTAATCCTGTTGGTATCCGCGCGTGTTATGACGAAGGCAAGCGGTGCGCCGAGACTTTGTTCTTCGATTATCAACGACAACATGGCTTGGCGATAAAAGTGGCCCGTATCTTCAATACCTATGGACCGCATATGCATCGAGAGGACGGTCGTGTTGTTTCCAACTTTATTGTGCAGGCGCTTCAGGGTAATCCAATTACGATCTATGGGAGCGGAGACCAAACACGTTCGTTTTGTTATGTCAGTGATTTAGTGGAAGGGCTGATTCGGCTGATGGCGAGTCCCGATGCGTTGCATGGCCCAATAAATCTGGGCAATCCAGGAGAGTTCCAGATTATCGAATTGGCTCGAAAGGTGCTTGCGATGACCGAGTCTCATTCGGCCTTGGTCTACGAGTCATTGCCACAAGATGACCCCGTGCAACGGCAACCGGATATTACTCTTGCCAGAACGAATTTGGACTGGTCGCCTACGGTGGATCTCGATGAGGGGTTGGGAGAAACCATTCGATATTTTGAACGGGTGTTAAGCGAGGCCTGAGAACAGCTAGAAAACATGATGAAGACGGCATTGATTACGGGTATCACGGGGCAGGATGGCGCTTATCTTGCGGAACTTCTGTTGGAGAAGGGATATGTCGTTCATGGTATTAAACGACGGGCGTCTTCGATCAACACCCAGCGGATTGATCATCTTTATCAGGATCCCCATGACCCTGATCCCCGCCTGATCCTGCACCATGGCGATCTCACCGACTCGCTCAGCCTCGTGCGAACGTTACAGGAGGTCGAACCCGACGAAGTTTATAACCTCGGTGCACAGAGTCACGTGGCAGTGAGTTTTGAGGAGCCGGAATACACGGCCAATTCGGATGCGCTCGGTGCGCTGCGGTTGTTGGAAGCCATTCGCATTCTCTCGCTAGAGGGAAAGACTCGATTTTATCAAGCCTCGACTTCGGAGTTGTACGGGCTAGTCCATGAAGTACCTCAGACTGAGAAAACCCCATTTTATCCGCGCAGCCCCTATGCGGTCGCCAAGTTGTACGCCTATTGGATTACAGTGAACTATCGAGAGGCTTACGGTGTTTATGCCTGTAATGGCATTCTTTTCAATCATGAGTCGCCGGTTCGTGGGGAGACATTTGTTACGCGCAAAATCACTCGGGGGTTGGCAAGAATCCAGTGTGGTCTTGATTCGTGCCTGTATCTGGGTAATCTGGATGCAAAACGTGATTGGGGGCACGCCCGCGACTATGTCGAGGCACAGTGGTTGATGTTGCAACAAGATCATCCGAAGGATTATGTGATTGCGAGCGGAACGCAACACAGTGTTCGAGATTTCGTCGAGGCGGCCGCGACTGAGCTCGATATGGACATCGTATGGCAAGGGAGTGGGGTTGATGAAAAAGGGATAGACGCAGCCGGACGGGTCATTGTTGCGGTTGACCCGCGGTATTATCGTCCGACCGAGGTGGAAAGTTTGCTTGGAGACTCGACTGAGGCGCAGCGAGACCTAGGCTGGCGTGCCCGGACCACCTTTCAAGAGCTGGTCGCTGAAATGGTAGCGGCTGATTTAGCGCTGGCTCGGAGTGACCTAAATGCGTCTCACCCACCTAATGACTGACTGTTGAGGGGGCAGGTGGTGGATAAGCAAAGCCGTGTTTTTATCGCTGGACATCGAGGTTTGGTCGGTTCGGCGATACACCGAGTGATGGCAGCGCGTGGTTTCAGCCAGATTATCACTCGTACACATGACGAGCTCGATTTACTCGACCAATCGGCTACTGCGGCATTTTTTTTACGGGAAAAGCCAGAGGTTGTGGTGTTGGCCGCTGCCCGGGTGGGGGGTATTCTTGCCAACGCCACTTATCCTGCGGAATTCATCGGAGAGAATCTTTTAATACAATCGAATGTCATCCACAGTGCCTGGAAGAGTGGGGTTGAACAATTGCTTTTCCTTGGTTCGAGTTGTATTTATCCAAAGTACGCTCCGCAGCCAATCCACGAAACACATTTATTAAGCGGTATCCTTGAGTCGAGTAATCGTCCCTATGCAGTTGCCAAAATCGCTGGTGTAGAAATGTGTTGGGCCTACAATCGACAGTACGGCACCCGGTACTTGGCCGTAATGCCGAACAATCTATACGGACCCGGTGACAACTATGATCTTGCGACTTCGCATGTGTTGCCGGCCCTGATTCGAAAAGCTCATGAAGCGAAATGTGCAGGAGCTGCTGATCTGGAGGTCTGGGGAACAGGTACGCCACGGCGGGAATTTCTCTATAGCGATGATTTGGCCGACGCGTGTCTGTTCTTGTTGACCCGTTCGCCCGATGTTGTTGCTGACTTATTCTCAGAGGATCATGCACCGCTGATTAATATTGGTAGTGGGCAAGAGGTGAGTATCCGAGACTTGGCGGATCAGGTGCGCGGCGTTGTCGGATTTACTGGGGGGCTCGAATGGGATTCGTCTAAACCCGACGGTACGCCGAGGAAATGGGTGGACGTGGAACGTTTGCACGCGTTGGGTTGGTCCGCGACCACACCGCTGACCGAGGGGCTTGATTTGGCTTACCAAGATTTTCTCGAGCGTTATTACAAGTCAACTTAAGGATGCCTGAGGGCGTTGTATTGACCTCAAGGCCAGATGTTCTGGGAAACTCATCCCATGAGTCAGCGGTCGTCTCATTATCGGTGTTTTAGCCGATGATGGAGTGAGAGCGATGTCGAATTCCCTGGAATTTTCCTGTTGGTCAGTCAGTGTGGTTGCTATAGCCTGGATGCTGGCAGCTTATCCTCAGCTATGGGGGGGCATGGTGGTATCCACTGGGCCATTACTGGAAGCGACTTGTGTCAGCGTGGTGTTGGGCAGCGGGCTTTATCTTTGTGTTGCTCGATTAACTACTAAGTTGTGTGGTTTACGCCGACAGACTTCGGCCTATGAAATGAGGCACAGAGTCTCATCAGTGCGAGGCTAGCTGTTGGCTCGGTGGAACGACGCGCTGAGTTAGACTTAGTCCGCTTCAGCTCGGGCTGAGCTATACGCCGTTATTGACCGGCGTGTACGGATAAAACGAATGTAGGGCAGACAACAGATGAGCACATACAGAGTCGCAGTAATTCCTGGTGATGGTATCGGTCGAGAGGTGGTGCCAGAAGGCCAGCGGGTGTTGGAGGCAGTGGCTAGACGGTTTGGGTTTCAGTTCGAATGGGTTGATTTCGACTGGAGTTGCGAGCGATTTCATCGAGTGGGTGAGATCATGCCAGCTGATGGTCTGGAACAGTTGGCGGGGCTTGATGCCATTTATTTTGGTGCCGTTGGGTTCCCTGGTGTGCCTGACCACATTTCTTTGTGGGAGCTTCTCATGCCGATGCGGAGAGGGCTCAAGCTGTATGTTAATTTGCGCCCGGTCAAGTTGCTTCCTGGACTGACGTGCCCACTGAGAGATAAGACGCCGGGGGATATCGATTACTTAATCGTTCGAGAGAATAATGAGGGCGAGTATTCAGAGATTGGTGGCCGGTTATACCGTGGCACAGATCAGGAAGCGGCGTTTCAGGAATCGATTTTTACGCGTCAAGGCACCGACCGTATTCATGAGTACGCCTTTAATCTGGCTGCGTCGCGACAAGGAAAATTAACGTCGGCGACAAAGTCGAACGGGATCATTCACTCCATGAGTTTCTGGGATGAGCGGTTTGCTGCAAATGCCGATCGGTTTCCTGATATTGAAACGGACCAGTACCATATCGATATCCTCGCTGCGCGCCTTGTTTTAACACCAGAATGGTTTGACGTGATTGTCGCGAGTAATCTTTTCGGCGACATCCTTTCTGATCTTGGCCCCGCGACCACTGGCACCATTGCGGTTGCGCCGTCGGCTAATCTCAATCCAGAAAGAGAGCACCCGTCGCTATTTGAGCCAGTCCATGGGTCGGCACCTGATATTACGGGCAAAGGCATTGCTAACCCGATTGGACAAATCTGGTCTGGTGCCATGATGTTGGATCACCTCGGTGAAACAGAGGCTGCTGCGGCTGTAATGGCCGGCATTGAAGCCGTGATGGCGGCGCCGGAGGGGCCGAAGACAGTGGACATTGGTGGATCGGCCAATACGGTTGAGGTTGGCTCGGCGCTGGCAGCCGCCGTCGCTGGCTAGCGTTTGCCGTGGCGTATTGGGGGTTTGTGCTGTCAGGTCTAACCACCAGCTGAGAATCTCAGTTACACCGTCATTCAGCGGTAAAAGTCGTCCTCGCCCGGGGGGCGCGTCTTAAACCGTTTGTGTACCCAGAAGTACTGACTGGGCATGGCCCGAATGGCCGATTCAATGACTTGATTCATGCGGGTGGCATCGGCTATCGGATTGTCGCCTGGGAAATTGTCCAGCGGGGCATCGAAAGTGATGTCATAACCGCCACGGTCGTGATTTAAACTGCAAAAACACGGAATGACAATGGCGTTAGTCATAGAAGCGATGCGGCCAAGGACAGGCCAGCTGGCGGTTGGAATATCAAAAAATGGAGCAAAGACGGCTCGACGAGGTCCTGGATCCTGGTCGGGCAGGTAGTACAAGAACTCACCATTTTTCAAGGCACGAATTACTTCTCGCATGCTGCTTTTTCGCTCAAACATTCGGCTACCGAATCGTTGACGACCGCGCAAAATGAATTTGTCTAAAAGGCGATTGTTGATGCGTTGATAAATGCTAACACCTGGCCCGATTGTGCCGAGGTAAATACTAACCGTAGCGACTGCAGAGAAATGGGGTGCGAGGAGGATTACGGTCTGACCTTGGGCCAGTGCGTCGGTGAAATAGTGTACCTGGTGCAGGTGCACCAGGTGACTTAGTCTGGTACGAGATGCCCACCAACTGATTCCAGTGGTGATGGCTACGGTCGTGATAACCTCGAATGATTCTCGAACGATGGTGGCTACTTCCCGAGACGAGAAAGTGGGAAAGCACCGCTGGATATTGATGGTTGCGATGCGCCTTCGACCAGGCAGGATGAGGTGCAACCCCTTGCCTAAGACTTTGCCGATACCAAACAGTATCCGAATAGGCAACCATGACAACAGGCGCAGCGCGCCGATGCCAGCCCAGGTCGCCCAGTAGCGTGGGTGCAGAAATTCTCCAGTACTCGTATTTTCTGTGGTTGGCTGATCAGTCATAGTGGTGGTTGGTGGTTGGTGATCAATTGTTTTGTTGTGGGTATGCCAGCATGCCAGAAATAGCCATTTAATAGAGTGGGTGGTAGTGGTTGCTTCTGAGGCGAGCGTTTCTTAGTGTCATTGTCTCCGATGTCAGATGGAAACGACAAATCAGCAACAACAAAAATTCTCTTGAATTATTCATGCCAGTTTGGGATAACCTCTCACCCACGTTGTCGGGGCCCATGGACAACAGACGGATTGCCGTTCTACATAAAGGAGACTTGTTTTGACTGAACTTCCGCAACAGGCACAAGTCGTCATTATTGGGGGCGGGGTGATCGGATGCAGTGTGGCGTATCACCTCACTCAGATCGGGTGGACGGATGTGGTGTTGTTGGAGCGTAAGAAATTGACTTCGGGTACGACCTGGCACGCAGCAGGGTTAGTCGGTCAGTTAAGGGCTACTTACAACCTGACTCGCCTTGCTCAATATACAACGGAGTTATATGCCTCCTTGGAACAGGAAACTGGTCAATCGACCGGTTTTCGACAGAATGGATCATTGGCGATTGCATCGGATAAGGAGCGATTTGAAGAATTTGTCCGAGGCGCTTCTATGGCCAGTTGTTTTGGACTTGAGGCCCAGGTTGTTTCACCAACTGAAGTGCGTAGCCTACATCCGCTGGTCGAGATCGATGATTTGGTGGGTGGTGTTTTCCTGCCGAAAGACGGCCAGACCAATCCAACGGATACGGCTCAGGCGCTGGCCCGCGGAGCGCGTAACCGGGGCGCGCGGGTATTTGAAGACACTCGAGTAACGGCGATCGAGACCAAAGATCGACGTGTGACATCAGTGCGTACCGACGCGGGCACGATTCTCTGTGAGGTTGCGGTGAATTGTGCGGGAATGTGGGCCCGTGAGGTCGGGCAACTTTGTGGGGTGAATATTCCGTTGCATGCAGCGGAACATTTCTATGTTGTTACGGAACCGATCAATGATTTGCCGGTCGATCTGCCAGTGTTACGGGAGCCCTCAGCGTGTAACTATTATAAAGAAGATGCGGGGAAACTTCTGATCGGCATGTTTGAGCCGACAGCAAAGCCTTGGGGAATGGCCGGGATACCGTCAGATTTTGAATTCGATACGTTGCCGGAGGATGTCGCTCATATTGAATCGCACCTCAATCTTGCCATTCACCGCATTCCATTGCTTTCGGACACGGGTATTAAACTCTTTTTTAATGGGCCCGAGAGTTTCACACCCGACAACCGATACTACCTTGGGCCATCACCTGAAATTGACAACTTTTTTGTTGCCGCAGGTTTCAATTCGATCGGCATCCAGTCGGCTGGAGGAGCGGGTAAAGTCATTGCCGAATGGATAGATGCCGGTCATGCGCCGATGGACTTATGGGATGTTGACATAAGGCGAGTGATGCCTTTCCAGAGTAACCAAAAATACCTTCACGATCGCACAACAGAAGCTCTCGGCCTGCTCTATGCTATGCATTGGCCCTATCGCCAGGTAGAGAGCGCGCGGCCGGTGCGGGTGTCGATGTTGCACGATCGCCTGAAAGACGCCGGTGCGTGTTTTGGAGAGGTGTCCGGGTGGGAACGTCCAAATTGGTTCGGCAAAGTGGGTACGGTGCCAGCTTATGAGTACAGTTATGGCCGTCAGAACTGGTTTGATAACAGCCGAGCTGAACATCAGGGCGTTCGCCAAGGGGTGGGTCTGTTTGATCTGTCGTCCTTTGGTAAGATTCTTTTGCAGGGGCCGGATGCGGCCCGTGTTCTAGGTCACATATCAGCCCGTGATGTTGATATTCCCCCTGGTCGGGCGGTTTATACACAGTGGCTGAATGCTCGTGGCGGAATTGAGGCTGATCTCACCGTCACACGCATTGATGACGACCAGTTTCTGATCGTAACGGGTGCAGCGTCGCAGGCCAGGGACTATTACTGGTTGCGAGAACATATTCCCGATGATGCGCGTGCAGTGGCAACGGATGTCACCAGTGGATACGCAGTGATCGCGTTGATGGGGCCACGGTCTCGTACGCTATTGAGGGAATTGACTCCTGAGGATCTTTCGTCCGCGGCATTTCCTTTCGGTGCTTCGCGAGAGATCGACCTTGGTTATGCCCGTGTTCGGGCAACGCGAATGAGTTATGTGGGTGAGTTGGGTTGGGAACTCTATATTCCAAGCGAGTTCGCAATCGGGGTATACGATGTTATTGCCGCTGCAGGGGAGTCGCATGGTCTTGTGATGGCGGGATATCACGCGCTTAACAGTCTTCGTATCGAAAAAGCATTCCGACATTGGGGGCACGACATCAGTGACGAAGATACTCCGCTTGAGGCCGGGCTTGGTTTTGCTGTGGATTTTGGTAAACCCGGGGGGTTTCTCGGTGAAGCTGCGTTGTTGAAGCAGGCAGAGCAACTATTGACCCGCCGTTTGATCCAGTTCTTAGTAACCGATCCGGAGCCGTTGTTGTATCACGATGAGCCGATTTGGCGTGATGACATTAGAGTGGGTCGAACCACATCAGGCATGTATGGGCACACATTGGGCGGTGCGGTCGGGCTTGGCTACGTTGAGCATAGGGATGGCGTTGATGACGAGTTCGTTACTGCCGGTCACTATACGATTGAGATTGCAGGTCAACGTTATCCCGCGACCGCTAACCTTAGCCCACTGTATGATCCGTCTTCTAAACGAGCCCGCGGGTAAGGTAAATAGGGATGACAATTACAGATGAACTCTTTAGACGGGACGGCTACCTTAAGGAATGCAACGCGGTAGTAGTCGCGGCGCACGATGGGGTGATCGTCACCGATCAGACGGTGTTTTATCCTGAAGGTGGAGGCCAACCTGGGGATACGGGTTCGATTATGCACGCTGACGGTCGCGAATTCGTGGTCACGGATACGCAAAAGAATGCCGAGACGAGTGAACAACAGCATCGGGTGGCGACCGATGTCGATTTGCCGGCGGTTGGTGAGACGGTCACACTGAAACTGGATTGGGAGCGCCGTTATCGTTTAATGCGGATGCACAGTTGTATGCATATGTTATGCGCTGCTATTCCAGCACCTGTCACAGGGGGGTCGATCCAGGATGGTCGTGGACGACTTGATTTTGATTTACCCGACCCTGTTGACAAAGAAGAGGTCACAGATCGACTGAATGCGTTGGTCGCGCAGGATTCATCAATGCAGATGCAATGGATTAGCGCCGAAGAACTTTCTCACAAACCGGAACTGGTTCGAACGATGTCGGTTAAGCCCCCAACAGGAAGCGGTCAAGTTCGGATCGTTGAGTTTGAAGGTATTGATCTGCAACCGTGCGGCGGTACTCACGTCGCTTCAACGGGGGAGATCGGGCGCATTCGCGTTCGAAAAATTGAAAAGAAAGGCCGCCACAACCGCCGTGTCATTGTTGTTTTCGATGACTGATCGGCGAAGGTTTACGTTAACAGGAATGTCTGTTTGTTTGATGCGCCGGTATTAGGGGAGTGAGGTATTGACGACACAATCTATCCGTGTGGGTGTGGTTGGCGTGGGATATCTGGGGGCTATTCACGCCCGGATTTACGCTGCAATGCCGGGGGTAGAATTGATGGGCGTGACGGATATTGACGCGTATGTGGCAACCCGCGTGGCCGAGGAGTGTGGTTGTTCCGCTTACAACGAGCCTGAGGCCCTGCTCGATAAAGTCGACGCTGTGAGCATCGTCGTGCCGACTTCTAGTCATCGTGTCGTAGCTGAACCTTATTTGCGCCATGGCATGCACGTGTTATTGGAAAAACCCATTGCAGATCATTTGACCAATGCGCGAGCGATCGTGAAGGCAGCTGAAGAAACGGGCGTCATTTTGCAAATCGGTCATTTGGAGCGGTTTAATGCGGGTGTCGTACGGTTGGTGCAAGAGCTTGATCGGCCACGATTTATTGAGGTCCATCGGTTGGGCCCGTTTGTTTCTCGAGCAGCGGATGTTGATGTCGTTACTGATCTCATGATTCATGATATTGATATTGTTCTTTCACTGGTCACCGCAGAGCTCACTTATGTGTCAGCGGTGGGCGCCCGTGTCGTGTCGGCGCATGTTGATATCGCGAATGCCCGGCTGGAATTCGCAGATGGCACGATTGCTAATGTCACGGCGAGCCGGGTCTCTTCTCGAAAATTCCGACGCATTCGAGTGTTTGGAGAGGCCTGTTACCTGGGTCTAGATTTTGTAAATCAGCAGGTTGAGGTGTCTCGGCGGACGCCACCCATCGAGGAGTCAGGTTTTGCTGGAATTGAAACCGAGTCGATTGAGGTCGATAGCCGACCACCGTTAGATGCGGAGTTAGAGCACTTTGTTGCGTGTGTTCGAGATAGGCGACAGCCATTGGTCACTGGTATGGACGGGGTGCGTGCACTGGAAGTCGCCGGACAGGTCCGCCGCAAGATCGCTGAGTCATTACATATCATCACCTGACAGCGAGTCACGAGTTGGCGTAATGGTGTGTCGGCGAATCAGACTGTTCTTTTCTCTCATTCTTGCGTTGGCGGCTGTTAACGTCGGGGCTGACAGGTGCAATGATATCCCAGAGGTCTTTGTTACGATGCCGAAGGAGATTGTTGAAGTTTGGAATGAGAATGTGGGGCGTTCGGTCATTCGAGTCAGGATGGCTGTCAGTCCGCACCAGCGGGCAGCTGGATTCCAGAATGTGTGCGAAGCGGAGATAGCCCGATTTCCATTGTTGTTTGTATTCGACCGAGATGTGCGCACTCGATTTCATATGCAAAATGTGCAAGCTGCGTTGAATATCGCGTTTTTTTCACGTTCTGGTAGTTTTATCAGTAGCCAGCGCATGCCGCGGACGTCGGTTGGTCAACCCGGCAGGCTATATGGGATCGAGTCATCTTATCGCTATGCGCTGGAGTTCAGTAGCGATGAGCTGCAGAAATTATTGAGTAGGCCCGGAAAGATTCGCATCGTTTTTCGTCGCTAAGTGTCGGCGCGGTGATTTTTTGGAGTAATGGAAAAGATTAGTGAGTCGTTGCGATGATGCGTGGAACGTAGAAGGACAAAGTCAGCGCGCGCAAGATAAAGAAAAACAGGAGGGACATCCACAATCCATGGTTGTGGGCAAGGTCAATGGATGCTTCCACGGCCAACAAATACCCGCCAAGGGAGATCAGCATCGCGTTACGCATTTCCCGAGTGCGTGTCGCCCCGATAAAGATTCCATCGAGTTGAAAGCTCCACACTGAAATGATCGGTCCAATCACGACCCAAGGCAGATAGGCGCGGGCCAGGATCAGGACATCAGTGTGATTGGTCATCCAATTAAGCAGGTGAGAGCCGGTTATAAAATAAGTCAAACTAATTACAAATGAAACAATCAGCGCCCATAAGGTGCTGATGCGAATGGTGGCCAACAGAGCCGACCGATTGCGCTGTCCCACCGCGCGCCCAACCAGTGTTTCAGCCGCATGTGCGAATCCATCCAGTGCGTAGGCACAAATCGTCTGCAGGTGGAGCAACACAGCGTTGGCAGCGAGATAGAGATCTCCCAGTTGAGCGCTTCGATTAGTGAACCAGGCAAAACAAAAAATCAGGCACAGGGTGCGAATAAAGATATTGAAGTTCGCGTTAAGGAGTTTGCGGATAGCGCCCGCATCCAGTAGGCGATGAGTCAACGTGGGTTTAACGCGATAGCCCGTCCGGTGGTGTATTAACCAAATGCCGAAAAGAATAGCGATGTATTCGCTACATACAGTGGCGACGGCCACTCCTTCAATACCGTAGTCGAAATAACTGACGAACAGAATGTCGAGAAACATATTCAGCCCGTTAAGCAGGAGCTGCGTGTAAAGCACGGCTCGCATGTCTTGCGCGGCGATCAGGTAACCGAGGATGGCGTAGAGACCCAATACAGCGGGTGCGCTCCAGATTCGAATGCTGAAATAAACTGCGGTTGCGGACTCGACTTCTAAAGATGCGCGAAAGAGTATAAGTGCCAACTGACCGATCAATGGGTGAGCAATAATTAACAGGAATCCCAGTGACAATCCGATAAGTACCGCTCGTGACAGCGTCAAATAGGCTTCGGTCGGATCGTTGTGGCCCCATGCCTGGGCGGCGAATCCGGTGGTGCCCATGCGTAGAAAGCCAAAGGCCCAGTAAACAAAACTGAAGATCAGAGCGCCAAAAGCAACGGCTCCGATCAGTGCGGTGTCTGCCAGGTGGCCAACGACGGCGGTGTCAACAGCACCTACCAACGGCACCGTGACATTGGATAGGATGATGGGTGCGGCAAGAGACCAGACTCGTTTATGCATGAGTCAGGGGGAAGAAGGTTTTGTGTTGGTTTTTGCTTTCTGAT
>DUBL01000138.1 GCA_012960345.1 Gammaproteobacteria bacterium | reverse complement strand
GGGATAGCGAAAAACTACGACCGACGCTGAAATAACAAAGGTCAAAAGCGTTGCCAACTGGACCAGTGCCGACGCAGCGGGACTGATAATACCCGCCTGCCACGCCACCGCCACCAGCAACAGAGAAAACTCACTTAACTGCCCCAACCGCGCGCCCGCTTCGCCAGCGAGAATCCTATTTTCACCGGCGATTCTAAAAAGAGCCCAATAGATCGTCGGCTTGATTATCACCACCGCAATCGCCAAAACCGTCGCGGCAATCCAAATATCGCTAACCAGGTCAACGTTGAAACCAGCACCCAGAGCGAAGAAGAACATGACGAGAAAGAAGTCTCGTAATGGCCGCAGCGTTTCAGCAATGTAAGGGGCAATTGGGCTATTCGCTAAGGTAACCCCGGCAACAAACGCACCAATCTCGAAAGAAAGACCCAGGCCGTAGGCAATTTGCGCCATGCACAGGCACCAACCCACCGCCAGCAAAAAGACGTACTCACGAATACGGTCAAAGCGACGAAAGAGGGGTCGCAACAACCAGCGTTCGGCGGCAAAGCTCCCCACGAACATCACCGGCGTACCAATGAACAACACGGCAGCGTTCTGCCAAGCAAACGACCCACCCGCCAGAGAATGCAGCACCAGTAACGCAATAATCGCCAAGAGATCCTGCAACAACAAGATACTGACAATAACCTCTCCGGTGTGGCGATGATGTAACACAGTGGTAGGCAACAACTTCAGAGTAACAATAGTGCTCGACAGCGTGCTCGCCATGCCCACCAACAGGCAGTCCACTTCGGTGAATCCAAAACTGTCGGCCACGACATAACCCAGCAATCCAAACACCGCTGTGCTCACCAGCGTGATTCCGGTTATCTCTTTCAGCAGTTTGATCAATTTCTGCGGATAAAGATCCAGCCCCAACAGAAAAAGCAAGAAGATAATGCCCACATGCGCAATCTCTTCAATCAACTGAGCATCAGTAACCAGTCCAGTCACAGCAGGGCCCGCTAACACGCCAACGGCGATATAGGCGACAAGCAATGACTGGCGCGCATAGAGCGCCAAGGTGGCCACCAGCGCTGCACCCGTGAAAATAATAAAAATAGAAAAAAGCAGTGAATCGCTCAAAGCTGTTATTCCGTTGTTAACAATCCCGATGAGCTACGTCTTAAGAAACCTTTCATGCGTGATAGAAGACCACTTTGTTACCGTCAAGATCCCTGAAATAAGCGCCATAGAACTTGCCGGTGCCACGCGCGCCTGGGGCACCATCATCCGTAGCACCTAAAGCCAATGCCTTGGCATGCAACGTAGCGACTGCCGCATGGCTGTCCACGCGAAGCGCTAAAGTGAATCCATTACCTGGCGTTGCCGGCTGACCATCGAACGGTGTAATCACTCCGAAAATAGGCGCGCCTTTGTCACGTCCCCAAAGAATCGAACGTTCTAACTCCAGCTTGCGCCGGCCCCCCATTTCACCGACCAGCGCATCGTAAAACGACGCGGCCCGCACCAGATCATTGGTCCCCATCAAGACATATCCGATCATCACTTTCTCCTAAGCTACGCAAGAACCCGAAGAGGGGGTCTACAATGCTGTCTGATCAGGTCATTTAACATCATCTGACCACACAACCGTTGAGAAAGATCGAAAAAAAGGAAGAAACTCGAGTTTTAAGTCGCCCTTAGAAATTCGCCCGGCACTTGATCCAGGCCCCTCGCATGGCTGGTTGCAATAGTCGGTGCAGAATATGTCCTTAGGTGGATGCCTCAAGGCACTCATCACTACGACAAACTGGTCATGCCTGATGAACTAGAGCAGACGCTCTTTCTCCATCACAGCAACGTCATCGCCAGAACCGGCGTATAAATGAACCCTCTGACACGCAATCTTCGCTTGGTGGACAGCGAATCTATTAACTATATGTTGATGGCGCAGCGCAATCTTTGATCGAGATCTGCCTACCAACGGTCTGATTCCACCCTGTAGACTAGGTATCTTGTACCGCACTCCAAGAAAGGCATATTAACTAATGAAGTTTTATGATTGCAAAACAGCGCCTTCTCCGCGTCGCGCACGTATTTTTATCGCTGAAAAAAATATCGCGATCGAACACATCGAAGTTGATCTTCGAAATGCAGAACAGATGGGCGATGCCTTTCGGCAAATCAATGCCTACTGCACGGTTCCCGTACTCGAGCTAGACAATGGCACCCACCTGACCACTACCGCAGGTATCTGGCAGTATCTGGAGGCAGCCTACCCCGAACCCGCTCTGATGGGGACAACCGCCGAACAAAAAGGGATCATCGCCGATCTTCAATGGCGAATTGAGACTGGTGGGTTCATGGCGATGGGCGAATATCTGCGTAACTCTGCACCTGCGATGAAAGGACGGGCGCTGACCGGCACCGTAAACTACGAGCAGATTCCAGAACTAGCGGTGCGCGGAAAAGATCGCCTCACTCACTTCTTTGACGATATTGATGAGCTGATTGGCACAAAACCCTACGTTGCCGGAGAAACCTTCTCTGTTGCCGATATTGATCTCCTTGTGGTCATCGACTTTGCTAAGTGGAAAAAAATAACGTTGCCAAAGACTGCCGTTAATGCCTGGCGCTGGTACGAAACAGTGAGCGCTCGACCCAGTACACAATCTGTGGAGCCCGTGAGTCGCTAGGGACTTAGACACTGAACCTATCCAAGCACGTCACGCGCCTGATGGTAAAAAAACGATTACCGAAGTGTCTTATTTCTCTGCGAGAAGGCGTCGCTAACAATCCAACTAATGTCGATCTTCAGGCGAGCTGCCAACACGGCTCCCGTGTTGGATTCAACGGTCCCGACCAACTCGCGTGATAAAAGACCGATCAATACCCCAACAAATTCAGCACCGTGGTGAGGATAATATTGACTATCAACCAGGGTATGTGCGACCTCGTGCAAGACTATGCTTGTCTGTCGTGACCACCTTGGTAAAGTGATCAGATTATCTTCATAAGATGCACCAGCGTGGCGACGTCCACGCCCGTCCTTGACGAGAACAGTGGCATTGTATTTGTGAGCAAGAACTCGACACTGATCAAGAGACAATAGTTGATTCAGTGGATGTCGCTGAATCACAGCCTCCTCAAAACGATAGAATTTCGTGCGCTGAAAATCTCTCAAATTGGGTTTCACAGAATGGGGTGCCATCATTAATCCATGGGCGCAGGCATTGCTCCCGCGCTACCGAAAATACTGATCAGAAGCGCCGAGCCACCATATCGATTTCGACCAATGCATCACGCGCCAGCCCAGTCACTCCAATACATGTTCTGGCCGGCAGACGATCCGCCTTAAAATAAGATTCGTAAATTCGGTTCATTAATGCGTAATCACGCTTAAATTCAGTGAGATAGACGCGACAGGAAAGCACGTGGCGTAAACCCAGGTGCAGTTCGCGTAATACGATAGTCAGGTTATCCATTACCTGTCGTGTCTGGGCTTCGACACCATCAGCCAGTGGCGCTGCGTCATCGTTGGGGTCGGTCGGCATCTGGCCAGTCAACTGGATCCAGCCGTCCCATTCAACGGCATGACTGAAGGGCGCGACCGGTGTCGCCGCAGCGGGAAAACGATAAAACACAGGTTCTTTAGTCACTCGCAGCTCTCTCAGTTGATCGCGCCAGTTCTTGGGCCAACACGAGTCGGCAGATGATCGACCATTTGCCGTATATGCTCGATGGTCGTACCACAACACCCACCAATAATCTGCACACCGGACTCCACCCACACTCGACAGGCGCTCGCAAAATCAGGCTCAGAAACCTTAATCTGTGCGCGATGCGTG
>DUBL01000137.1:437-3867 GCA_012960345.1 Gammaproteobacteria bacterium | reverse complement strand
CGGCCAAATGCTGGGCGCTCTGACTGGCATGCCGCAAGGCACGTTCGCTTCAGAAGTTGCTGTTGATGGCGACAAAGTAAATGTCACTCGTGAAATTGACGGTGGTCTGCGTACTGTAGCTCTGAATCTGCCAGCAATCGTTACGACTGACCTGCGCCTGAACGAGCCACGTTACGCGTCACTGCCTAACATCATGAAAGCTAAGCGTAAGCCGCTGGATATTACTACTCCTGCAGACCTGGGTGTTGAAGTTAAATCAACCCTGTCTCTGGTAAAGGTAACTCCACCAGCCGAACGCTCTGCTGGTATCAAAGTCGACAGCGTAGCGACGCTGGTTGATAAACTGAAAAACGACGCGAAAGTGCTCTGAGAGAGGTTGGTGTAATGGCAATTTTAGTAATCGCAGAACATGATAACGGCGCGGTGCAGGCTGCAACGCTTAACACCGTGACAGCCGCCCGTGCTCTGGGCGCTGAAATCGACGTCCTGGTGGCAGGACATGGTTGTTCGCAGGTTGGGGATTGCGCCGCAAAGATCGAGGGTGTTACTCGAGTGTTGTTGGCCGATGATCCGGTGCTGGAGCATCAGCTGGCAGAAAGTCTGGCGCCCGTGATTGCCGGACTCGCAAACGGATACACGCATCTGCTGGCGCCCGCATCGACCTTTGGTAAAAATGTAATGCCACGAGTGGCGGCGTTAGTCGATGTCCAACAGCTATCTGATATCAGCGCAATTGTTGCTGAGGATACGTTTGTTAGGCCCATCTACGCGGGTAATGCGTTGGCAACCGTGCGTTCCAGTGATGGCATTAAGGTCATTACGGTGCGGACAACGGCGTTTGACGCGGCCTCCGATGAAGGGGGTACGGCCCTGGTGGAAGCAGTCCCGGTAGCAGAAAGCCTCGCCCTGTCCGAGTTTCTTGGTCAGGAATTAACCCGTTCGGAGCGACCTGAGTTGACGACGGCCGACATCATCGTATCCGGTGGTCGCGGCATGCAAAGTGCCGAGAATTTCGTGATGCTTGAGCGGTTGGCCGATCAGCTGGGCGCTGCGGTGGGCGCTTCGCGCGCTGCGGTGGATGCGGGCTATGTGCCAAATGATTACCAAGTGGGTCAAACTGGTAAGGTGGTGGCGCCGGATCTTTACATTGCCGTTGGCATTTCAGGTGCTATTCAACACTTGGCCGGCATGAAAGATTCGAAGGTCATCGTGGCCATCAATAAAGATGAAGAAGCACCCATTTTCCAGATAGCAGATTACGGCTGGGTTACCGACTTATTTACCGCGTTACCGGAGCTGGAAGCGGCGCTAGCTGAGTAAGGCGCCAGGGTGACCTGCCCTGGATTTTGTAGAGGGATAAGACCCGCGTCCTGGTTTGGGCATGACCGAACATGATCGGCGACCGTGAGCGAGTGACCCAGGATGGCATTCAAGCCGTTTTCCGGCGGTGACGCAACGCACAAGTTGGGCCTTGGGCCTTGGGCTGGAGCGGAGCTTATGTCTTCGTTGGGCTGTCGGTTGATTCGGCGGACTTGTCGAACTCAAGGGATTCGATGCCGGCTCCGCGTTTGATGATTTTGTCAGTTGAGATTCGCACTTTTCGAAATTCCTCGCCCATCTGGGAATAAGTACGTTCCAGGGAAACGATGCGATGATCGAGCCGACCAACGTCCTCCAGCATGCGGACTACTTCGTTTTGAATAATGTCGGCCTGCTCACGCATATGCACATCCCGAAAAATAGCGCGCATCGTGTTCATGGTCGCCCACAGGGTGGACGGCGACACGATATAGACTCGAGATCGGTAACTTTTGCGGACCAGTGCTTCATGGTGAGTATGGATTTCAGAATAAATCGATTCCGACGGCACAAACATGAGTGCGTTCTCAGAGGTTTCACCGGTGATAATGTATTTTTGTGCAATAGCATCCAGGTGTGTGGTGATATCGCCCGCGAATTGTCGCCGGCAGATCTTGCGGGCATCCGAGTCAGGTGCTTCGATGAGTCGGCGATAGCTCTCGAGGGGGAATTTGGAGTCAATAACGGTCGGCCCTGGCGGGTCAGGCAGCTTAAGCAAACAATCCGCCCGTTTACCGTTGCTGAGTGTCGCCTGAAACTGATAAGCCCCGCTCGGCAGCGAGTTAGAGACCAGTTCTTCGAGTTGAAATTCGCCAAAGGCGCCGCGGGCCTGTTTGTTGTCCAGAATGCCCCGCAGACCGGTGACCTGTTCTGACAGGTCCGCGATATTCTTTTGCGCCTCCCGTATGATTGCCAGACGTTCATTCAGCGTGCTTAGGGAGCGGGTGGTGTTTCTTTCCTGACTGGTGAGCATTTCGCGCAGAGTGCGTTCTTGCGCAGCAAATCGCTCGTCCATCCTCTGATGTGTGTCGCCAAGTAACGACGCGAGTTCTGACTTGCCCTCGCCGGTTGGGCGGCGCAGTAGCACGAAGCCTAGGCCGGCCACTGCCACGATGGCCATAAGCAGGGCCATGATCCCGATATCAATCATTTGCCATGGGCCGCGCCAGGCACATCATGTAGTTAGCGCGTGGTTCAGGCACTAGGTAAAACGTTTTGGTAATCGGGCGGTAGTCAACGCCGGTGATATCGATAACGCGAAGGTTCGCTGCGCGCCCCCAGGCAGCCAGTTCCGCTGGGCGAATAAAATTTTCATAGCGATGGGTGCCCTTGGGGAGTAGGCCGAGCACATGCTCTGCTGCGACGATGGTTTTCAGCCAGGCACCGAGTGAGCGATTGATGGTGGAGAAAATGGCTTTACCCCCCGGGCGTAGGAGTTCGGCACAGGCTGTCACGACCGACAGTGGGTCGGGCACATGTTCAAGCAGTTCCATGCAGGTGACGAGATCAAACGCCTCGTTTGCCCGGTCTCGAAGTTGCTCTGCAGTGGTCTGTTCATACTCGAGGGTAACGCCGGCATCCCGTGCGTGTAGTGTCGCCACCGAAACTTGCGCGTGACCTGCGTCAATGCCCAGTACGCGGCCTCCGGCTTTGGCCATCAACTCGCTCAGTAGGCCACCGCCGCAACCCACGTCAAGTATGCTAAGTCCAGAGAGGGTGGCGTGATGTTCAATGTAGCCAAAGCGTAGCGGGTTCAATAAATGCAGAGGCTGCGAATCCCCCGCCGGATCCCACCAGCTGGCGGCGAGCTGCTCGAATTTCTCGAGCTCGGCGGGGTCGGTGTTGTGCATAGCGAGAACTCAAGGCGAGTGAGGCAGGCAGCTGCCAAGACCCTTGGATTCTATGGTGTCATCGATCATGACGCGAGATCAAGGTTAAAACTCTGGCTTTGTTGTTGTGTCGCTCCTGCCAAAACCTTATAATTCGGCGCGTTGATGCGGGGTGGAGCAGTCTGGCAGCTCGTCGGGCTCATAACCCGAAGGTCGTAGGTTCAAATCCTACCCCCGCTACC
>DUBL01000137.1:0-427 GCA_012960345.1 Gammaproteobacteria bacterium | reverse complement strand
ATGGTAGATGTGCCTACGACCCCGCAGTAGCGGGGTTTGCTGTTTTTGAAGTGAAGTGGACAGCTAGCGAAAGGGGGTGCATGTGTTGGGTGATGCCGCAGGGCTACGACGTTTCATTGAGCCAGAAGTCGAAAGTATGGGCTTTGAGTTGGTGATGGTGCATCTGACCACCGGGGGTGATCGGAGGTTGCAGATTTTTATCGATGCCGTGGGGGGGATTACACTCAGCGATTGCGAAGCGGTCAGTCGGCGTTTAAGCCCGCTGTTGGATGTGGAGGACGCAGTGCCCGGCGAGTATTCGCTTGAGGTGTCTTCACCCGGGATCGATCGACCATTGGTCAAGCCAGAACATTTCCAAGAAGCATTGGGCGAACGAGTCAAGATTCGAATGAAAGCACGATACCACGGCCGACGCCTGTTCGATGGT
>DUBL01000136.1:3332-3903 GCA_012960345.1 Gammaproteobacteria bacterium | reverse complement strand
GAGTGCCAGGCACTGCATCGCCTTATACCAGAACTCGATCACCTCACGACCGACCCCAATGCAGATCAAGCACCCAATGGGATCCCACGCATGTATGCGTTTAAAGCATTGGATAAAAGCGTCGCCTTGTCTAGCGATCCGCGCATCCGATTTGCTGCACTGGTGCACGAATTGGGAGACACCGACCCCACCCCGCTGAGCCCTTCAACCGATCACCCGTCTCCCCGAGCTGTATGTCTTCTTCAAGAACTGTGCGACCGCCTGCGAGTACCCAAACGCTATCGACAACTGGCCACCATGGTGGCCAATGGCGTCGGTCCCATGACTCGACTGAAAGACTTGGCACCCCGCCACATTCTGTCCCTCTTTCAAAGCATCGATGCGTTTCGAAAGCCAGACCAGGTATCAGATTTTGTCTGTGCCTGCCGGGCTGCGTTGTTGGCTCATGGCCATTCTGACGAAGAGGTCACCAGCACCTGTGAGCTTCTTCAACGTTGTTTCGAAGCCGCGCGCAACATTGAAGTTAGCGATCTCTCCACCAACGATTGCTCCGATGAGGAAATCCGGATCA
>DUBL01000136.1:0-3322 GCA_012960345.1 Gammaproteobacteria bacterium | reverse complement strand
GGTGGCCGAGCGACGACTCGATGCCATCGCACTTACCCTGCGGAATCACGCCTGACGCTGTGACCAGACAACAGGTAGCCCAGCGTGTGTCAGTGATGAACCTCCAGCAAACTGCAGTAGTTCGCGACCCCAGCACCTCCCATATTGAAGACTCCACCAATGCTAGCGCCTGGCACCTGCATCTCGCCCGCTTCACCGCATAACTGCATCGCAACTAACGCGTGCATCGACACTCCAGTCGCACCAATGGGGTGACCCTTGGCCTTGAGTCCGCCCGACGCATTGACAGGCAATCGTCCGTTCTTGCGCGTCCAGCCCTCAAGTGCGGCTTCAGCACCACGCCCTAGCGCGGTCAAACCCATGGCCTCGTACTGCATCAGTTCAGCGATCGTGAAACAATCGTGTGTCTCCACCAGATCCAGGTCCTCTAAAGCCATGCCGGCCGCTTCAAAAGACCCACGCCAGGCACGTGCGCACCCTTCAAGGGCAGTCATGTCACGGCGACTCATCGGCAGGAAATCATTCACCTGAGTTGCCGCCCTGAAATGCACGGCCTTATTAAGACCTGACGCCACATCCACATCAGTCAGCACAATCGCGGCGGCGCCATCTGACACGAGACTGCAATCGGTGCGTCGCAAGGGCGGCGCTACCATCGGATTTTTGTCTGATGGCGTGCGGCAAAACTCGTAGCCAAGATCCTTTCGCAACTGGGCCCAGGGATTAGCGCAACCATTGTGGTGATTTTTCGCGGCGATGGCAGCCATCGCATCCGCCTGATTACCGTAACGCGCAAAATACTGCTCGGCGATTCCTGCGAAAACCCCTGCGAAGCCGTTGGGCACGTTGCTTTCCTCCTTGAGGTAAGCCCCTTTCAACAGCATTCGATTAAGGGTCGCACTGTCCACATCGCTCATCTTCTCGACACCAATCACCAGTACAACCCGCCCGCGTCCGGCGCCGATAAAATCCATGCCCTGATAAATCGCAGCCGACCCGGTAGCGCACGCATTCTCAACTCGCGTCGCGGGCTTGTATCGCAACGCGTCGAATCCGTTCATTACCAGCGACGCGCCAAAATCCTGTTCTGCCATGCCCGCGTTAAACCAACCGAGAAAAATCGCATCGACATCTTCCGGCCCTAGACCCGCATCATCGAGTGCCGCGCCTGCCGCCCCCACGATCATCTGCTCAACGTCTTCTTCAACACGCCCAAATGGCAGGTGTCCCCACCCCACGATAGCGGTCTGCGTCATTTCGTTATCTCTCTGAGTGTTTATCTCTGTCGATTACTGGAACCAGTAAAACAAGAACGCGGCCAACAACAATCGATATAGCACGAACACTAACATGCCACTCTTTTCGATTACCCGAAGAAAAACGACCAATACACACCAGGCGCTGCACGCGGAGACAACGACACCCAGACCGAAAGCATACCAAGGCATCGGTTGCGGTGAACCGACTAAATCAATTGCCTTAAATACACTTGCGCCCAGAATGACTGGAATGGCAAGCAGAAACGAGAACCGCACCGCACTTCGGCGATCCAGTCCCAAAGCCCTCGCTGCTGTCATCGTCACGCCCGCACGCGAGACACCAGGCACCAAAGCCATAGCTTGGGCTAAGCCAATGAGCAAGGCATCAGACCACCCCAGGGTCTCAAGCGTGCGCCGGCGCCCGCCCAGACGGTCCGCGGCCCACAGTAAAATTCCGAACACTGCCGTCGTGGTGGCAATGACATGCGGGTTACGAAGTGCTGTCTCAACCACCTCTTGAAACGCAGCCCCGGCGGCAAACACTGGCAAACTGGCCACCAGTAAAAACTTTGCCAACGCTAAGCCTTCGGCCGACCCTTCAACCGAATTGCTGGGTAAACATGCCCTGACAATGGCCCACCAGTCGCTTCGGAAGTACCCCAGGACCGCCACCAGTGTGCCTAAATGAACCGCAACATCAAACGCGAGACCCTGATCAGGCCAACCGAGCAGTGACGGAGCAAGTACCAGGTGAGCAGAACTCGATACCGGCAAGAACTCGGTAATGCCCTGTATCAAGGCGAGACCGACGGCCTGTAATGGGTCGATCACAGCGCCCTCGTTCGGTCGCCCAAGGAAAACCCCTCTAGGGGCTGTTTAATCCCTCGCGACAAAGCCATCACTTTGAACAACTCACCCATCTCGGAGGGCAGAGTCAAGTACTTGACCTGCCGCGCTGCCGCCATTGCATCGGACATAGCCTCCGCCCGCTCAAGTAACCCGAGCGAGAGTAAGAAACCCGCCTGGCTACTGAAACCGGCCACTCGTAACCCACTTTCTGCACCCGCTTCTGCAAGAGCTGAAAAGTCAACATGGGCAGTAATGTCTTGCAATCCTGGGTAACTGAAGGGATCACCGTGCGCATGGTGCCGATAGTGACACATCAAGGTTCCATCCCGTCGATCAGGATGATAGTACTCGTGACCCGGAAAACCGTAGTCGATGACCAACAACACACCCCGGTGCAATCGTTGACCGAGATCACGTACCCACGCTGGGGCACGCTCGTTCACTTCAGTGGTGTAATCGTCAGGCAATGCATACCGCTCAATCAGCCGAGTGGCTGACCCGGTATCCGCATCATACCAATCCCAACCAAACCCCGATGCCTCGTGGATCACATGCGCGACCAAAGGCTGCCCCGCGGCTACTCGAAAACGCTTTACTGGCATTGCATCCAACACTTCGTTTGCAAGAACGACACCTTCAAATTCGTCAGATGGCCACTCGCTCAACCATGTCACTCGTGGCACATAATCGGGTAACCGGCGACGCAACAGTGCGTGCTGGCGTTCACGAAGCTCTGGACTGGTTTCCAGCAAAAGTACTGCATCCGGTAGAGCACCAAGAATAGCGAGCACCTCAAGGACATCAACCATCAAACGACCCGTCCCCGGCCCCACTTCTAACAATACACCGTGGCCCAATTCTTCGAAAATACCGGCAACCTGCTGCCCAACACACTGACCAAAGAGAGAACCGATCTCCGGTGCTGTAACGAAATCACCCTCGGGCCCAAATTTCCGGGCACCGGCCGCGTAGTAACCCAAACCGGGTGCGTAGAGCGCCGCCTCCATAAAGCGATCAAAAGCAAGCCCACCATGCTCCGCTCTAATGCTGGCCTCAATCATCGCGACCAAGCGCTGCGAGTGCGCCAGCGCATCGGCCGTGGGGGTTGGAATGTGCCCACCCACATCGAGGCTCCCTCCAATAGACACTGGGTAAACTCCCCGTTTAATCATGTGTTGGTACTATGCGAGGATTGTATCTGGCCTCACCATGGA
>DUBL01000135.1 GCA_012960345.1 Gammaproteobacteria bacterium | reverse complement strand
GTGCTCATTTCACCACCCCATACACCGCCACTTGCTTGGGTGCCGTGGATCGAAGCGACCATGAAATAAAGCATAGGTAAGGAAAAGAGCGTGTTTGTCCGCGAGGCCAAACCGGCTTTGGGTGCGGCGGCTGCTTTGTCACCTTCATCCAGGCCAATAACTATGCGTTGATTTGGCCAGATGATTAGCCACACATTCAGCATCATCAGGGTACCCATCAGCGCACCGAGTGAGATGCCAAGACTGAATCGTTGGTTCATGATCCATCCGAGCAGGATCAGACCGGTGAGAAAAGTGAACATGGCCGCCCAGCGGAACCACCATAGCGCGATCGGTGCGAGTTTCTGCATGACATCCGCCTTGGCACCGTCATCAGCGACTTTGACGTATTCAGTCTGCACAAAGTTGAAGTAGTAGAGCAGGCCAATCCATGCCACGCCGAAAACAATGTGACCCCAGCGTAACAGTACATCGAGAAGGTATGAGTGCAGCATGGTTCGTGTCTCCCAGGTGTTTGTCTATGCAGTGGGTAAAAATCAGCGACGCAAGTCTAAATGAGGTCTTCCCAAAGCGCCAATTCAGGTTGTTTTGAAGGGGTATTGTGATTTACCAGCGGTGTCCCCCTTCGCGGAGTCCTAGGCGACCGAGGGTAAGCCTGCCAGCGCCATGGCGACTTCCGATTCGTCATAAGGCTGATCGTGTAGTTTGCCGCTGGCAAAGTCGCTGTAGGCCTGCATATCGAAATAGCCATGTCCGCAAAGGTTAAATAAAATGGCTCGCGAAGTGCCTTCTGCCTTGCAGCGCAGCGCTTCGTCGAGTGCGCCTTTGACCGCGTGGTTCGCTTCAGGTGCCGGCAGAATACCTTCTGCCTTGGCAAACTCGATACCAGCCTCAAAGCACTCGACCTGTTGGTAGGACACCGCTTCAACTTCGCCGGTATTGACCAGCTGGCTGACTAATGGTGCCATGCCGTGGTAACGCAGGCCACCGGCGTGAAAGCCAGGTGGCACGAATGCCGACCCCAGTGTGTGCATCTTAACCAGAGGTGTCAGATTCCCCGTGTCACCGAAGTCGTACGCATACTGACCGCGCGTCAGGCTCGGGCAGTTGGCCGGTTCGACCGCAACAACGCGGCAGGTCTGTTCACCACGCAGTTTTCGGCCGATAAACGGAAAGGCAAGGCCAGCAAAATTGCTTCCGCCCCCGGTACAGCCAATCACCACGTCAGGGTAATCGTCGGCCATCTCCATTTGGCGTAAAGCTTCTTGTCCAACGACAGTCTGATGCATCAGCACGTGGTTCAGTACGCTGCCAAGCGCATACTTGGTGTCGTCCCGTTGCGCTGCGCATTCGACCGCCTCGCTGATTGCGATGCCAAGACTGCCGGTACTGTCGGGAGTGTCCGCAAGGATCTTCTTGCCGGATTCCGTCCGGTTACTCGGACTGGCGTGACAGGTGGCACCAAATGACTCCATGAATGCTCGCCGATAGGGTTTCTGGTCATAACTCACTCGCACCATGAACACTTCTATTTCCAGACCAAACATTGAGCCGGCGAGGGCAAGGGATGAACCCCATTGGCCGGCGCCGGTCTCAGTGGTAATACGCTTAACCCCCTCTTCGCGGCAGTAGAAGGCTTGGGCGATGGCGGTGTTGGGCTTGTGGCTGCCGGTCGGGCTCACCCCCTCATATTTGTAGTAGATGCGGGCAGGCGTGTCCAGCGCTTGTTCCAGGCGTCGTGCACGGTACAGTGGACTGGGTCGCCATTGTCGATAAATGTTGCGTACTGGATCTGGAATATCGATCGTCCGTTCGGTGCTGACTTCTTGCATGATCGCCGCCATGGTGAAGAGTGGCGCAAGGTCATCAGGTCCGATCGGTTGGCCGGTTCCAGGGTGCAAAACAGGGGCCGGGGGATCTGGCAGGTCGGCGACGATGTTGTACCAGGATTTGGGGATGTCATTCTCGTCCAGTAGAAACTTAATTTGCTCTGTCATGGCAGTTATTCGAGGTAAACGGGTTATGGTTTAAGCACAGCACAGCACAGGCGACTAAGCATACCGCAATTGTGGTGGCGACACGGCTCCCTGAGAGATCGAGCGACTGATTCGGATATCTCAGTATGGGCGGGGCCTTCAGGTCCCAGGGCGAGCGTTGGTCCGGTTGTAGCGGGGCACCGGGCCATGCAGTGCTTGCCACACTGTATCGCAGGCGGCGCGCTCGTCGTCGTCAAGCGGTGCCGCTTCGAGCGCCGCCAGGTTGGCGGTAATCTGTTCTGGACGGGTTGCACCAAAAAGAGTGACATCAACGCTGTCGTGATCCAGCATGTAGCGCAGTGCCAGTTCGACGGTGCTGCGTCCCCCATCGCGGGCGATTTGAGAAAAGGCATCAGCGGCACGTTGCTGGCGTTCATCCCAGTAGCGTTGCCGATAATTGGCATCGTTCGCAAAGCGTGTACCCGAGGTGGGTTCTTGACCGATCTGGTACTTGCCTGTGAGTAGGCCACCGGCTAATGGGTTATACAGACAGGTACCAAGATCAAATGCCCGGGTCATGGGTAACAACTCGGTATCGGCCGCGCGCGAGATCGCGTTGTACAACGCCTGCGTCACGGTGGGCGGTGTCCAGCCGCGTGAGCGACTGAGATACAGGGCATCGACTATTTGCCAGGCGGCAAAGTTTGATAGGCCGATGTACCGAATTTTGCCTGCGTTCACCTGGCTTTCCAGGGCGCGCCAGGTGACCTCAATGGGAGTATCGTCATCAGGTTGATGTAGATAATAGATATCGACGTACTCTGTTTTAAGGCGTCGAAGCGAATTCTCAAGTTCTCGAATCAAGACCTTTGGAGTGAGGCCGATGGTCTCGGGATCGTTTCCGACCGGGTAGCGTACTTTCGTTGCCAGAACAATTTGTTCACGATTGGCCCGGGCGTTCATCCATTGGCCAATGATCTCTTCAGAGCGGCCTGCGTTGTAACTGTTGGATGTATCGATGAAGTTAACGCCGCTGTCGGTCACTAGATCCAACAGATCCAGCGAGGTCTCTTCGTTGACCGGTTGACCGAGGGTCATTGTGCCAAACGAAAACGGGGACACCTTGAGTCCAGTGCTGCCGAGTCTTATCCGTTCCATGTGCCGCCCTCCTGGTGACTGAACGTCACGGCGCTAGTGCGCCATTGGGCCTATCTTAGCGGTTGTTCGACTCAGTGTCGGATCCCGTAGCCCCGCTGGAGGAGTATCAGGCTGAGGCTAAAAAGCGCCACGATGAAGCCGATGATGATGACATAGGAAGCCCACAGGCTGATGTCTGAAATACCGAGAAAGCCGTAGCGGAATGCGTTGATCATGTAAAGAATGGGATTTGCCATCGATATGTCTTGCCATAACTCGGGCAGTAACTTAATCGAGTAGAAGATTCCGCCAAGATAGGTCAACGGCGTGAGCACAAATGCGGGAACGATAGAAATGTCGTCAAAACCTTTTGCAAATAAGGCATTGAGGAAACCGCCAAGTGAAAAGAGAATCGATGTCAGTATCACAACGGAGGTCAGCACCAGTGGACTGTGGATTCTAAGATCGCTGAAAAATGCCGACACGATGGTGACTATGATGCCAATGAGGATGCCGCGGGCGACACCGCCACCGATAAAGCCGGTGAGGATGACATAGTTGGGTGTCGGTGAAATCAGAATTTCCTCTATAGAGCGCTGGAATTTCGCGCCGAAAAAGGATGACACCACGTTCGAGTAAGAGTTAGTGATAACTGACATCAAGATCAGGCCTGGAACGATAAATTCCATGTAGTCGAACCCATCCATTTTGCCGATGCGCTTGCCGATGAGATTTCCGAAAATTACAAAATATAGGGTGGTCGTGATGACCGGCGGCAACAGTGTTTGTTGCCAGATTCTGGAGAAGCGCGAAATTTCCTTGATGAAGATCGTGTTAAATGCAATGAGTTGCTGTCGCGCGGTCACAGTTGCACGCCCTCGTTATGGTTGCGGCGGATCAAGTTAATGAATAATTGTTCCAGGCGGTTAGTTTTGTTGCGCATGCTCTGAATGCGAATCCCCGCGCGCGACAGTTGTGCGTAGAGTTCGTTGAGTCCGTCCTCTCGATCAACATCCACCTCTAGCGTTCGATTGTCCACCAGCCGGGTTGTACTTTGTAATTCAGGGGGTACGTGGGTTATGGGTTGGGAAAGATCCAGGACAAAGGTTTCGACCTGGAGTTTGGTGAGTAACGAGCGCATGGAAGTATTTTCAATCAAGCGCCCCTGATCGATGATGCCAATCTGTCGACAGAGATGCTCGGCTTCTTCCAGGTAATGGGTGGTCAGAATGATAGTGGTACCGGCATCGTTGATTTGGCGTAGGAAGTCCCACATGGAGTGACGAAGCTCAATGTCAACGCCGGCCGTTGGTTCATCGAGAATCAGTAGTTTGGGTTCGTGCACCAGTGCTCGGGCGATCATCAGTCGACGTTTCATGCCACCTGACAATGCACGGGCCCGATCGTCGCGCTTAGGCCAAAGCCCAAGCTGCGTCAGGTATTGTTCTGCCCGTGCCTGAGCAAGCTGCCGCTCGATGCCGTAATAGCCCGCCTGGTTGACCGTGATTTGCCAGGGTGTTTCAAACATATTGAAGTTGAACTCCTGAGGCACGATACCCAGGTGGGCCTTGGCACGAGAGAAATGCCGGTCAATATCGATGCCGAAGACATGCACCTTTCCCGTGCTCTTATTAATAAGGGAACTGATGATGCCAATGGCTGTCGACTTTCCAGCGCCATTGGGACCCAGCAGTGCGAAAAAATCACCTTCGTCAACCGTCAGATCGATGTCCTGAAGGGCCATCGTTCCGTTAGCATAGGTTTTGCCCAGGCCCTGAATTTGAAGTGCGGCTGTCATGGTGGTGGTGTTCGACGCAATAGCACAGACATGGGGTCAACTTCAGCGCTTTGCAAGGGGCGCGCGTGGGATTACTGGCGCAGCACACATTTCTCGTATAGGTCTTTGAGCAGCCCTCCCGGATCATAGCGGGTCTTTAGTTCGCGGTAGACCGGGCCGTTGTACGCTTGCCAAAATGCGCGGTGAGAGAAAAACACGTCGGAATAAAGTGACTTGATACCGCCGAAGTCGGTGACTTTGTCTTCTATCATTCGGTTGAAATGACCTCTGGGTTTTCGACGGCGTGTTCGGACCACGTCCCAGAAACCAAAGTTGATGTAAGGCGAATCCGTCGACATTGGAAACAGAGGAAAGGACTGTTTGATGTTACGAGCGCGAACCGGGCAGACCCAAATGGGAAGAATGCCGATGTCGTGGTGAAAGAAGTCGAGAAACTCTGCTGCATTGCCTGCCGGGATATCCACATCCTGAATCACCGATTCAGTGTGTATCAAGGCCATGCGATTGAGACGTCGAGTCAGACCGACACGGCTATTCCAGCGCATGATCTTCTGGTAGGTGGTGGAATTTAATCGTTTCCGTCCGAGCAGGCGTCGAATCGGTTTGCTCTGAACATAAAGATTCTTTGAGCACCAGAACCAGTCAGTGTCCCAGCGCCACAAGTAGTCGCTCGTGGTTAAGTAATCCTCGCTGCGCACGGGGATGGACTGATAGTAGATGTCGAGAAGGGTGTAATCACTGACGTAGGGCGCTTGGTCAACAAAGCGACCAAGCGTTAAGAAGTGCTGATGGCGTTGCAGTACGCAGCCATCTAGAAAATCGATGTCCTCGCCGGACCATTTGTCGATTGCGGAAAAGAAAGCCGCGCTGTTATCAAATGCGAGGTGGGTGAGTTGCACATAAGGTTTCACTGGTATTGCTTCGAGTTTGACTCGAAGTATGTACCCCAGGGTTCCGTACGAATTCGGCATTCCAAAAAAGAGATCCTGGTGGGCGTTGTCGGGTGTGCATGTGACAACATCACCACTGGCGAGCAGCACATCCATTTCAAGGACAGACTCATGGGGTAGGCCATAGCGAAAGGAAGAAGACTCGATGCCAATACCCGAGATCGCACCACCGACTGTGATCGACTTGAGTTGCGGTACCACCTTGGGCATTAACCCGCCTTGAAGTGACGCCGAGATAACATCGGCGTAGGGCGTCATGCCCTCAACCTCGATCGTATTGCTTTCCGTATCGATATTCAGAACATGGCTGAATGCGCTGATATCAAGGGCATGATGCGGGTTGGTGTTGCGGGTCCGAAAAAGATTGGATGTCTCTTTTTGCAGTCGCATCGGGCCCGGCGGCAGGCCCGACAGTGTGCTCGCAAAAGCCTGACGACGACGGGCATAGCCAGCTAGAACGTTTGCACTTTGCGGTACCACGTGTGTGCCTTTCGCTAGAATCCCGCAGCCAGCCCGTCCTTGCGGGGGTCTGAACCTGCCACGTAACCTCCGGGCGCGCGGACAATGATTTGGCCACCGCCAAACACGCCTTCTTTGTTCGGATCGACGAAACGATGGCCTCGTGCTTCCAGATCGGAGCGTAATGAGGACAGCCCGGGCTCTAACCATACAGAGAAATCGGTGGCAATGAACCAGCGTGGCGCATCAAGCGCTTGCTGCGGCGACAGTCCTTGGCAGAACATTCGCAACACCATCTGCAGGTGACCCTGTGGCTGCATGTGCCCGCCCATTACCCCGAAACTCGCGACCGGTTCTCCCTGGCGCGTGATAAAGGCGGGAATAATGGTGTGGTACGGGCGTTTACCACCACCGACTTCATTCGCGTGACCTGGTTCAAGAACGAAACCCCGACCGCGGCTCTGTAGGCTGATGCCGGTGCCTGGAACCACAATGCCTGACCCGAAACCGGTGAAATTGGACTGGATGTATGAAACCATCATACCGCTTTGATCAGCGGTGCTCAGGTAAATAGTGCCGTGGTCAGGTCGAATCTCAGCGCTTGGGATGCTGGATTTTACAGGGTCAATTGACGCTGCCCGCCGTGCCAGTTGGTCCGGGTTGAGTAACTCAGCAACCGTGACCTCCATTGATTCTGGATCAGCGACGTGGCGGCGAGTTTCGGCGAAGGCAATTTTCATCGCCTCCATTTGCAGGTGAATACTGTCGGCGGAGTCAAGTGGGTGAGCCTCAACATCGAGATGTTCGAGGATGCCGAGCGCCACCAGCGTAGCGATTCCTTGCCCATTCGGTGGAATCTCATGAATGGAAAGGTCCCTGAAGTCCTGGGAGATACAGTCGACCCAGTGACTCTTATGATCTGACAGGTCACGCAGGGTCATGTCGGCGCCGTGGGTTTGTGCATCGGTAACCATGGCTTCAGCCAGGGAGCCTCGATAGAAGCTTTCGCCGTGGGTTCGGGCAATTTCTTCCAAGGTTCTTGCCTGGTCCTGGCACCGAAATATGTCACCGGTGCGCGGCGCAGTGCCACCGGGTAGAAAGGTGTCGGCAAAGGCGGGTAGGTGAGCGAAGTTGCGTGCGTCCTTTGTCCATTGGGCAGCAATGACCGGGCTTACAGCAAATCCGTCGTTCGCCGCCCGAATGGCAGCCTCAAACAGGTCATCAAATGGCAGTACGCCAAAGCGTTCCGATAGCCGCACCCAGGCATCGACGGCGCCTGGCACAGTGACACAGTCCCAGCCCGGCCAGGGCATTTCTTTGTATTGGTTAAATCGTGCGGGTGTCCAGGCGGCTGGGGAACGGCCAGAAGCGTTCAGTCCATGCAGGTCTTGGCCATCCCAGACAATGGCAAATGCGTCGCTGCCGATGCCGTTCATAGTGGGTTCGACTACCGTCAAGGTGATGGCGCTTGCAATGGCCGCGTCCACGGCGTTGCCGCCCCTCTCCAATGCGGTTAGTCCGGCCTGGGTTGCCAGGGGTTGTGACGTTGCGACGATATTACGGGCGTGAACAGAGGAACGCCGTGAGGGATAGTGGTAATCGGGGTCTTGTGAAGAGAACACGGTTGTCAATGGCCTAATGAAAACGGCCCGGCAGTGTATCACCGCCGCGGACAGTGTTTGGCTTTGGCCACCTTCGCTGGTGCCAACGCATTGATGCGGATAAGCGGTTGTCTGGGTCAGCGGGTTGACTAAGGGTATTGTTGGGCGCTCTACTCATCTTGCTGTTCATCTCGTTGAGGAGTGACTTCGATGTCTCGTTCAGCTGACCCGCACTTTCCCACCATGGTTTGGGGCCTTGAACTGGGTGCCACTGCGTTGTTGGTGATTGATCCCCAGAATGATTTTCTCCACCCGGAAGGTTGGTATGGTGCGAATGGCGTTGACATCAGCCACATGCGCCGCACCATTGAGCCGACTCGAGCGTTGGTTCAATCTGCCCGGGCGAAGCGGATTCCCGTCATCTGGACGCAACACGGGTTTCACAATGAAAGCGACGGTGGGCTATTCCTCGAGATGCGGCCATTTCTGGCAGCAGGGGGGCTCCGCATTGGGACTTGGGGTTACCAGATCCTAGAGGAACTCCAACCGGCAGCGGGTGATTGGCGAATTCACAAGAATCGCCTGAGCGCGTTTTACGGTACCAATCTAGAACTCCTGCTACGAGGACTCGATGTACGCACGGTCCTCGTCGTTGGCGTTCTGACCAATCAATGCGTGGCTGCAACCAGCAAAGATGCGTATTACCGCGATATCAAACCGATTGTTGTTGAAGAGGCGACCGGTACCACCTTGCCGCATCTCCATGCACCGGCAATCGAGATGATTCAGGTCGGGTGGGGTGCTGTCCATAGCCTGATGGATACTCTGACGAATCTCGAGGCACTGGGTATACCGAACCGCTAGATAGTCTCCTCAACGCATGCCGATGATAGACGTTCCCGTCGCACGCGGATCTCGCTGGGGCCAGCGCCCTGCTTCAACCTGAGCAAGAAAATCTGATACGGCTGCGTTGAACGCGGCGGGCTCTTCAATATTAATGGTGTGGCCGGTATTGGGAAGAATCTGGAGCGCGGCTGAAGGGACCGTACGTTTTAAGTAAATGTTAGGGATCAGGCAGGGTTCGTCCTCGTCGCCTGTGAGGACCAACATGGGTACGGTGATTTCGCGCAGGTCCGCTTCAAGATCAAACAACGAGGGACGTTCTCTTTGCACACCGCGCATGGTGAGTGCCGCCCCGTCGAGGGAATGTTCAGCCAGTTGGTCACGAAAGTCAGCCCAGCCGCGGGGATCTTTGTTCTGGAATTGCACGCGGGTGGGTCCTTGCGCATATTGTTCGGCAAAGGCATCGCCCGTGCTGGATTCGATCATCTCAGCGGCCTTTTCAGTCTCTTCTTGAAACTGTGTTCGACGATCAGCTTCTGCACCGTACCCACACCCCGCGACGACCAGCGAGTGAGCGCGTTCGGGATAGTGCATGCCGAAATGCAAGGTGGCAAAGCCGCCCATTGACAGGCCGACGATGTGTCCTTTTTCAACGTCCAGATGATTGAGAATGGCGAGTATGTCGTCACGGGCGATGTCCTGCGAGTACATCGATCCTTTAGAGGGAATGTCTGAGGGGGTGTAGCCTCGAGCGCTGTACGCAACGCAGTGGTAGCGGCGTGAGAAGTACCGCATCTGTGCTTCCCAGCTGCGATGATCGCCGGCGAATTCGTGGACAAAGACAAGCGTCTGGCCTTCGCCGCTTTCTTCGTAGTGAAGTTGTACACCATCGGGCGTCTTGGCATAGGGCATGGTCAATGATCCAATGAATAGTTTAAATAACAGGAGCGACTATGGTACACGCCTCGGGTAGTTTTTCGGGCGCTAATGGCTGGTTAGGCGTTGATCAAGCAGTACCGCTAAATGCAGCGCCTGGCGACTCGTGCCGTGCACAATCTGTGTCCGGCAGCTGGTGCCATTGGCGAGGATCACGGCGGTATCCGGTAGTTTTCGAATAGCAGGTAATAGCGATAGTTCTGCCATTTGGAGAGAGACGCCGTAAGTTTCACGCTGGTAACCAAACGCACCGGCCATTCCGCAGCAGCTGGAAGTAATGAATTCTGTTTCGATACCCGGAAACAGTTGCAGTGTTGAAGTCATTGCGTCTAGCGTGGCAAAGGCTTTCTGATGGCAGTGTCCGTGAACTGCCACTCGACAGGGCGCATTGGTTTCGAAATCAAAACGCAGCTGTTTGTGCGACCGCGCGATAAACTCCTCTAGCAACAGCGATTGCTGGGATAACTCGTTGGTTAGGGGCGCTGTGAGTAACGCCGGGTATTCATCGCGCAAAGTGAGTAGACACGATGGCTCAAGCCCAATGATCGGGATACCGCGTTTGAGGTACGGTGTTAACGCACAGATCAAGCGATGCGCTTCAGTGCGTGCTTCATCAATCAGTCCCGCGCTAAGAAAAGTACGTCCACAACAAAGTGGGCGCGCATTGACGTCGCCTGCGATGTGTACACGGCAGCCGAGTTTTCGCAGTACCGAGATGAGGGCATGGCCGTTGTCAGGTTCGAAGTAACGGGTAAAGGTATCAAAGAGAACAACCACTTCAGGGCCGTCTCCTGCGGGTAGTGGCAGTGAGCGCGGCAGCGGTGTGCCGGTGTGCCAGCGCGGTAACGCGCGATGTCGACTAAATCCGGTGAGTTTTTCCTGTAGTAATTGTGCACCCGGCAGTTGGGCGGCGCCGTTGATCAGCCGGGCCAGCCGTGCCGCTACGGGTGCGTAGCGGGGTAGGTAAGCAATCAATCGGTCACGCAGTGCAAGACCCGAGGTGGTTATCTGTTGGGCGAGATACTCGGTTTTCATCCGCGCCATGTCGACACCTGTTGGACACTCGCGGCGACAGGCTTTGCAGCCAACACACAGCGCCATGCTTTCTGCCATGTCGGGTGAAGTCAGTGCATTCGGTCCGAGTTGTCCGGACAGGGCCAGACGCAACGTGTTTGCGCGCCCACGAGTGGAGTCTTTCTCGGCACCTGTGGCGCGGTAAGAGGGACACATCACTGCCGCGTCCCGCTTGCGACACGCACCATTGTTATTGCACATCTCGATGGCACTCGAGAAGCCGCCCCATGAAGACCAGTCGAATGCGGTGGTGATTGGCTGTGCGTCATAGTCCGGCTGGTAACGAAAAAGAGATCGATCATCCATCCGTGGCGGATTGATGATCTTTCCTGGGTTCAGCAATCCCTCAGGATCAAAGGTTCGTTTGATCTCGCCAAAGACCTCAACCAATTGGTGACCAAACATGGGCCGATGAAATTCTGAGCGCACGATGCCGTCGCCGTGTTCTCCTGAATGGGAGCCTTTGTATTCCCGAACCATGGCGAAGGCTTCTTCTGCAATCGAGCGCATCTTCTTTACATCGCCTGTCTCCTTCATGTTGAGGATGGGACGCACGTGCAAGCACCCCTCCGATGCGTGGGCATACCAGGTGCCTGTGGTGCCATGGCGATGGAAAATCTCGGTTAATCGATCCGTATAGTCCGCAAGATGCTCGAGCGGTACGGCGCAATCTTCGATAAATGACACGGGTTTCCCCTCGCCTTTCATCGACATCATGATATTCAGCCCGGCCTTACGCACTTCCCATACCTGACGCTGTTGCACCGGGTCGGTCACCTTGACCAGGGCATCGGGGAATCCAAGGTCACCGAGCATCTCATTCAATCGATCAAGTTGCATCAGTAACTGGTCAAGTTCGGCACCTGCAAACTCGACCAGCAGGAGGGCCGCGGGTTCGCCTCGAACGAAGGTGTCGAGTGTGTCGCGGAAAAGCGGAATGTCGCGGGCCAGTTGCATCAGGGTGTGATCAACCAGTTCTACCGCCTCGGGATCTAGAGTGACCAGGTGGCGGGTCGCATCCATGGCAGCGTAGAAGGTCGAGAAATGGCAAACCCCCAGCACCCGCTGCGCGGGTATGGGGTGGAGTTTGAGTTGAATGCGGCGTGATAGCGCCAGTGTTCCTTCCGAGCCAACCAGGAGCTGGGCCATGTTGTGCCCCGTGCTCTCGCTACTCGGTGCCAAGGCATCGATGTTATATCCACCCACCCGCCGGTGTACTTTGGGAAAGCCATCCATGATGGTAGTGGCTTCCCGCTGTGCAAGATCCAGCAGTTGTCTCGCCATGTGTCGAAATGCCGGTGAACCTTGAATGTCATTACGATCCGCTGGCAGTGGTCCAAAATGCTCCCGGTCGCCATTTGCTAGCGTTGCATCGATGGCAAGTACGTTGGCCCGCATTAGCCCATAACGAGTGGAGCGAGCCCCGCAGCTGTTGTTTCCCGTCATACCGCCCAGGGTTGCACGACTCGCGGTTGAGACGTCGATCGGGAAACATAAGCCATGGGGTTTTAGAAACGCATTCAACTCGTCGAGCACAATGCCAGGTTGGACGGTGACGTTTTTCTGATGGGGCTCAAAGGTTAAAACCTGGTTTAGGTGTCGGGAAACATCCATAACCAGGGCAAGACCAACCGTTTGGCCACACTGTGATGTGCCTGCCCCACGCGCCAACAAGGGGACTCCTTCTTCACGGCAGATAGTGACAATCGCAGCAATATCGTTCTCGCTTCGGGGAGTGACCACGCCGATGGGTTCGACTTGGTAGATAGATGCATCGGTGCTGTAACGCCCTCGACTGAAGGCGTCGAACAAAACTTCGCCTTCGATTGCCTGTTGCAACCGCTGAGCCAGGTGCTGCTCGCCGATACGGCGGGTGAGCGGCGAGTCGGCGTAAAATGTCATGGGCCCGTTCGACGAGACAAGTAAATTAAAAAGAAATGTTTTGCCATACGTTAAAGTGCGTAGCGCCTCGAACAAGTGATAGTCTAGCGCGCCCCGAGAGCCAATCGGTTAACGGCAACGCGAATCGAGGAACGCATCAGTGAACCAACGCCGAAACAGTGGTCGTCATTTCCTGCAAATACCGGGCCCGACCAATGTGCCTGATCGAGTACTGAATGCCATTCAGCAGCCGACAATTGATCATCGGGGACCCGGGTTTCGTGACCTGACGGCGGATGTGCTGAACGGGTTAGGTCAAGTTTTCCAAACCCGCTCAAAGGTCGTGGTTTTCCCCTCTTCGGGCACCGGGGCTTGGGAAGCCGCGTTGGTTAATACCCTTTCGGCCGGTGATCGGGTGTTGATGTATGAGACCGGGCATTTTGCTCAGTTATGGTATGGCATTGCGGGACGGTTGGGGCTTGATGCCCAGCTGCTGCCGGGTGACTGGCGCCATCCAGTCGATTCAGTTGCCATCGGTGAAGCGCTGGCGAAGGATGTGGACCACCGCATCAAGGCGGTATGTGTTGTTCATAACGAGACCTCAACGGGTGCGATGTCAGATGTAGCCGCGGTGCGTGCTGTGATAGATGAGACAAGGCATCCGGCTCTGTTGATGGTTGATACCATTTCTTCGCTGGCTTCGATGGACTTCCGCCATGATGAATGGGGGGTCGATGTGACGGTCGGTGGGTCGCAGAAGGGTCTGATGTTGCCACCAGGCCTTGGATTTAATGCGGTGAGTGATAAGGCGCTGGCGGCATCGCTAGGCGCGAACTTGCCACGGGCTTACTGGAACTGGCAGGACATGCTTGATGCCAACAACAACGGTTTTTTCCCCTACACACCGGCGACCAATCTTCTGTATGGGTTGCGCGAGGCGCTGAGCATGCTGTTGGATGAAGGGCTCGAGAACGTGTTTGAGCGCCATCGCCGTCTGGCTGAGGCGACTCGTTGCGCTGTAGCGGCCTGGCAACTCGAACTGTTGTGTCTCGACAGCGCCGCTCGCAGCCATTCTCTGACGGCCGTGCAGTTGCCTGAAGGTGCCGATGCAGACGCGTTTCGCGCGACAGTGCTGGAACGGTTTAACATGTCGCTGGGGAACGGTCTTGGACGTTTGGCCGGCCGCGTTTTTCGCATTGGCCACCTGGGCGATTTTAACGACTTAATGTTGATCGGTACGCTGGGTGGCGTCGAGATGGGTCTTGCCGCCTCGGGGATTGCATACCAGCGTGGTGGCGTGACAGCGGCAATGGATTACCTGTCGGGGTAAGGCCTGCCACGGTAGGCACGCCGGCCTCAGCTGCGTTGACACGCTTGGGCGAGAGCCTTTGTTAAATCACCGCGACCGCTTTTTTCCAGAATTTTTATCAGGCGTTCATTGCAGTGTGCGATGAGAGGCATTTCTAATGCTGCCCACTGAAAGTTGGTCGGTTCATTCGGTGTAACGTCACCGAGCAGAATTTGTGCGACCTGGCGCTTGTTTTTGTTCACGATATCGGCATGTGCCAGTCCCTGCCCTGAGATGTAAGTAAAGAGGCCTTCGTTATCAAACTCTAACTTCATATGAATATGACCATTGAGCGCGGTGTCGACACCGAGTTTGCGCAGTCGCTTGTGTAGCCAGCGACCTTCGCCCAAACCACCGATATCGTGGGCGCTACCGCCTTCGGGTTCGTCTCGTGGATCGATCAGGGGGCGGTGGTGGAAGGCGATCCGTTGCCGCACGCCGGGTGTTGATGCCGATAGTCGGTTGAGTAGTCGACCGCGGTTGCCCGCGCTGAAGGGTAACGTATTGGCGGCGGTATCAAGGTTGATGAACTGAATGCCTCCGAGCGTGAACGCATGGTTGAGCGGTCCCAGTCGCTGGGTAAATACGTCAATCAGGTTATTTTCCCCCGGCGCACGGTAATCGTGGTTGCCAAGGGTTATGTAAGTGGGGATAGCGGCTTCGTCAAAGGCCGCCTGGGCGCGGTCGTAGTCTCCCGCTTGGTAGTTGAAATCGCCAAGGTGCAGGAGAAACGACGCGCCGAGTTGCTCGCTCCGTGCCAGGACCCAGCGCAATTCTTCATCGCCGCCCGTGTCACCGATAGCGGCGAATCGGTAGTTCTTTGTGTCGGGGAATCGCCACTCAAGTGCCAATGGGGATGAGCCCAGGGTGCCGCGGACGCGCCGTGAGAGACCGCTTTTGTTTTCATCAATAACCATGCCGTCACCAACCGGTTGGAGCGTTGCCTGGCGGTGAATGTTGTTGATCTGAAATTCAAATTCACCACTACCTAGGATTACTACTTTGGGTTCCGGACTGTGGGCCCGCCAGGTTGAGACAGTGGATCCGATCTCGAGGGGAAAGGCACCGTCAGCGCGCCACACGGCGTCGTTGACACGGTGTACTGTCTGAATATCGACCGGTTCGAACTGGAGTCCGGGATAGCGAACACCACGCACCCACGCGGCGGTGCCGGCAACGGTTCCGCCGATATAAATCCCATATTTAATGAAGTTACGTCTTGAACGGTTCATGGATCATCTATCGCCAGAGACAGGTGTATCAGTGAAAACGTTGAGGTGTTGTGGGGAGACCGGGTAGCGAGTAATACAGCGACCAACTGGGACCACACAACAAAGCGGATGATTGCGCTATCCTAGCATTTCTTCCCGTGCCATCGAGTGAATGTTCTTGAGTGCTAGCTTGCCACAGCGCATCGTGTGCCTGACCGAGGAGACAACTGAAATACTTTATCTTCTGGGAGAGGAAGACAGAATCGTCGGTATCTCGGGTTTTACCGTTCGTCCGCCGCGTGCACGGCGTGAAAAACCCAAAGTGTCGGCATTCACTAGCGCCAAGATTGAACGGATCGTGGCGCTGAAGCCGGACTTGGTGCTTGGATTTTCCGATCTTCAGGCCGACATTGCAGCAGACTTGATTCGGCAGGGTATGACGGTGCTGGTATTTAATCACCGCTCGGTTGATGAGATTCTGAGTTTGATCCGAATCTTGGGTGGTTTGGTGGGCGCGCCGGTACGGGCCGAGGCCTTGGTGCGCGATTATTCAGGGCGGATTGCGCGGTGTCGTGCGGTATCGAGTCAGCAGCATCGTCGACCACGGGTTTATTTTGAGGAATGGGATGACCCCCCTATCTCGGCCATTCGCTGGGTGTCGGAATTAATCGGCATCGCCGGCGGCGACGATATTTTTCCGGAACTCGCCGCTTCGCCGGGTGGGGCTGGTCGGATCATTGCTGATTCACAGGAGATCGTTCGTCGTGCGCCAGATATCATCATTGGCTCGTGGTGTGGCAAGAAGTTTCGGCCTGAAAAGGTAGCCGCTCGGCCGGGTTGGCAGGCCATCCCCGCGGTTGCTAAGGGCGATCTTCACGAGATCAAGTCGGCGGAGATTCTTCAACCGGGCCCGGCAGCCTTAACCGATGGGCTCGATCGTTTGACGAGCATCATTCAAGACTGGCAGCAGCGCGAAGTCGCTTGACGCATTACTGGGCGACGGCGTTTTCGTCGCTGACGGCAAGATCGAAGGCAGCGGTTACCAGGGCACGCGTATAGGGGCTTTGGGGGTTTTGAAGTACCCGGCTTGCAGTGCCGTACTCGACCACTTCTCCCTCGCGCATCACAATGATCTCGTCACTTAAGGCACGCACTACCTTTAAGTCATGACTGATGAAAAGATAAGCCAGGCCATGTTTTTTCTGGAGTGTTGTGAGGAGGGTAATCATCTGCGCCTGCACTGCTCGATCGAGCGCCGAAGTCGGTTCATCCAGGATCAGCAAACGCGGTTTAAGAATCATCGCGCGTGCGAGCGCGATACGTTGCCGCTGACCGCCGGAAAACTCATGGGGATAACGGTGACGAGTATCGGGATCGAGTCCCACCTCGGTTAGCGCATCGACTACCTGTGTGTCATGGGTCTCGGCGGTGCCGATTTGATGCGCGCGTAGACCTTCCGCGACAATTTGTGCCACTGACAATCGTGGGCTGAGGCTGCCGTAAGGATCCTGAAATACGATCTGTATCTGTTTGCGCAGAGGTTTGAGTTGGTGGCTGTTAAGTTGATGGATCGGTTGGTTGAGAAACTCGATTTCTCCGCGGCTTTCAACCAGTCTTAACAGGGCCAATGCGAGCGTAGACTTACCCGATCCACTTTCGCCCACAATGCCGATGGTGTGGCCGGCTCGAATTAACACATTAACGCCGTTAGCGGCCTTAATGTGTCCTACAGTGCGACGCAGCATTCCACGTTTGATGGGATACCACACGCGGATGTTCTCGCATCGAAGCACGATCGCTGCCGTGTCATCGGCCACGGTTTCTCGTGCCGGTGGTTCTGCATCGATCAAGGTCCGGGTATAGGTTTGTTGTGGTGTGTTGAACACCTGATCGCGATCACCGGATTCGACGATGCGACCGGCTCGCATGACGTACATCCGATCTGCCACTCGTCGCACGACTCCAAGGTCGTGCGTGATCAGCAGCACAGCCATGCCGAATTCACGCTGAAGATCCTGTAACAACATCAGAATTTGGGCCTGGGCGGTCACATCGACTGCTGTGGTGGGCTCGTCCGCGATCAAAAGATCAGGCTCGTTGGCGAGCGCCATCGCAATCATCACGCGTTGGCGTTGTCCACCCGACAATTGGTGTGGGTACGCTTGTAGTTTTTCCTCGGGTGTCTGGATACGGACGCGTCGCAGCAGTTCGAGACTGCGCTGTCGGGCAGCGGCGGCATCAAGGCGTTTGTGTAGCAGAAGCGTTTCAGTCAGTTGTTTCTCTACTACGTGCAGTGGATTAAGTGATGTCATCGGTTCTTGAAAGATCATGCTAATCCGGTTGCCACGAATCTGTCGCAACGTCTCATTATCCGCGCCACGCAACTCGTCGCCTTTGAAACGAATGTGACCGCTTTCATATCGAGCGTTAGGTGCCAGGAGCCCCAATACAGATAGCGCCGTCACGGACTTGCCTGAGCCGCTTTCGCCGACGAGGGCAACGGTCTCCCCTCGCTCCACTCGCAGCGAAAGCGAATGGACGGCATTAACAACCCCATCGTCGCTTGAAAAACTGATCGACAGATCCTGAATAGACAATAACGAGGCGGGATGCGACATGATGGCAGCGGTCAGTTGATCTGTTTTCTTGGATCAAAGGCATCGCGAACTGCCTCGCTGATCAGAATTAATAAGGTCAGCATGAGTGCGATGGTGAAAAATCCGGCCAGGCCAAGCCACGGTGCCTGTAGGTTGGCTTTCCCTTGGGCGAGAAGCTCACCGAGCGAGGCAGAACCCGGAGGCAGTCCAATGCCGAGAAAATCGAGTGATGTCAGGACGGTGACCGAGCCGGCCAGCGTGAACGGAATAAGGGTGATCGTGGCGACCATGGCATTGGGCAGCAGATGGCGAAACATGATGGCAAGGTTGCTGACACCCAATGCCCGGGCGGCACGCACGTACTCAAAGTTCCTGGCTCGCAGGAACTCCGCTCGTACCACCCCGACGAACCCCATCCATGAGAACAGCAGTAATAGACCCAGTAGCCACCAGAAATTGGGTTCGACAACACTGGCAAGAATAATTAATAGGTAGAGGGTCGGCAGGCCCGACCAGATTTCGATGAAGCGCTGAAAGATAAGATCCATCCAGCCGCCGAAATATCCTTGGACTGCGCCGGCTGAGACACCAATGACTGCGCTGATGAAGGTCAAGGAAAATCCAAAAAGCACTGAAATTCTGAAACCGTAAATCACTCGGGCCAGCACATCACGTGCCTGGTCGTCCGTACCTAGCCAGTGATTTCGATCTGGCGGCGCCGGCGCGGGGACCGGTAGGTCCCACGCAACCGTGCGATGGTGATAGCGCACGATAGGCCACACAGTCCAGCCGTCGCGCTCGATCAGTTCGCTGAGGTAAGGGTTACGGTAGTCAGCTTCCGTGAGAAAGTCACCGCCAAAAGTGGTTTCGGGATAGGCCTTAACGATAGGAAAGTAGACATCGCCCTTGAAGTAAACCAGGAAGGGCTTGTCGTTGGCGATTACCTCGGCCAGTAGGGTCGTGATAAAAAGAATGACAAAAATCCATAGTGACCACCAGCCCCTTCGGTTGGCGCGGAAGCGGTGCAGCCGGCGGCGGGTCAGGGGTGTGAGTCGAATCGAAGCCACGTTCATACCTCGCGACTTTCAAAATCGATTCTAGGGTCGATAACCATGTACATCAGGTCACCTACCAGGTTCATGACCAGACCTAAAAGGGAAAAAAAGAACAGCGTGCCAAACATGACGGGGTAGTCGCGAGCGAAAGCTGCCTCGAAGCCCAGTAAACCCAGGCCGTCAAGCGAAAAGATGATTTCAATCAGCAGTGAGCCGGTGAACAAAATGCCAACGAAGGCGCTCGGGAACCCGGCAATGACAATCAACATGGCATTACGGAAAACATGTCCGTAGAGCACGCGATGTTCGGTTAAGCCTTTAGCACGCGCCGTTAGCACATACTGCTGATTAATCTGGTCCATGAACGAATTCTTGGTCAGCATAGTCAGGGTCGCAAAACCGCCGATGGTCATGGCCAACACCGGCAGTGCCAGATGCCAGAAATAGTCGACAATGCGGGCAGGCCAGGACAGGCTATCCCAGTTCTCGCCGGTCATTCTGGCCAGCGGGAACCAGTCCAGGTAGCTTCCCCCAGCAAACATAACCAAGAGAAATACGGCGAACAAAAACGAGGGAATCGCGGTGCCAAGAATGATGACGCTGCTGGTCCAGATATCGAAACGACTGCCGTCGCGGATGGCTTTTCGAATGCCAAGTGGAATGGAGATCAAGTAGACCAGTAACGTCGTCCACAGGCCCAGGGAGATCGAGACTGGCATTTTGTCCAACACCAGTTCGGTCACCTTACGGTCTCGAAAAAAGCTGTCGCCGAAATCAAACACCAGGTAACGTTTCATCATGTCAACGAAACGGACAGGCAAGGGTTTGTCGAAGCCAAACTGTTTCTCGAGCTCCTTGATGAATTCAGGATCCAGCCCCTGTGCACCGCGGTAGGCTGGATTACTGTTGTTACCTTGGCTTGTATCCAGGGTTTCACTCGTGCCTGATCGGGTGACACGCTCGGTGATGTCAGCCCCCGTCCCGGTGAGTTGGGCTATTACCTGTTCAACCGGCCCTCCCGGGGCAATCTGGATCACCGCGAAATTGACTACCATGATCGCGAACAGTGTCGGGATGATCAGAAGCAGGCGGCGAATGATGTAGGAGCCCATCACAATGGTCCTGGCAGGGAAAGGGGACTGGTTACTGGCGAGCTTTTTGCAAGGCGGCGGCCTTGAGCGGATCGTACCACCACCGCGCGGTCATCACGCCAGAGCGAATAGGGGCCGACGGCCGTGAGAACTTATCCCAGTAAAGGATGCGGTCTGCACGGATGTGCCAGTGGGGAATCACGTAGAAGTTCCACAGCAGGGCACGGTCAAGCGCACGGGTTCGTTGATTCAACTGCGTTCGCGACACTGACTTGATCAGCTGCTCGATCAGGGTGTCGATGACCGAGTCACTGATGCCGGCCAGGTTGCGGCTACCTGGCGTTGCCGCGGCACTACTGCCCCAGTAGTTGCGTTGTTCGTTGCCCGGCGTTTCACTCTGGCCCCATACGGCGACCAGCATATCGAAATCGAATTGACGGAAGCGATTGATGTACTGACTCTGATCTATCAGGCGGACATGGGCTTCGATCCCCAGGCGCGTAAGGTTGCGCACGTAGGGTAAAACGATCCGTTCGAAGGCTGGGCTCACGAGGAGAATTTCAAAGGTCAGGGGCTCCCCGGTCTTGGCGTTAACCCGTTTTAGATCCTTAATGACCCAGCCGCTTTCATTCAACAGGCGAGTGGCCTGTCGCAGATTCTCCCGGGGCCAGCCGCTGCCGTCGGTCACGGGGGGGGCAAATGTCTGCGTGAAAAGCGCCGGGGGCAGTCGATCTCGATAACGTTCAAGAAGGGATCGTTCTTCTCCTTGTGGCAGGCCCGAAGCGGCCAGATCCGAGTTAGAAAAATAGCTGACAGTCCGTGTGTATTGCCCGTTGAAAAGGTTGCGGTTGGTCCATTCGAAGTCGAATGCGTAACCCAGTGCCTCGCGCACCCTGACATCGCTAAATATCGGGCGCCGTGTGTTCATCACGAAGGCCTGCATACCGGTCGGCATGCGATGCTTGACCAGTTCTTTTTTCAGCCAGCCACGGCTGACGGCGTTAACGTTGTAGGCCTCAGCCCATGCTTTGGCTTGGTTTTCTTCGCGATAGTCAATGTCGCCGGATTTGAGCGCAAGGCGGATGGGCGTTGCGTCTCTGAAGTAGTTGGTGCGGATGAGGTCAAAGTTATTGAGTCCGCGTTGGACTGCCAGATCATGGCCCCAGTAGTCAGGCACACGTTCCTGTTCAATATAGCGTCCTGCCTCGAAGCGTTTGATACGGTAAGGCCCACTGCCAAGCGGTGGGTCCAGCGTAGTGCGGGCAAAGTCACGCTTCTGCCAGTAATGGTGCGGCAGGATGGGCAACTGTCCAACGATCAGCGGCAGCTCCCGGTTGCCGGATTCTTTAAAGGTAAAGCGCACGCGGTGTTCGGACAGTGCTTCTGCTTTTTCTACCGCCTGATAGTAAAACCGGTAGCCCGGACGGCCAGTTTTGATCAGGGTAGAAAAAGACCAGGTGACGTCCGTGGCGGTGATCGGTTGGCCGTCGTGCCAGCGCGCCTCGGGGCGCAGGTTGAAGATGACCCATGATCGATCCTCGGGCCATTCCATCGATTCTGCGATCAGCCCATAAGCGGTAAACGGCTCATCGGCACTGGTGACCAGCAGCGTCTCTACCGAACCGGTACTGGCCGGGTTGCCCTTAGGAATGAAGGGGTGAAAGCTGTCAAATGTGCCTTCAGCAGCGAGCCGCAGGGTGCCACCTTTGGGTGCCTCGGGGTTGGCGTATTCAAAGTGTTTAAAACCAGGCGGATATTTGGGCACTTCGTTATCGAACATGGTCATTGCGTGACCAGAAAGTACGCCCTGCGCCCCTGCGGGCGCTGTGACCACCCAGAGTAAGAGTGCTGTCCACCGGAAGAGTTGCGTCATATCAACATTATAAGTCAGCATCTCTCCAGTCATTCCATTCGCGCAGTACACTTTGACGCGTGCCTTGATGAGCGCTGATGACACTCACGGTCCGATCAATCAACTCCCAACCCCCTGATGGCTGACGCTGATCCTTTTTCTAAGTTACTGCTTCGTTGGCACCGGCGTGAAGGCCGACGTGATCTGCCCTGGCAACGCGATCGGGATCCTTATCGAATCTGGATCTCAGAAATTATGTTGCAGCAGACTCAGGTCACAACGGTGATACCGTACTACGAACGGTTCATGGCGCGTTTCCCCCACATTAGTACGTTGGCGAGCGCCAAACTCGATGCGGTCTTGGCCGAGTGGAGCGGGCTTGGCTATTACGCTCGGGCTCGCTATCTGCATCAGGCGGCCGAGGTCATTGTGGCGCGGCACGGCGGTGTTTTCCCCGATCAGTTTCATGACGTGGTGGTGTTGCCAGGTATCGGCCGTTCCACGGCGGGTGCGATTCTGGCCTTTAGCCACGGACAGCGGCACGCGATTCTTGACGGCAATGTGAAACGCGTGTTGTCGCGTTACCACGCAGTCGAGGGCTGGTCGGGTCGGGCCGAGGTCGCACGTCGACTCTGGTCGTTAGCGGAAGCGCACACGCCGACGCGCCGTGTGGCTGCCTATACGCAGGCCATCATGGATTTGGGCGCTATGGTTTGCGTCCGCCGTCCGGGTTGTGTGACTTGTCCGTTAGTCGGTGGATGCAAGGCGCACAAGCAGAATCAGGTGCATTGCTACCCCGCTTCCAAGCCAACCCGCCCGCGGCCACGGCGTGAGGTGGTCATGATCATGCTGAAGGACAGCCGGGACCGGGTGTTGCTCGAGCGGCGTGCGCCGTCCGGAATTTGGGGTGGATTATGGAGTTTTCCGGAGTGTCCGGTAGAGGAGGCGCTGGAGCCTTGGTGTCGAATGCAATTTGGGGCCGGAATCTTGTTTGAGTCTGCCTGGTCGGTGCTGCGTCATAGTTTCACGCATTTCGAACTGGCGATTACGCCGCAACCCGCGAGAGCGCCAAAAAGATTGACACAACGTATGCAAAGTACTGGCCTGCTCTGGTATAAACCCGGAGAACCTTTCGACGGTGGGCTGGCAGGCCCCGTCCGGTTTCTGCTGCAACAGATGGAGACAGGTAATTGAATAAGACGGTGACATGCGTTGTGCTGGGACACGAGGCCGAAGCATTGGACTTCGCCCCTTGGCCTGGCGAGCTGGGCGAGCGGGTGCTGGCGAACGTATCGAAGCCCGGTTGGGAGCAATGGTTGGCACGACAAACCATGTTGCTTAATGAGAAGCGCCTCAGTCCGATGGATCCAGCACACCGGACTTATTTGGCGACGCAGATGGAAGCGTTTTTCTTTGGTGATGGGGGTGATGAGCCAGAAGGCTGGGTGGCACCCTCTTCGTGACTTGTCTTTCGGCGCCTGCCCTGTTGGGGGCGGCTGTCGAGTAATGCGACACACCGGGCCTCGCGCTTCGCGGGTAGCTGGTGTATCTTCGGACTTCATTATACGGATCAACTTTTGTGATGACGAGTGAAAGACAACATGGGTAATAGGGGTCGGATGGCCCTCGAGGCGCAGGGCCTGCGAGGACTCGGGTCGGTTCATTGGAATCTGTCAACGGCAGAACTTTACGAGCATGTTCTCCGTCGGAGCGAGGGAAGGTTATCGCGTCAAGGCGCACTGGTGGTGTTGACGGGTCAACACACGGGTCGATCTGCCAATGACAGATTTATCGTTTGTGACGACACTACCCGCGACACCGTGTGGTGGGGCAAGGTCAATGCGCCCTACGAGTCGAATCGTTTCGAGGCCTTATTTGAGCGGATGACCGCTTACCTCGAGGGTCGAGAAGTGTTTGTACAAGACTGTTTTGTTGGCGCAGACCCTGACTATCGTATGCCGGT